>DIZX01000001.1:25928-26795 GCA_002429485.1 Patescibacteria group bacterium UBA6017 | reverse complement strand
TCTAAGACACGCTCCACGCCGAATTATTCGTTGTATGGCGTTATTGGCCCTCCTAGCTATAGCTGCGATCTGGTACATGATACAATCAACCACAAGAAAGAAGGTTTAAGATGTCAGTTTCACCCAAGCAAAGCGCAATAATGATCACTACTATTATTGTCAGCGCCATCACAATGCGCCTCGCACCGCATATTCCCAATTTTGCACCCATCACCGCCGCCGCCCTTTTTGCCGCCGCTTATCTGCCAAGAAAATACGCCTTGCTTGTACCTCTTGCAGCCATCGCCATAAGCGACTATCTGTTGCTCTACATCAACCCGTTCAGCGCCCACATCTTCAATTTCAGCCAAATTCAGCCCTTGAGTGCCATGATTAACCCCACCACACTCTGGGTCTGGGGCAGCTTCATGGTTAGTGGCCTGATTGGTCTCGCATTACAGAAACGCCGCAGCGTCGCCCGCATCGGAGCAATTACCGTACTGGCCTCACTGCAGTTCTATCTCATCACCAACTTCGGCGTATGGGCCGCCGGATCCTACGCCCGTGACCTCTCCGGACTAGCCGCTAGCCTGATTGCCGGCCTGCCCTTCCTGCGCTGGACCATGCTCGGCGATTTGTTCTATGCAGCCAGCTTCTTCGGCATCTACGCTCTAGCCGCCAAACCAGCCCAAGTCCCTGCCGAACGATCTAACAACCGAGTTACCGCCGCTAGCATCTAGTCTAAACAGTGCTTGGGCTCGACAGCCTTGGTATAATACATGTTGGACTTAATTAATTATTGCTTTGGAGATTGACCTTGGCCACCCCTAGCCTAATCGTAGTTTCGAACAGGCTGCCTATTAGTGTGTCGAAAGTAAACGGCAAACT
>DIZX01000001.1:15229-25764 GCA_002429485.1 Patescibacteria group bacterium UBA6017 | reverse complement strand
GAGTATATCTGGATCGGCTGGCCTGGCATAGCTTCCGATGATCTCACGGCGGAAGATAAAAAAACCATCCGCAAGGAGCTGGCGAAGCACAAATGCTACCCGGTCTTCCTGACTTCAAAACAAATCGAGAACTTCTATAACGGCTACTCAAACGGCACTCTCTGGCCGTTATTTCATTACTTTCAGTCACTCACCACTCACCGCGCCGACTACTGGGACGAATACAAGAAAGTAAACAAGCTCTACGAAGCCATTGTCCTCAAATATGCCACCAATAAATCCTCAATCTGGATTCACGACTACCACCTGATGCTGCTTCCCCAAATGCTCCGTGCCGAATTACCCGAAAGTTCGATTGGCTTCTTTCTTCATACCCCCTTCCCGTCTTACGAGATCTACCGCCTGCTTCCCGACCGCAAAGAGGTTGTGGCGGGGCTCATCGGAGCCGACCTGGTGGGATTTCATACCTACGACTACGCCCGACACTTCCTGAGTGGGGTGCTGCGAACACTAGGGTATGACAATAAACTGTCATCCATTATCGTCGGGGATCGGCTCGTACGCGCCGATGTCTTTCCGATCGGTATCGACTACGAAAAGTTCGCCACCGCCGCCAAGTCGGCCAACGTAAAATCCGAGATATTAGCCCTCAAAAAACACTTTAATGACCAAAAGATTGTTCTGTCGGTAGATCGCCTCGATTATTCGAAGGGGATCTTGGAACGGCTTGAGGCGTTCGATTACTTCCTAGAGAAGAATCCCCGTTGGCACAAAAAAATCGTCTTAGTAGTGGTGGCCGTACCGTCCCGCATCACCGTTGGCGCGTACCAACAAATGCGCGACGACATCGAACGTGCCGTGAGTCGGGTAAACGGCACATATTCCACCGTAGACTGGTCACCAATTTCCTACCAGTACAAAAACCTCCCCTTCGATGAGCTTGTGGCCCTCTACTGCCGCGCCGACGTCGCCTTAGTGACGCCGCTGCGCGACGGCATGAACCTCGTCGCCAAGGAGTATATCGCCAGCAAGCAGAGCCGCAATGGGGTCTTGATTATCAGTGAAATGGCCGGAGTGGCAGATGAGCTCCCCGAGGCCACCAAAGTGAACCCCAACGACCGCGCGGGCATTGTCCGGGCCCTCGAGAATGCCCTCAAGATGACCCCTACCGAACAGCGCCGCAGGTTAACTACAATGCAAAATCGCCTATCTCACTACACCGTTGAACGATGGGCCGAAGATTTTATTGAACAATTGTCATATGCCAATGAGCAACGCTCGGCTCACGATCTGAATTTTCTTACGTCCCCGGTAATGGACGAAATTGTCAAAAAATATAAGGGGGCCACGAAGCGCCTATTGATGCTCGACTACGACGGTACACTCACAGGCTTCGTATCTGATATTCGGCCGATTTCATCACGGCCGACCAGCAAATTAATGCGAATCCTCAAGAAACTTAGCCACACCCCCGGCAATGAAGTAATGATCGTCAGCGGGCGCCCCAAGCGCGCGCTCGAATCGTGGTTCTCAAAACTCCCGGTTTCATTGGTCGCCGAGCACGGCGCCTGGATCAAAGACCACGGCAAATGGACGCCTCGATCCGAATTTCCGGCTGACTGGAAAGAACCGATCTTGCCCCTCCTGGAGGCCATAACCGAACGCACGCCCGGAGCGCTGATAGAGAACAAAAATTTCTCCCTGGTATGGCACTATCGAAACGTCAACCCCGAGCTGGCCTATGTCCGCAAAGCCAACCTCAAGCACGACGTCGAAAAGAAGCTCCGCGACTCCGACATCGAGGTGTTTCAAGGCAATAAAATTCTTGAATTCAAGCCCCGATTCATCACCAAGGGGGCCACGGTCAAGCAGAAATTGTCCGAAGGAGCCTTCGACTTCATTCTCGCGATCGGCGACGACTATACAGATGAGGACATGTTTGCCGCCCTACCGGTCGGGGCTTACACGATCAAGGTCGGCATTGGCAGCTCGATTGCCCGCTACCACCTGAGTTCCGTAGAGCAGGTTCACGCCTTCATCGCCAAATTGGCCGCCTCAGTCGACTAGAGCGCCCGTCTTAAAGGCATCGAGCACCAACAATTTCTCGTCCCGGATACTCCGGTACTTATACGTGATCATGCCTTTTTCCTTTGGTTATAGATGTGTATTTCGAAGGATGCATCTGGAGCATTAGGTGTATTATAGTTCCGAAGACAAAATATTAGGAGGAAGTCCATGCCACAATCCGTAACGCCCCTTCGACACATCCTCTCAGCCGACCAGTTCGATACTAATCTTATCAGCCGCATCTTCGAGTATGCCGACCGTGCCGGAGAAGCCGTCGAAGATCAGCGCCGCTATCATCAGCTAGGCAACCGACTATCCGGGCACATCCTGTATCGGCTTTTCTACAAAGAATCGACCCGTACCTACGAATCATTCGGCTTTGCCGCCACCCATATGGGCATGGCTGTGCTCGGCACCCAAAGCGTCCAATTCTCCTCGGTGGCTAAGGGCGAGACCCTCGAAGATACCATCAGAACCATCTGCAGCTACCGCCCCAGCATGATTGTCCTGCGCAGCGCCAAAGACGGCGAAGCCGCCCAGGCTGCCGCCGTCTCAAGCGTGCCCATCATCAATGCCGGTGACGGCAGCGGCGAACACCCCACCCAGGCCTTGCTTGATCTGTATACCATCCAACGCGAACTGGGGCGCACCAGCGGCCTCCATATCGTTATGGGCGGTGATTTAGCCAACGGCCGAACTACCCGCAGCCTCGTGAAACTAGCCGCCAAGTTCCCGAACAACACCTTCACCTTCATCGCCCCGCCCACCTTCGAAATGAAGGACGACATTCTGGCCGAGCTCAGATCCAAAAACATTCAGTACAATGAAACCGCCGAAGTTAAGCCGGCACTTGCCGCGGCCGATATCGTCTATTGGACCCGCATCCAGAAGGAGCGCATCAACGACGCTCAAACCGACTATCTGGCCGCCCACCCGACCACCGGCGAAGACTACAGCCTAGGTCTGGCCGAGGTAACCCTGATGCCACCCCACGCCAGGCTCATGCACCCCCTGCCGAGAGTAGGGGAGATCAAGCTCGAAGTCGATTCCGACCCCAGAGCAATATATTTCAAACAAATGCACTACGGTCTACTGATCCGTATGGGGCTTATCGAATGGGCATTGGGGTATATATAAACAATGACTAAACTCATTCTCGTCAGACATGGTGAATCCGCCTTTAATGCCAAATCTCTTTGGACTGGTGTTTGGGACGTACCCCTTACCGACAAAGGCCAACACGATGCCAGCCTCACGGCAAAAGCAATCAAGGACCAAGCACCAGCCATAGCCTTCACCTCCAAATTATCCCGAGCCTCTGAAACGCTCAGCATAATTATGCAAACCAATAACTGGGACATTCCGGTCCACGCAGCTCCCGAGCTCAATGAACGCGACTACGGTGATCTCACTGGCATGAACAAATGGACCGTCGAAAAGGAGTTCGGCGTAGCCCAGTTCACTAAGTGGCGACGCGGATGGGATGATTCGGTTCCGGGAGGCGAAACCTTAAAAATGGTGTATGAACGTGTCGTTCCGTACTATAAGCAACACGTACGCCCACTTCTCGAACAAGGCTCAAATGTTATTATTGCGGCCCACGGCAACTCGATCCGCGCGCTCATGAAGTATCTCGATAAGGACACCGATCGGGAGATCGAAAGAGTTGAAATGCTATTTGGGGAAATTGTCATCTACGATATACGCAGCGATGGATCGGTGGCGCACAAGCACGTAACCAAAGTAAATATAGGGGCCGCGCCGCCAGCTTAGCAGTATGACTGGTATTTCCTAGCGTAATGTGCTATACTGAGCACAATCTTGAAGCAGGCCTAGCCTGTCGGTTTTAGTAGAGCGGTTTCGGCCGCAATCACGCGAATCTTATTCCGGAGCAAAATATTAAGGGCTCGCGGAATTTTCAAACCTCCCGCATTCCCAAGGAGATCATATTAATGCCTGCTAATAAACTTTTTGTCGGCTCACTGTCGTTCAACACCACAGACGAAGCTCTGGCTGAGGCTTTTGCCCAAGCTGGTACCGTCGTTTCTGCTAAGGTCATCATGGACCGCGACTCCGGCCGCTCGAAGGGCTTCGGCTTTGTCGAGATGAGCTCGGACGAAGAAGCACAGAACGCTATCCGCCTCTTGGGTGACCAAGAGCTAGATGGTCGCCGCCTCACGGTCAACATCGCCAAGCCGATGCCTGAGCGTGCCCCTCGCCCGAACCGCTACTAATCTATACGATTAGCTAGCCAAACATAAAAAATACGCCCCTGAGCAATCTCGGGCGTATTTTTTTGTGCCTTTTCGAAGGAATCCATAAACCACATCCACCAGAAAAGCATAGACGTATAACGCCATAATTTAGAATAATGTCCATACTCTCAACCCCGGACCTATGTGATCATAGGAACGTACAGAAATAGCGCCCGCGGGCCTCAGCATCATCGCAAAAAACCCGGCTAAAGCGATAGAGAGCTTGGATAGAGAATTGAAGTCGGTTTTGGGTCTACAGAGAACCCAAAGCCGACAAAGACAAACAAGAAACCCGACTCAGTCGCGGTTTTTTGTGCTATAGGGGCCCGGTGTATAGTACTGGAAGATGATTAAACTTCAACTCGCCCAAAAAACCCATCTCGCAGACAACATCTGGAGCTTCAAATTTACCTGTGAAACGCCGATTATTTGGACCGCGGGACAATTCGTGAAACTTGGCCTCCCGCACCCACATACAGACGAAGAGGGAACCACGCGCTTCTTCACGATCGCTGCTGCCTCCTACGAAGAACAAATAACTGTCTGTACGCGCATTACTCAAACGTCGTTTAAGCAGGCCCTTGCAGGCCTACCTATCGGCGGCCCCATAGAGCTAATCGATGCTCCGGCGGGTGATTTCATCTGGCGGCCCTCGCCGCAGCCGCATATTTTCGCCGCCCAGGGTATTGGCATCACGCCGTTCTACGCCATCATCAAGGACCGCATTCACCGCCAACTGCCGGTAAACGCCACGCTAATATATGCGCACCAGCCTGGTACCCAGGCGGTATTTCAGCAGGAATTAACTGACTGGTCCAAGACGGACCCCACCCTCAAGCTCAAACTTCAGACCGAATATATCACCGTCGACCAAATCGCCCAGCTCTACCCCGACCTCACCGAACATACCGTATATGTATCGGGGCCAAAATCGCTCACCAAATTGTGCCTGCCGCCCAACAACCTGCCAATGGCCAGGTTCAAACAAGACAACTTCCCGGGCTACGCCGCCGCCAACTACTAAATACGGTCGAGTACGACTAATGATTCCAGGTGCAGCGTACCGGGGTAAAGATCGAAACCGGTAACATCCGAAGGAGTGTATTTCTCCTTGAGCAATGCTATGTCGCGGGCCTGGGTCGCCGGGTTACACGACAAATAGATGATTCTCGCAGGCGCAGCCGCCAATAATGATTTCACGACCTGCAATTCAAGCCCTGCCCGCGGCGGATCCACTACCACACAGTCAACGCCCGCCAACAGCTCCGGATTCAGCCGTTGGGCCATCGTGGCGATCGCCCGGTAGTTTGTGAGGCCGCCCTTATCGGCGTTTTCCTCCGCCAGCTTTACACTCGATTCATTAATCTCGACCCCCAGCACCTCAGTCGAAAACTTCGCTGCAGCGAGGCCGATCGTCCCAACGCCGCCGTATAAATCAACTATGCGGGCATTTCTAGGCATCGCGTCTAATATCGCCTTCAGTACCAACTCAAACATCCCGACGTTAGTCTGGAAGAAGGCATTATACGGATAGGTAAGCTCCACGCCTCCCAATTTGTCGCTCAGCTGCGTCTCGCCGGTGCTCCAGATGAGCTCGTGGTCCACACGACGCCTCACCCGGGACAATACCACCCCGGCGAGGCCAGGAACCGCCAAGCCGCTCCAATCGCGCTTCGGCACCTGATGAAGGGCGATGTGGCCGAGAATCTGGCCGGTGTCGCTGCTCTGACGAACCGTCAGTGTTTCCATGTACCCGCCGAGCTTTAACTTGTTGGCTCGATCAATTAGCTCTAGGGCAGCTTTATTCATAGCCTCGGAACCGAGGGTGCAGCCATGAGGCAAGGCCACTAAGCCTTCGTAGCTCCCACGCTCATGAAATGCCAAATCCAAATGGCCGTCCGAAGGCTTTACCGAAAACTCAAGCTTATTGCGATAACCTAGCTGATTCGAAGCCCCAACCATATCTGCAATTGCAAGTTCCAGGCCAGGGCGCGCAAACGCATCCGCCAGCACCGTGCGCTTAAGCTCCAGCTGGTAGGCATACTCAACTCCTTGCCACGGAGAACACGACAGATAATGATCCTCGGCCGGCAGATTGCGCTGCGGCGCCGGGCTGGTGATCTTGACCACGCTAGCCTCAACGAAGCCGGGTTTGTCCTTGATAATAACCACTTCAGCCGTTTCGCCCGGCAACGGACCGGCCGCAAAACACGGTCGGCCGTCGAGATAACCCAGAGCCTTGCCCCCGCCAACGATCTTTTCGAATGTAACAGATATAGCCATAAGTCATCATTATACCCTGTTCGGCGCTCTGTGCGGTCAAACCGTGTATGATAATACCAACAAAGAGGTAATGCTGATGCGAATAGGATTCGTTGGTTTAGGAAAAATGGGTGCCCAGATTGTCACAAAGCTTCTTACGGACGGCCACGAAGTAGTCGTAACCGATATTAACGCGCAAGCCGTCGCCGATATGGCCAAGGCCGGTGCCGTACCTGCCAAGGACCGCGCCGAGCTAGTGAGTCTATTGCCAGGCCAAGCCATTATTTGGCTCATGATCCCCTCGGACTTTGTCGGCCCAGAGTTAGATATTTTTGCCGAGCTCCTTCCTGCCGGGTCAGTCCTGATTGATGGTGGCAACTCTGATTTTCGTCTCACCATCCAACGCAGCGCCAAGCTCAGCACGAGCAGCATTACTCTCATCGACGTTGGCACTTCGGGCGGCATCCTTGGCCTAACTAACGGGTTCTCAATGATGGTCGGCGGCCCGGTCGAGCCAGTTAACGCCATTACCCCTGTCCTGGATACTTTGGCCGCTCCGCGCGGCGCCCATCACCACTTCGGCGCCAGCGGTGCCGGGCATTACGTCAAAATGGTCCACAACGGAATCGAATACAGCCTCATGCAAGCCTACGCCGAGGGGTACCAGCTACTGGCCGAAGGCCCGATCAAGAACCTCGATTTGGCGGCCGTAGCCAACGTCTGGCAGCATGGCAGCATCATTGCCTCAGGATTAAATGAGCTCATTGCCGGTATATACCAGGAAAATCCCAATTTCGACGGCATTGAAGGCTACGTCGCCCAGTCCGGAGAAGGCCTCTGGACGAGCGAAGTTGCCGATGCTGCGGGCGTGCCCATGCCGGCCCTCGACGTCGCCCTCAAAACCCGGGCCGACAGTGAGGCCGGCCAGATCAGCCATGCCACCAAGCTGCTGGCGGCACTGCGCAACGCCTTCGGCGGTCATAACCTCAACCGAGGCTCAAAGTGAAACCTTCAGCTACCACCCCCGCCGCGCTCGTAATCTTTGGCGCTACCGGCGATTTGGCTCAACACATGCTGCTCCCGGCCCTCTACCACCTCGAGAGCGAGGGACTCCTGCCCGAAAAATTCGCCATTGTCGGAATTTTTCGCCGCGAGCCCGACGTCACCGAGATCATTCAGGAAGCCGAGATTCAGCTTTTGCGCTCCCACTCCGAAGTCGACCTCGATGTCCTCGCTAAGCTAAAAGCCCGCATCCATACGGTAAAAATGGATAGCACCAACCCCGACCACTTCAAACTGCTAGCCGCCAAGCTGCGCGAGCTAGATAAAATAGCGGAGGTTAAGCTCAACCACCTTTTCTATCTGGCTATTCCGCCCAGCATCTTCAAGTCGGTCATTGGCAACCTCGCTTCCGCCGGTCTCAATGGGTCCAAGAACGACGACCGCGAAAGTCGCATCCTCGTAGAAAAACCCTTCGGCGATGACTACGACTCCGCCAAGGATCTCATTGCGTTCATGTCCGAGCATTTCGAAGAGAAGCAGATCTTCCGCATCGACCACTACCTGGCCAAAGAAACCGCCCAAAACATTCTCACCTTCCGCTTCAACAACCCGCTCATCGAGGGCATGTGGAGCCGCCAATTTATCGACCACATCCAGATTACCGCTATCGAGAAAATCGGCATTATGGGACGGGCCGCATTTTACGAAAATATTGGCGCCCTGCGCGACTTCGTCCAGAGTCACCTGATGCAGCTGATGGCTCTCGTGATGATGGAGTATCCCGAAGACCTGACTTCCGAAGCCATCCACCGCGAAAAACTCCTGCTACTGGAAAGTATCGAGCAAATCGCCCCCAAGCACGTCGAAGATATCGCCGTGCGCGGCCAATACGAGGGCTACACCGACGAAGTTGAAAAACCGGACTCCACCGTCGAAACGTTTGCCGCCCTCAAGCTGGAAGTTGCCAACTCGCGCTGGGGCGGCGTTCCGGTGCTTCTGCGTACCGGCAAATCTACCGCCACCAAGGCAACTGAAATCGTCGTGGCCTTCAAGGACCGCACCAGACGCTCAATTTCCGATAACCTGCTTATTATCCGCATCCAGCCCAACGAAGGCATTTCCCTCAAACTCCTAGCCAAGAAGCCCGGATTTACCGCCGAAGTCCAGCCCGTTCAAATGGAATTTTGCTACTCGGGTACCTTCGACGGCCATCAGCCGGATGCCTACCAGCGCGTCTTCATGGACGCCATGCGCGGCGATCAATCCCTGTTTGCCACCAGCGCCGAAGTAATGGCCAGCTGGAAGCTTCTGCAACCGGTACTCGACGCCTGGAAGCTTAGCGATGTCCCGCCGGAAGTTTACAAAGAAGGCAGCTGGGGTCCAAGCGGCTCCGAACAATTAGCCCAAAATTTCGGCACCAACTGGGTCAATGACTCTCAGCACGTCTGCCCCAAACACCCCGCCCCGGAGCAATAGCCTCCGCACCGCAATCCACTTAACGCACCAACCGCGCCACGCGTTCCAAGATCACGTCCAACCACCACATACTCACACGGTAGGTGGTCGCCAGCTCCGCCAGCACGTCATTTACCGCCGCATACTGGTCTCCTAACCGCGCCCCGGGTTCAAACTCCGGCATCAGGCCCATACCCATCAAAGCCCGCTCGGAGTAGTCGTTCCACACCCCGTATTTCCTCGGATACGTCACGAGCAGCAGGGGAGTAAGCTTGGCCTTACCCAGATGTGGCACGGCCAACTCACCGCGACCGGGCTCCAGCGCATTTACCCGCTCCGCCACCGGCCGACTTTCATCAATCAACACCAACAATGCCGCCCGCAGCCGCTCCATATCCGCTGTCACGTCATCACGGCTGATCTCGCGCCAACGTTTATTCTGCCGGTAGCTCAAAAACCCCGTCATATCCTGCTTTGTGAGGCTAGCAATGCCCTTGGGCGAAAATATTACGCTCCAAAACTGCGTCACCTCCAGCTCTTGGAGCTTCAATGCCATTACATTGGGCGTACTATCGCGGTATTCTTGGATTTTTTCTACGGGTATAAAGGCTGCCATTCCATTATATTAACGGCTTTCCCCATCACGGCCTACTTATTACCTCATTCTATCTACATTGCCTTGACTTATGAAGGATAGTATGCTAAGATATTTTTATCTGTATGTGAATATGACAGATTCCGCACCTCACACCCAGGGAGATTCGATCATGCTCACATTTGTCGCAACAATCATGATAGTAGCAGGGCTCGTCCTGGCAATATGGACCCTCGTCCGCTACCCTGACAACACGGAAGTGTTGAGGCGGATCAACCACCACGAGGGGGAGGCAGCCAGCCGAGATCGCGAGAGCATTCGGCAGCGCCAAGACACGCGTTCGGCATTGTTCTTATTGGCGGGGCTCCTCTTCTTGGTCGGCATGATACTGGGTAGCTGAGGGTCAATCCAGCTCACTGCCAAGCCAGTCATCCATGCACGTCACGACCTTTACTGTTTCGGTAATGCCGTGGTACCAAGCCCTCTGGATTGACATCCCTGTCCAGGGGGCTTGAGCCCCCACCCACCGCCTCGTAAGAGAGGAGTCTTCATCTAATGTGAGGGCCTCGCTTGCGAGGCTTTTACATGTGTTAGACCATTGGATTACCACTGCACCTACGGGCTATAATGATGTCGACGATAAATCTGGCCATAACAGGAGACTTCATGAAAATCACTCACATCCACGCCCGCCAAATCCTCGACTCCCGCGGTAATCCCACCGTTGAAGCCGACGTTACGCTCGAAGACGGCACACTCGGCCGGGCCGCCGTCCCGTCAGGCGCCTCCACCGGCTCGCACGAAGCCCACGAACTGCGCGACGGCGAGAAGGCTTTTGGTGGCAAGGGAGTTACCAAGGCCGTGGGCTTCGTAAATAGCGAGGTTTCGGAAGCCGTCAC
>DIZX01000001.1:0-15064 GCA_002429485.1 Patescibacteria group bacterium UBA6017 | reverse complement strand
CCAGTGGGAGCCAGCAGCTTTACCGAAGCCATCAGATGGGGGAGTGAAGTTTTCCACGCTCTGGCCAAAGTGCTTAAAGAAGCGGGTTACGGCACCACGGTTGGCGACGAGGGCGGTTATGCACCTCAAGTCAAAAATGGTAATGCCGAAGCCCTCGAACTGATCACTAAAGCCGTTGAGCAGGCCGGCTATAAGCTAGGGACCGATATCGCCTTTGGTCTCGACGTGGCCGCCAGTGAACTGTACAAAGATGGCAAGTACCACCTTGGTACCGAGAATAAAGTCCTTAGCAGCGACGAAATGGTTGAATTCTTAGCCGATCTGGCCGCCAAGTACCCGATCGTGTCCATCGAGGACGGCCTGGCCGAAGACGACTGGGAGGGCTGGGCCCAGCTCACCGCCAAGCTCGGCTCCAAACTTCAGCTCGTCGGTGATGACCTATTCGTAACCAACACCGACTTCCTGGCGCGCGGCATCAAGGAGTCTAGCGCCAACTCCATCCTCATCAAACTCAACCAAATCGGTACCCTCAGCGAAACCATCAAAGCTGTCGTGATGGCTCGCGAGGCCGGTTGGACCGCCGTCATCTCGCATCGCTCCGGCGAAACCGAAGACACCACCATTGCCGACCTCACCGTCGGACTGGCTACGGGCCAAATCAAAACCGGCTCACTCTCCCGTACCGACCGTGTCGCCAAGTACAATCAGCTCCTGCGCATCGAAGAATCTCTCGGCGACAGCGCCGTCTTCGCCGGACGCCAAGCTCTGGAACGTTAATGCGTTCTCGTAAACCATTCGTACTCGTAATCTGCGACGGCTGGGGCGAAAATCCGGACGCATTCGGCAATGCCATCCAAGCTGCTCAAACTCCCAATCTTGACCGGCTCCGCGCTAAGTTCCCGCATACTACCGTTGCTGCCAGCGGGGAAGCTGTAGGCCTTCCCGAAGGGCAACAAGGTAATTCAGAGGTAGGTCACCTCACTATCGGCACCGGGCGAGTTACTTTCCAACCTCTCACCCGACAGCATAAAGAAATCGCCAGCGGTAGTTTTGATCAGAATGAAGTATTGATCTCCGCCATAGAAACCGCCAAACAGCGCCAAACCGCGCTGCACATCATGGGGCTCGTTTCGCCCGGCGGCGTTCATAGCCACCAAAACAGTGCTATTGCCGTCGCCAAGCTGGCCCATAATCTCGGGCAGAAAGTAGTCTACGTTCATGCCTTCACCGATGGTCGCGACGTCCCACCATCAAGCGCCCACGAGATTCTTACCAGCTTTAATGCCGACCTCGAGGCCGTGAGTACAGCGAAAATTGCCAGCGTGGCCGGCCGCTATTTCGCCATGGATCGCGATAACCGTTGGGAGAGGACCCGTCAGGCGTATGACATGTTAACCAATGATAATCATCCCACACATCCAGACACGGCCGGTTATATTCAGGAACGCTATGACGCTGGCGAAACCGATGAATTTCTCCAGCCCGTATCGATCGCGACTCAGCCGGGCGACCGCGTAAAAATCAACGATGGCGACGTCGTAGTATTCTTTAATTTCCGGCCAGACCGGGCCCGCCAGCTCACCCACGCATTGGTCGATACCGACTTCCAGGAGTTCGAGCGCCAACGCGTCGTTCGCAACCTCCATTTGGTGACCTTCGCGCAGTACGACAGCAGCCTGGCTGTTCCGGTTGCCTTTCCCAAACCCAACATCAATCACAGCCTCGCCGAAACCGTTAGCCGATACGGCATACACCAATTGCATGTTGCCGAAACCGAAAAGTACGGCCATGTAACGTACTTTCTCAATGGCGGCCGCGAGAAACCGTTTGAAAAGGAAGACCGCAAGATGATTCCCTCGCTAAAAGTGGCCACATATGACTTGGCGCCGGAAATGATGGCTAGCTCCGTCGCGAAAGCGGTTATTGATGATTTGCATTCCGGCGAACACGAATTCATCGTCGTAAATTTCGCCAATGCCGATATGGTAGGGCATTCGGGCATATTCCCGGCCATCGTCAGTGCCATCGAAACCATCGATAAATGCCTCGGAGATATCGCCGATGCTGCACTCGCGCGAAATGCTGCCGTTCTCATAACAGCCGATCACGGCAACGCCGAATACAAAGTCGACTCAACAACCGGCCAGCCCCTAACTTCACACACGACTAGCCCCGTTCCCGTCATCCTCTGTGGCTCGAACGCCCAAACTCTCCGTGGCGACGGTGGGCTAAGCGATATAGCGCCCACAGTCTTGGAAGTAATGGGCCTACCAGCCCCTGAAGCAATGACCGGCCGAAGTCTGATAATAAGTGAGGTTACCTAGGCCAAGGCGGTTGCCCGCGACACTTAAAGATCGGACGTTGATAAGCTGGAATTGGTCAAGTCTTGACACTACCTAGTTGTATGAATAATATGAATAACATGTCAGATCAAACAACAGGTCCAAATTTCGACAAGTGCTCCATGGACATCGTCACCGTTGGCGAACGCGGCCAGGTGGTTATTCCGTCTGCCATCCGCGAGAGAGTCGGTCTCAAATCCGGCGATAAGCTAATGGCGTTCATCAAGCACGACGAGATCGTCTGTCTTGTTCCTGCTACCAGCATGCGCAAACTCGTGAGTATCCTCACCGAACAGCTTGCCGATATCGAAACATCTGAAACAGATTAGTAATTTAGAGGGTAAATAATGCTTCATCATCTCAGCGGCCGAGCCAAAGCCGGCATCCTTATTAGTGTCATCGCGGGCATGCTACTCTCGGCGCTCGATCAAACCATCGTCTCTACGGCCATGCCGAAGATTCTCACCGACCTCAAGGGCTTCACCGAGCTCAGCTGGGTCGTAGCCGCCTACCTTATCGCTCAGGCCGTAGCAGTACCGATTACCTCAAAGCTCTCCGACATCTATGGCCGCAAAGTCCTGTTTTTCTTCAACGTGATCATCTTCCTGATCGGCTCCGTCCTCTGCGGCATCGCGCCCAGCATGACCTGGTTGATTGCCGCTCGTGCCCTCCAAGGCATCGGCGGGGGAGGCCTGGCCGCTGGCGCCTTCACCATCATTGCCGACATCTTCCCGCCCCGCGAACGCGGCAAATGGACCGGTCTCATCGCCGCCACCTTCGGACTAGCCTCGGTCATCGGACCGCTCCTGGGCGGCTACCTCACCGACAACCTCAGCTGGCGCTGGGTCTTCTTCGTCAACCTGCCCGTCGGCGCCCTGGCCCTCATTATTGCCTGGTTCGCGCTGCCCAATATCAAGACCGACTCACGCGGCAAGATCGATTGGCTGGGCTCGCTTACAATGGCTGGCACGGTCATTCCGTTCCTCCTCGCGCTCATCTGGGGCGGGACCAAATACGCCTGGGGTTCCGTTCAGATCTTGAGCTTCTTCGCCATCGCGGCCGTCATGCTGGTCGCCTTCATTGCCACCGAAATGCGCGCCGAAGACCCCATCCTGCCTCTCAGACTCTTCAAGGTCTCCGGATTTGCCCTCGTGAACTTAGTGATTATTCTATCTGCCGCCCTACTGTTCGGCGGGATCGTCTATATCCCGATATTCATGCAAACGGTTCTCGGCAAGAGTGCCACCAACTCCGGGCTACTCCTTCTACCCCTCATGGCCGGTATCGTGATCGCCAGTATCGTCTCCGGTCAGCTCACTTCTAGGACCGGGAAAACCCGCAAATTAGGCTTAGTCGGCCTGTCGATTGCCACCTTCGCGCTCTACCTGCTTTCGCGAATTACCGCCGAAACTAGCGGCACGACCATTAGCTGGGAAATGGTGCTTCTTGGTCTCGGAATCGGCCCCAGCCTGCCATTGATGCCGCTAATTGCCCAAAACCTCTTCAGCCCGGCCGACATCGGTGTCGTCACCGGAGCTACCACTTTCTTCAGAACCGTCGGTGGCGCTATCGGGACAGCCATTCTTGGAACTATCTTCAACAACCATCTCGCGTCGAGCATCAGCATTCTGCCAACCTTCAACCTGCCCGCCAAACTTGTAGCAACTCTTTCCGACCCGAACGTTTTGGCCTCCCACGCCGCCACCGCCAACGTATTGCGGGCCACTCCAACGGTCATCCAGCCTCAAATCAACGCCTTTCTCGCCCTGTCGAAAGACTCCATCGCCAGCAGCATCGGAATCGTCTTTACTGCCTGCATGGGCCTGGCCGCGGTCTCTCTGGTTGTGTTCTATCTCATCGACGAAAAGGAGCTCCGCACCTCCAACGCCCCGGTGCACAATGCCGCCGAACCGGCTCTATAAAGCCCGGTGAGCCGTCGCCAAATCCTCGAGAATAATCTTGGCTTCAATCTCATCGATCGGCGTTAATTCCCGACGCTGAGCCAATACGATATCGTTCTCACGAATCAAATAATGTTTAAAATAATCACCTTCGTCGATGTTGGCCGTAATCTCGATGAGCCATTCAAACGGCGGCCTGCCCGCAGGTAAGGTCTTGGCTACTCTCATCCGTCCGTCCGGCCATTTTACATCGCCCTCGATCGTGAGTACCGGATCACCCTCAAGCTCCATCGCAAAATCGCTCGCGTGCACCTCGCGTTTAGCCGTCGCTGCATCAAAAAACGCTTCAGCCGCCGTCACTATCTGCTCGTAACGAGCCTGGGGTACTCCTGGTCCAATTTCTCTCATACTAACTACTTCCTCTTAGCCAAACTATCGCGAATCTGTTCCAGCACTTCCAGCTGAGGGTCGCCCGGAGTCGGCTCCTTCTCCTTGCCGCTTTGCATTCGCGTCATCAGCGCATTCAGCGGCTTCACCACAAAGAAGAATACTACTGCCGCAATGATCACAAACGAGATCAAAGCGTTCAGAAACGAGCCATACATTATCTTACTATGATGAACCGTAAGTGACAGTCCGCTAAAGTCCGGGGTGCCGCCGATAGCTGCAATCAGGGGAGTGATCAAATCCTTCACCATCGATGTCACCACCGACCCAAAAGCCGCCCCAATCACCACGGCAACCGCCAGATCAACCACATTTCCGCGCAATAAAAATGCTTTAAAATCGTTTAGCATCGCCGTATCCCATAGTTATAGATGTCATGTTAGCACATCAAATGAAATATTATTTGCCCGCACGCGATGAGTGTGGGAGTATAGATACCGTATGGAAACCGAACTGAAATCCCACCCTCGGGTCCGGCGCCACCGGCGCCGACTCACCGTCGCCAGTCTGGTGACGCTCATTTTCGCCTTAATTGGCTTCTTTCAGGTCGCCCCGTCCTCGTTCAAACAAACCGTCCTGGCCACCCAACCCGGGCTGTGGCACGTTGCTAAAGTCGTTGATGGCGACACCATCAACGTCACTATGGGTACTGGGAAGGAGACCGTGCGGCTGCTCGGCATAGACACCCCCGAAACCCACGACCCACGCAAACCGGTCCAGTGTTTTGGACAGCGCGCCTCCGACTACACCAAGAGCCTGCTCGAGGGCAAAGATGTACGCCTAGAACCCGACCCCACCGACTCCGACCGCGACAAATACCACCGACTACTGCGCTACGTCTATCTGCCCGACGGCACCCTCATCAACGCCAAGTTGGTATCCGAAGGCTACGCTTTTGCCTATGTTATTTTTCCACTAACCAAACTAGACGAATTTCGCGCCCTCGAAACCGACGCCCGCCAGCACAATCGCGGCCTCTGGGCCGGCTGCAACGTCAATGAATCCACCGACATCAAGCAGACCGCCGGCAATAAATAGTAGCAAAAGCAAATCGCCCCGCAGCGGGCGGGTTAATCACCGAAGTGATTACGATTCGCCACGCCGCGAGGCGTAATAGGAGACCGGGGTCTCACCGGTCAATCTGAATTTTACCGCAATCGGGCAGTTGTTCCCACAACCAACGGTAGTGCTGTTGGTAGTTGCGGTTCTCGAGATCCGACTCACTCTTCTTCAAGTCGTCCCACAACACATCCAACGACCTGTCCGCCACAAATGCCTGCAGCGCCCGAACAAACTTCCGGCCGCGTGGTCGAGTGAGACTGCGCATTGTCTCCAGATCGCCCAGATAATTTCTCCAGTACGTGATATGGACGTACGCCTCGCGCTCATAGCGCAACGAATCCTTACTCGGCTTACGCGCGACCAATTGCTCTAGCGCCGCTCGAAAGTCCTGAAGCGACCGGCAGTCCCGGATCTGGATCAGAGCAGTTACGCGCGTCGGACAATCAGACTCACGGCAGGAACACTCCCTTCGAAGATATTCTCGCCGAGTCCAGAATCTCCGATCGACGCGAGATGATGCAACGTGAAGAAAAACCATGGCAAACAACCTTCCCAATGCAGATCGAATTGAGCTCGAATGGGGGACATAGGAGAGAGTTCGGTGTCAAAAAAACCGAAAATATAATACCATATTAAGTTGGGTTGGTCAAACCAAGTAGCTTAGTTAGCGACTTCCTTGCCCAACTTCGCGCTCACTACTACCTGTAGGGTCTCACCATCAGGTGTCGTCAGCTGAGTTTCGTTGGTCTCGGAAAAATACGTCACCAAGTGGTGGCTCATGATCTCCTGCAGATCCTTGTATTTAAACTTCAGCTCTTCCAGCTCCGAGTTAACCACCTGGTAGTCCTTGTCAGCTTCGAGCAGTTTCTTGGCGGTAGCACGCTTTTCGGACACCTCCTTGAGCTCTTCCTGAAGGTTGCGGTACTCCTCGTTTTGTTCGGCGATATCTTTGAGATCATCCTTTATCGTCTTCATCTTGCCGCGAGTCTCAGCCAACTCCAGCATCAATCGCCCGACCGCTTCCAATGTTGTCCTGTCTTCTTCTACTGCCATGGTATTCCTATCTGATTAACCGTTAGCGATATCATAACGAGATGAATGCCAAATGTCACTCCAATAATTTCACCGTGTATACTTAGAAAAAGCTTAGAGAAGGAAACCGGTGATGGCTCAATACGAAAACGACCTCAGGTTTATCAAGGCCGTCGGGCTCGCTATAGCAGTGCTCGGGGCCATTTTGCTCATCCTAAGTATCGCTATGGGCCTACTGGCTGTGTTGCGCGTCACCCCAAACGGGTTCAATACGTTTACCTATACCACCATCGCCCAGGGCATCTTGGCGCTGATAATGTCTTTTTCCATGATCGCCTGCGGTGCGGAATTAGCTCATCCAGACCTACTCATAGATAGCGGCCGCGAAACCTTGCGGCTCAATTGGGCCGCCCTGTTTGGCTTTATGGTCGTCACCTGGCTGGCTGGCTTCTGGCTAATGCCGGCCCTTGGCGGCTTATCGATCGTTATTATGCTGCTCCTCATAACCATCCGCGGCTCAGTCATCCGCGTTTCTTAGAGATATATCGAAAATCAGCTGGCGCATCGAGACGAACAATATCTCTGCGTTGCAATAATATAAGTATCCTGCTAACCTAATACAATTGTGATTTCGATCACATTATTATTCTTTCGCAATAATAAATAAATTCGTAAGTATTTCATCACAAGGATCTAGCCCAGTCTATGGGAGGCAAAAAACCTCAAATTCAGTTGACCCGGAAGCGCCAATGGGGTGCGGAGAAACGTACTCATCCGCTGCCCACAATTCATCCGATTCCATCGACTCGCGCAATAGCATCCAGTCGACTGGCAATTGTACTTACGATAGGTCTATGGACTGCATACGTTATCTCAACGATTATTCGTCAATTTTTTGATGGCCCACAGAGCTTCCAGTTCACCATGGAGGCCATTGGATATCTGATAGTTGTCACTTTTCTAACCTTCTCGGCCTTGATGTATCTAGTAGCACGCCAAGGAGCACTTCAAAGATTCAGTAAGCATGTTCGGGTACCGCGAGCTGAACTCGATCAGCATTTCTCGAAGACTCAGTCTTCCATCACAGTGCTCGTGCCTTCATATAGTGAGGAGCCGCAGGTAATTCGGCAGACACTAATGTCGGCGGCTCTGCAGGAATACCCGGGAATGCGAGTGATACTCCTACTCGATGACGCACCCAATCCGACCAATCCTAAAACTGCAGCCACTCTGAACGCTACTCGTGCACTCAGCACAGACATAATGAAGACCCTGCATAAGCCACGTGTACGTTTTGCTAACGCACTCCGTGACTTCGAACTCAAAGGTTCGAAAAAAGCCTTTGTGAAGCCCGAAGAGGTGAGTGATCTCGCTGGGCAATACAATTGGGCATCAGCCTGGCTAAGCTCGCTTGCAGACGATGAAATACGAGATGACCATGTCGACATATTCTTCGGCGAACAAGTATTGCGCGGCCTAGCCGAGGACCTAAACCTGGTCGGAGATGCACTTACTGCCTCAAGCGACGAAGGCGTAAGTCTGCCCTTTAACCGTGTAGGCCAATTGTACCGCCGGCTTGCCTGGATCTTTGATGCGGAAATTACCGTTTTCGAGCGAAAAACATACGCCTCGCTATCTCATGACGCAAACAAAGCCATGAACCTAAACGCGTACATTGGGCTAATGGGCGGCACGTACCAACAGGTCCAAACACCAGACGGCCCAGTTCTTACCGCCACCTCCAAGCACCATGCTGGAAACATAACAATCCCGGATAGTGATTTCCTCCTAACTCTAGATGCCGATTCAATTCTCTTACGCGACTACTGCTTGCGACTGGTTTACTTCCTTGAACAGCCGAATAACTCTCGCGTAGCAGTTACTCAAACGCCATATTCATCTTTTCGCGGCGCAGCTACTCGGATTGAACGGCTTGCGGGCGCTAGCACCGACATTCAGCACATTCTTCATCAGGGCATGAGCCAGTACGGTGCGACTTTCTGGGTTGGAGCAAATGCGGTGATCCGCAAGCGCGCACTAGAAGACATCGTTGAGTCAGAGTGGATCGGTGGATTTGAGGTTCGCAGATACATCCAAGATCGCACGGTGATCGAAGATACCGAATCTAGCATCGATCTCGCCCTGCACGGATGGACGTTGATCAACTATCCGGAGCGACTTAGCTACAGCGCAACTCCTCCGGATTTTGGCTCGCTCATTGTGCAACGACGACGCTGGGCCAACGGGGGACTATTGATTCTACCGAAGCTGTGGGCACAAAACCGTGAGCGCAAACTGCGGGGCGAACACGTCTCGCGAACGGAGATACTACTTCGGATCAACTACATGGCATCTATTACCTGGGCAAGCTTCGGGCTCATCTTTCTGCTTGCGTTTCCCTACGACGGACGGTTACTTAGCCCATTAGTACTGCTCGCGGCATTACCATACTTTTTAGCCATGGCGAGTGATCTAAAGTATTGCGGCTACAAAGCGAGCGATATTTTTCGAATTTACGGATTCAACCTTATCCTGCTCCCGGTCAACCTCGCAGGCGTACTGAAATCCCTGCAACAAGCACTGAGCGGCAAAAAGATTCCATTTGCCCGGACTCCGAAGGTCAAAAATCGTACAATCGCTCCGGCAATCTATGTGATTACGCCCGTTCTTATCGTGGCATTCTCAATATTTACCTTATGGCGGGACGAAGTAGCGGGCAACTGGGGAAACGCCGCCTTTGCGGGTTTCAATGCATTCGTAGCCACTTGGGCGATCTTGGCCTACATCGGACTTGGCAGCACAATTGCCGACTCCTGGCACGGCTTAACAAATTGGCTTTACGTCGAAACATACCCCGATACCAAGGAGAAAATAGATACGGTCGAGACTGAGCTCGATTGGCGAGCCGTACTTTATCATGGCGAGACAAAGGGAGCTGTACCTATCAGCGAGCACAGCCATACGGCACTCACTGCGGTACATCCTGAAGAGAGCCAGACAGTTTAATGAGTAATTCCATGCGCGCTCTAAGACCCAAAAATACTGAACCTCAGCGAAGACTATCACCTTGGCGCGTATTACTGGCGATCCTTATTGTTGCCACTCTGGGTATTGGCGGCGCACTAGAGATGCAACATCTGTACGTAAGGCAACAGGCAGGGTCCAACAAGCCATGGTTTGCGGGCTATGTTGACGTTACGGCGACTCCGACGTTCAGCTTCGACCAAATCGGTGCAAACTCAAATCATGACGCCATACTCTCATTTATAGTCTCATCGACAACTAGTGCGTGCACTCCATCCTGGGGCGGCGCATACACGCTCAGCCAAGCAAGCTCTACCCTTGATCTGGATCGTCGTATTGCACGACTCCATCAGCAAGGCGGGAATATTGCCGTATCGTTCGGCGGACTTAAAAATAATGAACTGGCAGTAAATTGTACTGATTCGAGCAAACTCTTAGATGCATACCGTACGGTTGTCGACCGATACAACATCGACACTATTGACCTCGATCTCGAAGGAACAGGACTATCAGATAATGAAGCTGGTGCTCGTCGCGCCACGACAATTGCCAAGCTGCAGTCCGAACGCAGGAAACAAGGTAAACAGCTTGCCGTATGGGCAACGTTGCCCGTGACACCCCAAGGGTTAGCAGAAAATGGTACGTCCGCAGTAGATCTGCTTCTCGCCAAGCACGTTGACCTCGCCGGAGTAAATGCGATGACGATGGACTACGGTTCAAGCATGGAATCCGGACAAAGCATGCTTAAGGCCTCCGAGAGTGCGCTCACCCAAACTCAACATCAACTTGGTATCTTATACCAGCGCAATGGCACACATCTGAGTAATGAAACCCTCTGGTCAAAAATTGGGGCTACGCCGATGATTGGTCAAAACGATGACACCAATGAAGTCTTTAATATTTCTGACGCTTCCAGCCTAAACCAGTTCGCGCTTTCGCATGGTATCGTTCGCGTATCGATGTGGTCGGCAAACCGTGATATCCAGTGTGGAAGTAACTATGTTAATACAAAGGTTGTCTCCGACTCCTGTAGTGGTGTGAAGCAGGATAAACAAGGTTTTGCGACGGCCCTCAGCGCTGGACTTAACGGCAGCATCTTCCTCAGCGCAGGCGTCGTAACTACGGCCGAACCAACTTCTACTGTGCAAAAACCAGATGTCTCCGCCGAAAGCCCTTACCAGATCTGGTCAGCCACAGGTGCCTACCTTGAAGGAACCAAAGTTGTATGGCATCACAGCGTATATCAAGCTAAGTGGTGGACTGAGGGCGATTTGCCAGACAACCCGGTGCTACAGTCATGGCAAACCCCCTGGGGATTGATCGGCCCCGTACTGCCGGGCGAGAAGCCAATCCCGCAGCCTACTCTACCCGCCGGCACTTATCCCGATTGGTCTGGTAATGATGCCTATAATGCTGGCCAGCGAATATTGTTTAACGGCGTGCCGTATCAGGCAAAATGGTGGAACCAGAGCGAAAGCCCGGCTGCCGCATCGTCAAATGCCAATGGATCGCCTTGGGCGCCCCTCACTCAAGCGCAAATCAACGCCATTACAGCGGCAACAGGCTCCTAATCAGCAGGACTGGGATCCGGTCCGATCACCGTCAGCTGGAGTTCAGCCCGGGTAACGGCCGTATATAGCCAGCGGCGCCAATCCGCCTCGGTCGACTTCACAAACCGCTCCTCAAACACGAGCACGCTCTGCGCCTGCGAGCCCTGAGCCTTGTGGACCGTGAGCGCGTAGCCGAAGTCCCACAAATCACCTCGCTCGCCATCCGGCGCCACCGGCACATCTTTGGCGGTCGTAGCCGCCCCAAATTGATCGCGCAAAATATACCCGGTGTAGGCGTAATCCTCGCCATCCAGGGCAATTTCCGCCTCGTACCAAGCAGTGCCGTCTTCGCCTTTTTCCTCTGCCACCCGCACGATACGCCCAAGCATACCGTTAAATATATGCTTACCGCGATTATTGCGCAGACACACTACCCGATCACCCGATTGCGGGGCGGGGCCGATCATATCGCGCAGCTCGCGAATGGCCTGATTGAGCTTAATCCTCGTAGCGTTGTAGCCGCACAGTATCAGCAAATCTTCGCGCCAATTTGATAACAATTCCTCCACCACCAGGCCGGTTTCCGGCAGCGCGCGGTCGAGCTTGCGAACACCGGCACCAAACTCTCGTATCGGCAGCACCCCGGTTTCCCTGGCCAACGTGGCCACCTCAATAATCGGGGAGCCCTCCTCCTGCCGAAAGATCCGCTCCAGCCTCAGTTGCGGCACGGCCATCAGATTGAATTCCGATCCCACCGGCGGCAGTTGCCCATGATCGCCCACGGCCAAAATTGGTATCTCAAAGCTCAATAAATCCTGCCAAATCGCCTCATCGACCATACTGGCCTCATCTACCACGATCAGGCTCCGCTCAAGCGCGTCTTTGCGCACCCACTTGGGCATCTCGCCGGCCGTCTCCTCGGTCGTATATATGAGGCTGTGAATCGTGGATACGCTATCGCCTCGGCGCATGGCGCGGTTTTCGTGCAGTTTCTCCTGCAGTACCCTAGTCGCTTTGCCGGTATAGGCACAAAAACCCACCGTAGCATCCTCGTCCAACTGTGCCAGTGCCTGGCGCAAATACGCTATCAACGTTGTCTTACCCGTTCCCGCATATCCGCCCAAGGTCATATATGGCGCCGTTTTTTCCCGGTACCAAGCTCCGATCTGCCGCAGAGCCGCCGCTTGATCTTGAGACAACATATAACTCATACCGCTACATTATGACTGCACAAAAGGTCGCTGCCAAATAGGGCAGCCGATTGTGTAAAGCACCAATGCTTAGGGTCGGCCGGAACCGTATGCTGATGTTCAAGTTAAGTGGAGGTGTAAGACATGGGTGGCCGCGACTATATCCATCAAGAGCAGCGTCTCGATGAGATCCTATTCTCAAATATCGACCCGCTAAGCAAAGTGCAGCATATTATTAATCTCGGATTCGACCCAGAAGTCGCCGACGAAATAGTAGAGCGCCATCAGACCGGCCGACGAGAGCCCGTCTACTATGAGCGCCTGGACTTCGCCGACCTCGACGACGAACCGGAAGAATTGCAAAAATAAACCGTTTCCAGTAAGGTAACTCTACAGTTAAATATTCATATCAAGAGTGCAGTAAGGGATCTAGCCCGTTGACCTGCCGGCAACCCCACCTCAAGGTGGTAGGTGCTACTTCTAGCCCGCAAGGGAAGATATGTAGGTAAAACACCTTTCTTCGCTTGACCGGGAGAAAGGTTTTTTAATGTCCGAGTCTCTATTTACGTCCGAATCCGTCTGCGCCGGCCACCCCGATAAGGTCTGCGACCAAATCTCCGATGCCATCTTAGATGCCATCCTCAATGACGATCCCACCGGTCGAGTTGCCGTGGAAACAGCCGTCACCAAAGACCGCATCATCCTGCTCGGCGAGGTTACCACCACCGCCCAGGTCGATTACAAAGAAATCGCCCGCGACACCGCCAGGCGGCTCGGCTACACCGACCCCGCTTGGGGCTTCTCGGACTTATCCGAGGTCCAGGTGTATCTGTCGACCCAATCACCCGAAATTGCCGCCGGAGTCGACCTCGACGGGGCCGGCGATCAGGGCATGATGTTCGGCTACGCCTGCCGTGAGACCCCCGAGCTCATGCCGCTACCCATTACGCTGGCCCATGCCCTCACCAGGGCTCTCGACGAAGCCGCGCTCAGCACCCTGACCTATTTGCGCCCCGATGGCAAAGCTCAGGTCACGGTCAGGTACCGGGACGGCCAGCCGGTCGGTATCGATCACGTCACTATCGCCAAGCCGCATTCGCCCAAAGTCGAGCTCGACCAGGTGAAACAGGACATTTTCGAACAAATCGTCAGTCCCGTTCTAGCCCGTTACGGCTTTACGATCAATCCAAAGAAACTGATAGTAAACGGCACCGGCGTTTGGCACACCCCCGGACCATCGATGGATGCGGGGCTCACCGGCCGCAAAATCATCGTCGACAGTTACGGCGGCTACGCCCGCGTCGGCGGGGGAGCCTTCAGCGGCAAAGACCCGACCAAGGTTGACCGCTCGGGCGCCTACGCAGCCCGTTACATCGCCAAAAACATCGTGTCAGCTGGTCTGGCCGACCGAGCCGAAGTCAGCCTGGCGTACTTCATTGGGGCCAAGCAGCCCGTGATGAAGCACATCGAAACCTTCGGCACCGCTGCCGTCTCCGAGGCCAAACTCACTCAGTTCGCCGACAAACTCATCGACACCAGCGTCAAGGGCATTCTGGCTGCGCTCAATCTACGCCGGCCCATCTTTGCCAGTACCGCAGCCTACGGCCATTTCGGCCACGAATCGTACCCGTGGGAACAAACCGTAGCCGTGCCATCGCCAATTAGCGCAAATTAGGCACGTCGGAGGACTCCAAGACCTCCTTGAGCCTCAGTAGTTCGGCCCTGTAGCGGACATCGCTGACCGTCTGCAGGGCCTCTTCGGCATCGTGATACAACGCCTCAGTGTGAATATGATTCCGAAACAGCACTCTGGTGCCGCCCTTAATTTCGCTCAGATTATAGCCCAATTCAAAAGTCACTGGCCCGCTCAAGCTTCGCGCACACATAGTTTTAACCCCGTCATTGCGGGTTATCTCCATGTGAATGACCAAACCTGAACCCTGTTTGCCGTATGTAATTATAAGCTGGCTACCCTCATGCATCCCATCCGTCGCCGACACGCCTACAATACCCGACTGCCACTGAGTCAGATTCTTGACCTCATTAATGAAGCGCCAGACCAACTGGCTAGGATACTCGATATCAACATAAAACTCTGACCTCACCACCGCCGTAGCCTCCGCTGTATAGGGTTCTCTACAATACTCGCAATTACACCACTAAACAGGTGCATACCTCCAAACCGGCTAAGGCCAGAGCTACTGAGTGTAATTACTCGCAAAATACCCGGTTTTTCCAGCATAAGTGCCGTGCCACCAAAACGCTCCGACCGCGTCTACGCTCACCGTGCCGCCATAAGGTATCCAGCCGATAATGTTAGATTTGTTGCTGCTATTAGCACTGCTGCGCAGCCACAAGCCACTCTTCGACTTCACCGTCACGGCCTGAGGATGATCAGATGTGGGAACGGCCGCCGGAGCCGTCACATTCACCGCGGCTGGAATCGGAGCCGGCGTTGGGCTTGGCGTGGGTGTCGGGGTGGGGGTCGGAGTGGGGGCTGTCTCTTATACACATCT
>DIZX01000015.1:184901-390653 GCA_002429485.1 Patescibacteria group bacterium UBA6017 | reverse complement strand
AACGTCTACCCGGCAAGTTCCGGCACGGTAAGCACGGGCGGCGCAGCGCTGGCCGAACTTACTCAGGGCTCGGCACCGATCATCAAGACGTTGCCTCAAGATCCGAAGAACTCCGGCGTGTACCTGTACACCTACACCCCCGCCAACACCAACTCGACCTACACGCTCACGGCGTGCCTCGAGAACGATGCTGACAACGGTGCCAGCACCAACGCGGATGCTGCCTGCGGCGGAGCCTCTGCAAGGAACTTCCAGGTCGTAAACGGCAACTAGCCGAATTAATCTGACCGAAATAGAGGCCCCTCGGGGCCTCTATTGGTTTGAGGTGGAGAGCGTAAGCGCTATAATAAATACATGAATCGTGATTCAGAAGGCGGGTTTACACTCGTCGAACTTGTATTCGGAGCGGTAATTATGGCGCTGATGGTGGGCTCGATTGGCACGCTGTTTATCGATAATCTCCACACGGTCACACTGGGCAAGGCCCGGGCGATCGGTTTGGCTGTGGCGAATGAGAAGATTGAGGCGCTGCGCGATCTACCCTACGATTCTATCTCCACTAAAAATGGCACGATTTATCCGCCTGGTGCCCTACTCGATAATGAGACGGTGATACGCGATAACTACAAATTCAATGTCCATACCGACATCAATTACGTGGACGATGCTTATGACGGCTATATCACCTGCCCGTGCGCCAGCGGCCCGGCAGCCGGAAAGCCAAAGGATTTATACCCGTACGACTACAAGAAGGCTCAAGTCACGGTGACGCTGGTTTCGAGCGGAGCGGTAGTTTCTACGCTGTCCACGGACATCTCCGGCAAGGCGGCCGAAACATCGTCAAATACCGGAATTCTGAGCATTACTGTCCTGGATGCAAATGGGCAACCGGTCGAAAACGCAAA
Organism: Patescibacteria group bacterium UBA6017; assembly: GCA_002429485.1. Lineage (GTDB taxonomy): Bacteria > Patescibacteriota > Saccharimonadia > UBA4664 > UBA4664 > UBA5169. The sequence continues at coordinate 389,748 of DIZX01000015.1, read as the reverse complement.
CGTGACGATAACCAATGCAAGCCAATCGCCAGCGGTTAATATTGCCACAACCACCGATAACAACGGACTGGTGATCATTCCAAAACTGCCCCCCGACTCGTTGAACCGGTACCAGGTAATTGCAAGTTTACCCGGCGACTCGACCGACGGCACAATCCCCGACCCAGCCGGGGTCCAGAATGCGGTCAAACTCAACCCTAATGTTTTGGTACAGCAAATTACCGCGCTGACGCTAGCGATCGACCGAGTCTCGACGCTCTACGTTCACGTGACAGATACGAGCGGAGCGGCGAAATCGAGCTTTGCTGTCACCGTTACGGGTGCAAAAAAAATAATGACCAACACCGATGTATTCAAATATTCACAAGCTTCCACGACCAACGGGACCGGCGATATTACCCTGACCGGAATGGAGTGGGACGCCTACAGCTTCACCCTGCCGAGCGGCTACTACCTAGTGTCGAGCTCACCATATTCACCCGTGGCGCTCAATCCGAACGGATCACTGACGGCTAATCTGGTCGTATCAAATTCGAGCAGTTACCCGCGAATCGTTAGCGTCTTCCCTGCCTCGGCTCAAACCGGAACGGCCTCAACCAGCGTGGCGGTGACCGGGAGCAACTTCAGCGGCGGCAACACACTCACCCTTAGTCTCGCCGGACAAACGAGCATTAATGCCACGGGCTGCAACGGCGCCGGCACAAACCCCGCTATGACCCTAACCTGCATCGTAAATCTGACTGGCGCGGCCACCGGGCTATGGGATTTGTCGGTCACAAACAGTGGGAATACGGCCACGCAAACGGGAGGCTTCAATGTCACACCGTAGCAACCGGCAGGCCGGCTACAGTTTGGTCGAACTGTTGGTAGTGATAACGCTTACCAGTATGCTGGCGGTGCCATTGATCATATTCTCGTACAAAGGGCTGTCATCGTATGAATTCCTCCAGGCTCAGTCCAATACCTCGCTCGAGCTATCAACTCTATCTGCGAGAATGGGGAAGGTCATCCGCGGCACTACGGGTGTGCTGATAGCAAGCAATAATACGCTGACGATATACGGTTACTTTTCACCACAGGATGCTACCGTCAAGAAAATCCGCTACTTTATCTCGGGAACGAACCTGAACATTGGCGTGACGCCCCCGAGCGGGACCGCACCAAACTATACCTATAACGCTGCCGACGAAGTGATTACAACGACACGGGTAGACCTGGTGATGGGGGCAAACAACCTCTTCACCTACTACGATGACTCGGGCAATGTATTGCCGAACGGATTTACTGTGGGGCAGGTGAAATCGATTGGATTATACGTGGCAGCAAACCCCAGGACTAAACAGCTCAGTGTCCCGATTGCGGTAAGCACGCGCGTCACGCTACGTAACTTTAAGACGAATTTGTGAGACCTACATTGAACTCGAAACAGCAGCCTGGATTCATCATGCTAACGGTGCTAATTATGGCCCTTATACTGTCTTCACTGGCGATAATAGCCGCCCAGCTGACCATTTCTAATGCCCGATTCTCGCAATACGAGACGAGGAGCGCCGAAGCCTTAAATGTGGCCGAGGCCGGAATAAACTACTACCTGTGGCATATGTCGCACAACTCAAGCGACTACAAAGACGGTGGCTCGACGCCCAATACCGCTCCCTACGGACCATATGCTCATAATTATTATGATTCTGACGGCAACCTTCTGGGTACGTATACGCTCTACATTACCCCGCCCGTCAGCGGCTCCACGATCATTACCGTGAAATCGATCGGACAAGTCCCCCACTTCTCCGGAACGCGGACCGTCTTGGCACAGCTTGGGCAGCCGTCGTTCGCCGATTACGCCCTACTCACAGGTACCGAAGTGTGGTTTGGGGTTGGGGAGAGTTCGACCGGGGCCGTGCACTCGAACGTCGGCGTGCACTTCGACGGCGTAAATAATGGCCCGGTAACATCAGCTAGTGCGAGCTACAAGCCGACGCCGGGATTTGGCGGCGACGGCGCGGTACATAACGGGGTATGGGGAACGGGCGGACCAACCTCGCAGTGGCAGTTCCCGGTGCCGGCGATTGACTTCACCAAGGTGACCGCCGACTATAACTCGTGCATCGCCCAGGCTCAGTCCGGAGGAATTTACTTAGCCCAGACAAACAAGCAGGGCTACTACCTGAAGCTCAAGGCTGACGGCACCATCGACGAATATCTCATCAAAAACGAGACCTCGAGCGGGTTCTCCACCACCACTAGTTCGCCGATCGCAAATCTGGCTCCACCGGCTAACGGAATCCTATACGTCCAAGATAATGTCTGGGTGGAAGGCACGAACTTCCCGGGGAGAATCAATATAATGAGCGGGCGCCTGCCCGACAACCCCGCGACCAACACTTCGATAACGATTGTCGGCAACCTCACGTACGCGGCAAAGGATGGCACGGCGGTAGTCGGGTTAATTGCGCAGAGTGATGTACGAGTAGCGGTGTATGCACCGAATACCATAGAAATCGATGCCGCAATGTTATCGCAGAAAGGTCATGTTTGGTTCCCAAACAACGGCGGAGCAAAAACTAAACTAACGTTTTACGGGTCGATCGACAGTTATGACTACTGGACCTGGAGTTGGGTGAATGGCTTTGGCACGGTAACTTCCGGCTACGCTACAGATACAAATACCTTCGACACCCACCTCACATATGGTCCGCCCCCCTGCTACCCCACCACCGGATCGTTCGCGGTGCTGAACTGGCGAGAACAACTGTATAACCCGTAAGCGCAGATGAGGTGATACAATGAGCATAATGGCTATGGTTATATAACGCATAATGAAGATACCTCTGGTATATAAAGAGCGGCCGCTATTTGGGTTTGACCTGGGTACCCGCACGGCCAAAATGATCCAGTTGCGGCCTAATGGCAAGAACATGGAGGTCCTCGGCTACGGCTACGCCATGTTCCCGGATGATGCCATCGTGGAGGGAATTATCGTAGACCCCCAAGAGATTGTGAAAGCCCTGAAGCCGCTGATGAAGAAGATGAGTTTTGGCGAGATCACCGCCAAGCGGGTAGCTGCAGCACTGCCGGTGGCGAAGGTGTTTACCCGCGTGCTCGAGCTGCCACCGATGAACCCGGCCGATCTGGGTCAAGCAGTCCGTCTGGAAGCTGAGCAATACATACCGGTGCCGCTGCCGGACCTATATATCGATTACGAAATTATCGAAACTGGCCCCGAACGAAATGAAGTATTGATGGTGGCGGCGCCGCGGGCTATTGCCGACAGTTATATTAAACTCTTCGATATGCTGGGCCTGGAAGTAGCGATGATTGATTCCAGCATGGCAGCCGCCACGCGCGCGATTGTGGCCTCGACTCAACTCAACAAAACCACCCTAGTTGCCGATATCGGTTCCACTTCGATCGATCTGAGTGTGCACGATAAGGTAATCCGCCTCACCGATACCATCGCGATGGGCGGCGACAGCCTCACCAAACAACTCGTGAAAGATCTGGGAGTGGGCTTCGAGCAGGCCAACGAGATTAAGTACAAGTTTGGCCTGGGACCGTCTGGGCTGCAGCCAAAGGTAATGGACTCGTTGGGCGGTCCGCTCAATAAAATGTGCGCCGAAATGCGCCGGGTAATAAAGTTTTATCAAGACCGTGGAGTTCAGAAGCGCAAAATTGAGGCAATCATCGTGGGCGGGGGCAGTGCCAGCATGCCGGGTTTCCTGGAGTACATGGCGGCTCAAATCAACTTGCCGGTGGTGCTGGCCGATCCATGGGCGGGGCTCGACCTGAAACACATCGAGAAGGTGTCCAAGTACGATGCTCCGATGTATACCACCGCTATCGGGCTTGCCCGCATGGAGGGTAAGCTGTGATTAACCTACTGCCTCCCGAAATCAAAGATCAGATTCGTTTCGCCAAGTTAAATCGCCTGGCGATAGGCTATGTCCGCGTATCGGTAGCAGTAGTCGCGGTACTTGGGGTGATATTCGGCGTTAGCATCTACTACCTAGGAGTGCAGACGAAGAATGTGGCGGCCGACGTGGCCGAAAAACAGGCGGTGATTGCGGCTCTCAACAAGACATTTACCCCTAAGGCCAGGGATGCCAGCGACCGGCTAAGCGCGATTAAGTACGTTCTGGCTACGCAGACTAGGTTTTCGGCGGTAATAGCCGACATAGCCAAGGTGGTGCCGCAGGGAGTGTCAATCAATTCAATGACACTCACCGGCAACGATGCAGCACCAGTGAGAATAGCCGTAACTGCCTCGAGCTACTCCGGTGCGCTGGCCTTTCGTAACGCCCTGATCACCTCCCCGCGCATATCCGGCGCGGATCTTGAAACTATATCCTCCAGCAACGGCTCTTCCTTCGAAACCAGCGTAGTGGTGGCATTTAAGCCGGGGATGGCAAAATGAAACCGAAGCAATTTTTCCTGGTGTTGCTAGGCGTTTTTACAGCAACAGTTCTGCTCGCGGGTGGCGGCTACTACCTGGGGATGAAACAGCTTTCGGCCGATTCAGCAGTATTATCAACCGGTCTGGCCTCCCAAGTAGCGGCCGATAACCAAATCGAGAACCTCAGCCGGTTAAAACGGCTGTACGACCGAGAGATTACGCCGATTTTGCCGCTCTTGGATGAAGCCCTGCCTCGTGATAAAAAACAGACCGAAGTACTGGCTCAGCTCCAGAGTATTGCTTCTCAGGTAGGCCTCCAAATCACCAGCCTGAGCATGCCAAGCCCGGTTGGCCTACCGACTTCGGTGTCGCAGACGATAAAATCGGGCACGGTACTGGCAATGCCGATCAGCTTCCAGCTTTCGGGTAATTACGATCAATTACAGCAATTTACCGCTAAAGTTGAAAGCCTAAACCGGTTTACGAACGTCACCAATCTTGCCATTAGCCGCCCAGATAAAACCAAGCCGATTGTGTATTCGATCGCACTTAATGCCTATATAAAGCCATGAATAATATGAAACTCAATCTTGATTACAAAAAAATCCTGCCGATTCTGCGGCAACTTCAGCCATACGTTTTTGGCGCGGTTCTGATCGGGGTTTTTGGCTATACGGCCTTAATCGTGAATACGGCACTCAACGTGAAGGCCGACGTGACCGCGCCGGTGGCTGCAGATCCGGCCGCCAAAATCAGCTTCGACAAGGCAACCATAGAAGCGGTAAAGAAACTGGATGTGGTTCAGGGCAACGTGCCGATCGGCGATCTCGGCAAAAGCGACCCGTTTAGATAGGGCTAGTTTATAGGTAGATTTTGGGATGGATTCTGCTCGGCCCAATCCAAGGGATGATGGCGCCAACCGCCGGGTTTCGGAATGGTTTTACCGGTGGCTTTCGTCTCGAGCTGGCTCATAAGCTCGGCCATGTTTTGCTTGATTACTTCGGCCTGACGGAGGTCTCGGGCCAGGTTATCTGTATGGCTCTCGGCAGGAATCTGGTTCATTATTTTTCGACTTTTGGCGGAGTGAGACCTAGATGGGCGTAGGCTTTGGGGGTGACACAACGGCCGCGGGGCGTACGCTCGAGCATACCGATTTGCATGAGATAGGGCTCGTAGACGTCCTCGATGGTGGTGGTTTCTTCGGAGCAAAGGGCGGCCAGCGTGGTGAGGCCCACCGGTCCGCCGGCGTAATGATTGATGATGGCAGTGAGCAGTTGGCGATCGGAGGTATCGAGGCCGAGGTCGTCGATTTCGAGCAAATGCAGGGCCGCGCGGGCGTCTTTGCGGGTGATAGTGTCGACCTGATGCACCTGGGCGAAGTCACGGACGCGCTTGAGCAGGCGGTTGGCGATGCGGGGGGTGAGGCGGGCGCGCATCGAGATTTCTTCGGCGGCGCTGCGGTCGAGCTTGACGCCAAGAATGCCGGCGGCACGCTCGATTATTTCGATCATTTCAGCCGGAGAGTAAAATTCCAGACGGTGAACGTGCCCAAAGCGATCACGTAAGGGGGCGCTGATGGCCCCGGCGCGGGTGGTGGCGCCGATGATGGTGAACCTCGGCAGGTCGAGGCGGATGGATTTAGCCGATGGGCCCTTGCCAAGCATGACGTCGAGCCCGAAGTCTTCCATGGCCGGGTACATGACCTCCTCAACTGTTTTGGGCAGGCGATGAATTTCGTCGATAAACAGCACGTCGCCGTCGGCGAGATTGGTGAGCAGACTGGCTAAGTCCCCCGCCCGCTCTATGGCGGGCCCTGAAGTCACACGGAGGCTCGTACCGAGCTCGGTAGCAATAACCCCAGCCATGGTGGTCTTGCCCAGCCCGGGCGGTCCATAGAGCAGGATGTGGTCAACCGGCTCGCCGCGGTGCTTGGCGGCGTCGATGGCAAGCGAAAGGTTTTGCTTGAGCAGCTTCTGGCCGACGTAGGCGGCGAAGGTCTTGGGACGCAGAGTTTCGCCGAGGACCAGCTCTTCGGTGGCTTCGGCGGGGGTCTCGGTGGCTTCTGGGTTGACGATGCGTTCGATCATACTGCTATTGTATCAGGCGACGTGCGTGGGGTCCCAGGCGGTGCGGAGATTTGACTCGAGAGTTTTGATTTTCGCCAGGTCGTCGGTATCAAGCTCAAAGTCGAAGACCTCGAGGTTTTGCCTGATACGCTCCGGAGTTTCGGATTTTGGCAATGGTACGGTACCAATCTGGAGACACCAGCGAATCATAATCTGAGCCGGGGTTTTGGTGTGTTTTTTGGCGATTTCGGCGAGCACAGGATTATCGAGACCCTCACCATGAGCTAGCGGCGAGTAGGCTTCGACGACAATATTGTGATCCTGGCAGTATTTTACGAGCTCGGGCTGCTGCAGAAATACATGCAGCTCCACTTGGTTCACCGCCGGAGGAACGGTGCACTCGGCCAATAGTTCCGTCAGATGGGTAATGGTGTAATTACTGACGCCGATAGCCTTAGCGTGACCGGCTTCGTAGATTTCCTCCATCTTGCGCCAGGCTGGGCGGCGGAGTTCGGTAACGGGAAAATGGAGCAAAAGCAGATCAACGTAATCGGTCTGTAAGTGTTTGAGTGACTCTTCGAAACTCGGGGTGAGGTCGGTCCAGTGTTGATTCTCATTGGAGATTTTTGTGGTAATAAATAACTCCTCGCGCGGAATATTTGAGCTGGCAAGCGCCCAGCCCAGAAAGGCTTCGTTTTTGTAATATTGGGCCGTATCAAAATGCCGGTAGCCGGCCTTGAGGGCGGCATCGACCGATGCGATGCAGGTTTCGCGGTCCTTATTCAGCCAGAGGCCGAAGCCGATGGCGGGTATTGTGGTGCCGGAACTAAGTTTAAGCGGGTTCATTGATGCCTCAATTCTTTGATTAACTGATCAATTGCAAAATCGTCGGGCTTCATCATGGAGTACTCGGGGTAATCGGACGGATCAATCCAAATGAAGTGGTCATGCTCATCGCTAAGAGTGACCTCGGTGGTATCGGTGTGACACCAGAAAAACGTCGCCACGATGTGGTAGTCGACGCCGAGAATTTTGGGCCGCCACTCACCGAGAAAGAGCGGCTTTATGGGAGTAACGTTGAGTCCGGTCTCCTCTTTGACCTCCCTGTGCAGGGCATCGAAAAAGCCTTCGCCGGGATTGAGGCGACCGCCGACGAGGCCGTAGAGCCCTTCCTGTGTATTGGTCGCTTTGCGACTTTCGCGGACCAGGAGTAGTCGACCGGCACCGTCAACAATGACGGCCTTGGCTGCCACCTGGAGGACGGGTGGTTTCACCTATTTCACTCCCTTGAGAGCAGCCTTGAGACGCTCCTGATCGCCGGTGATGGTGTCAGGAATCTGGCCGACGGCCGTGGTGGCCTGGGGCGGGGTGTAGCCGAGCGCAATGAGGGCCTGATAGGTCGGATCGGTCACTGGGGCGAGGCCGGCAGCGCCCGCTTCCACTTTGCCGCGCAGCTCCACGATGACGCGCTGGGCGGTCTTGGGGCCGACGCCGGTGATGCCCTTGAGCAGATCAGGATCGCCCGAGGCAATAGCCTGGCGCAATCTGGACTCCCCCGCGCTGGAGAGGATCTGCATGGCCATTTTTGGCCCCACGCCGCTAATGCCGAGCAGCTGCGCAAACAGCTGTTTGGAACCTAGCGTGGAGAAACCGTATAGATTATGGGTATCTTCGCGTATCTGCTCGTAGACATAGTAGTGAGCCTCGGTGCCAAGCTTGGCCGCACCCCATTCCTCGGTCGTTAGCGCGAGTTCATAGCCCACACCAGACACCTCGAGGATGATAGTACTGTCGAGTTTTTCAACTGGAATTCCGCGCAGGCTAGCAATCATAGGGCAATTGTAGCAGGTAGACGGGATTTGCGATTTGCGGGGCAGGGGCTCCAGGGATTAAAATAGGGTACAAGGGGCTCAATCAACCCATTTTCTAATCAAGGTGACCACGTATGAATATTCTCATGATAGCCGGAGAAGTGGCACCGTATGCCAAAACCGGTGGACTGGGCGAAGTGATGGCCGCCCTGCCCAAGGCGGTGCGTCGGTTGGGCCACGATGTGCGGGTGTTCATGCCGCGCTACGGAGCGATTGACCCGCAAAAGTACCCATTGGTGCCAATCGGAAAGACAATCAGCCTTAACGTGGGCGGCGAGCGGACACCAGTGAGCTTCGGGGCTAGCATTTTGGCGCAAGAAGTGCCGATTTACTTTCTTGATTCGCCCTTCTACTTTCCCAGCACACAGGCGGCGATCTACGACCCGAAACGGGGCAATTTGCCGTTTTACGCCTTCAATTTGAGCGTATTTCGGCTGCTGGACACACTGGACTGGATACCCGACATTATTCATGTGCACGACTGGCACGCAGGATTAATTCCGAATATTATCAAATATCTGCCGCCGACTTCACGCTTCGCTCAGATTGCGACCGTGGAAACAATTCATAATAGCGCCTATGTATCGATTGCCGACCAGTGGGCCATACCCGAGGAAGACCGCGATTGCGGCGAGGGCGTGCCGCCGACAGATATCAACAAGGTGCAAAACATCAACTTCCTCAAACGCGGGATCGTGAACGCCGATATCGTGACGACGGTAAGCGAACAGTATGCCAAAGAACTGCTTCAGCCCAAGACCAGCCACGGGCTGAGCGACGCATTAATTCCCAGGTCCAGGACGTTTTTTGGGATTCGCAACGGGGTGGATTACTCCTACTGGAACCCGATGTTCGATACCAACTTGCCGGTAAATTACGACTTTGAAATTATGCACCGCAAATATGACAATAAGAGGGCGCTGCAGCACCGGCTGAACCTGCCGATACTCGACGTTCCAATTCTGAGCATGAATTCACGTATAACTGAGCAAAAAGGTTTCAGCCTAGTGTTCGAAATCTTCGATGAATTAATGAAAACCGGTATACAGCTGGTAGTGGTGGGCGATTCGACTTCAGGATCATTTACCGAATTTTTGACCGACAAGATGAAGCTGTTTCCCAACCAAGTGGCATTTCGGCCATACTCGGAAGCGCTCGGAAGCTTAGTTTACGCGGGATCGGATATATTTTTGATGCCGAGCCTGTTTGAACCCTCGGGACTGGGCCAGCTGGTGAGCTTGAGGTATGGTACGATTCCGGTGGTCCGGCGTACGGGCGGGTTGGCCGACACGATCAGCGATTACAACCAGCACAACCATACGGGCAACGGATTCGTGTTTGACGAATACACCGGCGAAGCATTGGCCGAAGCCATTAAGCGTGCACTCGACCTGTGGGGGCGCAAGGACCTGTGGTGGAATTTGATGTCAAAAAGTATGGCGCTATCCTACTCATGGGAGATCCCGGCCAAAAAGTACGTTCGAATATATAAAGCGGCGATCAAAGAGAAGGCCGGCGTGACCTGGTCGATTCCGAAACGATGGTAGGCAGTAACGATAAGGGGACCACTCAATAATGTTTTGGGCTAATTTACTACATTTCTACCAACCATACCGCCAAAAGCGGGAGATTATTGATGCCATAGCGGCCCAGTGCTACCGACCAGTGGCAGAGGGGATTTTGGCGAACCCCGACGCGCGGATCACGATTAACTTTACGGGCGTGCTGCTGGATCAGCTGGCGGAGTATGGCTACGGCGACGTTATCGAAATGTATGCCGAGGCCGCACGGCGCGGACAGGTGGAATTCGTGGGCTCGGCCAAGTATCACACTACACTCCCCCTTCTGCCGGCAGCGGAAGCCCTAAGGCAGATCGAGATCAATGATGAGGCCAACCGGCGCCATCTGGGCGATGCCTACCGCAGGCGAGGCATATTCTTGCCCGAAATGGCTTATCATCCGAAGCTAGCGCCACTGCTCGAAAAGGCCGGCTTTGACTGGGTGATGGTGGATGAACTGGCGCACAGCGGCAAGATGGGGACGGTGGACTACACGAAGCAATACATCATCGAAGGCACTAAATTGCGAGCAATTTTTCGCGAGCACCGGTTAAGTGCGACCATCATGAGTGCCGGTCCGCGCGATACTCAGGCGCTGAAAGACGCGGCGGGTACGGCGCTGCACGAGAGACGAATGATCGTGACGGCTATGGACGGAGAGACGTTCGGTCACCACCGAGTGGGTCACGAGCAATTATTATTCGGGATGTTTAAGAATCCGGAAATCAACATGGTGCGGGTGAGCGATCTGCTTGAGGAGTTTCCGAAGACCGAAGAAGTAAAGACGGTGGCCTGTACCTGGGCCTCGAGTGAGTATGACATCGAGCACGGCACGGAGTTTGTGTCGTGGGATGATCCGAGCAATACCATCCACCAGCTACAATGGGAGCTCATGAACCTGGTGATGCGAACGGTGCACGCCGCGGACAAGTCTGCCGCCGGATACGAAATTGCCCGCAACAAACTGGATCCGGCACTGGCCTCGGATCAGTTTTTTTGGGCTACGGCTAAGCCCTGGTGGATGATCGAACATATCGAAGGCGGCGCGTATTATCTGCTCGATACGTTGCAGCATGTGCCGGGCGTGAGCGCGGCGGACATTTCGAAGGGGCTTGATTTGTACCATCAAATTATGTGGATGAGTTATGACTGGCAGCGCACGGGCAAGGTGGATGCCGTGATATCTTCGGGCCAAGACAAAAAGATACGAATCCCACTGCGCACGGGCACGCTCGAGAAGGGCGGAGTGGACGCCGCTACCTGGGACGCCTACATTCACCTGATGAGCACCGAGGAGAAGGCGGCCGCAAAGCGCGGAGATTATGAAGCAGCGATACTCTGGCGCGACGGGATGTATAAACTCGAACACAAACTCGACATATACGACGCCTGGTATGTGACCGACCTGCTCAAATCGAGGCTGCCCAATAAGCATGTCGAGGAAGTGATTGCCGAATATAAAGCCAAATACGACCATATCCGCGGCGGCCAGGTGGAGCAAAGGTCCAACTAATCAGCAGCAGGCATGACAAGGCCCCGAGCGGTGAAGGCTGGGGGCCTTGTCACTGCACGGGGCAGGGGTTGGTCTGCGGGCGATGAGCCGACGGACACGGGCGGGCTATACTACGGCTTCGAGTTCCAGCTGAAGAGCCAGGAAGTCCTTAGCCACGATGCCTGGCACGAACGTCTCCTGCATGGTCATGGTGCGATCTGTCGCCCAGGCCAAGGTCAGAAGTGCCGTACAGAGTCCGGCTAGATGGGCGACCTCCAGCCAGCGCTCTTCATCGTCGACGATGACGCCGGCGGTCGGGTCGAGGTCGTAGGTCCAGCAGAAGGCCTCAAAGAGGTTGAGCGTCATTTCCTCGGGACTTTTGACAGCACCGAGATTGCGAGAAGTGGCCAATCTATCGAAGTAAGGCATGAGCCCAGATTCTCTCTGAACTTCGGTGCCGACCTCCGTGACGTTGGAGACCAAGATGAGGGTGATGTTGCGGGACAATGCCCACTGAAGAAATTCTTCCGCACCCTCGAGGACGCCGCCGTTTGCCATGAGGTCTCGCTTCTCCGCGGCGCGGAGAGCCAAAATCAACTGCTGGTTGGCGTACGGGTCGGTATTGCTGAAGAGATGCAGGTCTGCGAGCAGACGCGCATACTTCTCGTTGGTGGTGATCCGGCCCGTTTGATCATCGATCTCGTGTTTGCGATATGACGGCCAGAGGTCATTGATGTTGACGTCAATGCCGAAGGAGCGAAGAACCTCCCAGGCGGTTTTGGGGCCATCGATGAAACCGATGCGGCAGAGGGTGTTGAAGAAATCAACGCCGAGCCACCGAACAGCGTCCGGAAAGCGTCCAAGGGTTGGGAAGTCCATGACGGGCCTCTTTCTGGGGTCGAGGTGCGGGTTGTAGAGAAACCTAACAGATACTATACCCTAGTTTCGGGTAAATTGCAAGGTTAGACTTCGGTGCGATCGATCCCGCGCTGCCAGAAACCGGGGAGCTGATCGATCCAGATATGGAGCAATTCTATGTTCGGCGGCAAGTCGCTATAAGCTATATCGCTTAACCGGCGCAGGGTTTGAAGTACAAGGTAAAATTTCAGACGCTCGGATAGAGTTTCATCTTCGAACTCGTGGACGTACATCTCCACGATGCCGCCCCAAAATCGGTCAGCCACAGCCTCATTGCGCTCGGTTCGCCAAAATTTATTCTGCCGATAATGCGGCGAGGTATAATCCATCATTACGCGGCTGAAGGCAAGATCTTCGGCATAATCACCGGTTTTCATCGACTCCCAGTCGATCAGAAATACATCATCCTTGGCGACAATGATATTGTCCCACCACAAATCGTTATGAAGCACCGAACTGCCGACGCGCATGATTTTGGAATTTTGGGTTAGCCAAATTCGAACGTCGTCGATAACTGCAGAGATAATTCCCGGACCGGACTCGCCATAGATGTCACCGGCCTTGAGTGCACCCTCCTCAACGTCATCCAGGGCATGACGCAAGCTGGATATGGTTACTTTGCGAGAGCGCCTGAGACGGTGCAGCTCGAGCAAGTGCCGACCCATTTTCTCCTGAACCCAATCGAGTAGGTTATCCGAATTGAAACTAGACCCCTCCGGAACCTCGGTAATTACCAGATCGTAGCCGAGGCTATTCTCGTTTTGCCGACTGGCGAGCACGATTCGGGGCGGCCAGATGAGGCGGCGCCGATTGCGCTGTTCGCGCAGAAATGAGGTGTGTGAGTAATAAACTTTGAGAACGTGGTATTTGCCATTAATAAGCAGGGAAAATACCGTGGAACTGGCACCGCGGCCGATAATGCCGATGGGCTGAATCTGCTCGACGGCAATACCGAAGCGAGTTAATAGCGGGAGCAGGCGGTGTTCGAGCTCCTCGAGGAAGTTGTAATCGAGCTCAATCAATGGTTATCTGGAGCAGCAAGCACAGCGTCGATGACGGTAGCGGTTGGCTGATTTAGTTGATTGTCATTCATAGGTATAGCCAAGATATCGCAGCCCAGATAGGCTGCCACTGGGATCCCGGGATCATCAACGTCGTGGATGGCGACGGTCTTGATGCCGCGGTTGATTGCGGCGCCGGCGTAGCCATGGTCGGCAACGACAAGCGCGGGAACACTGGGCAACTCTGATAGAAAATGCTCGAAGCCGGCCGAATCGTGAGTGTGCAGGAGACCACCCTCATCGGTGAGCACGTGAACTCCGTCAATCGAATCGATCCAACGATACGGGGCAATCATAACCGGCGCCGATGTGGTAGCCAGCTCGCCGCCGCGACTAACGATAAGTTGGGCCAACCGCAAGTAATAGGCCAGCATAGACCCCGGATGTGCCGTAGCAAGGACGATCTTGCCGCCATGGGCGATGGTGTCCTCAATGATAGACATCATCTGGCTGAGGCGCTCCCCGGTGAGACTGGTATCGATGAATCCGGGTCCGTCCTGCTTAAACCGGTCCGCCGAAATGCCAAGCGAAGCCGATACGATCTCGATTAGCTTAGGGATGGTGAAGGCATGTTTTTTTGCGGCGGTTTCAACGGCCTTAATGCCGAAGGTGACATACGGATCGGACTTCTGAAGGCGCTTGAGTGACTCGAGATTGGTTTTTGCGCCGTGGTTACGTATTACACCCGTTACTCTACTTGAAAGAAGAGTGGAATGAACCGATCGATGCAATTTGAAAACTTTTAACATAGCTTCCATCTTACCAGATTACGTTATGATATTGGTATGAAGATAAAAGGAACCTTATGAACCAGCCGACCGTTGCCTATTTTTCGGCAGAGTATGCCATTGCCGATGATATGCCGATCTATGCCGGCGGGCTGGGGGTTCTGGCTGCCGATTTGGTACTGGAGGCGGCGGAGCAAAATCGCTCATTCAACGCCGTTGGCCTGATATATCATCTGGCGTTTACCGGCGACGATCCGGACCAGCGGCCGATGACAAAACGCTTGAAAGTTAACGGATTTGAGATTGCGAAAAATGCTTTAGGAAAGCCTATTTTGGCGAGTGTTTTGATCTCGAAGCGCACGGTGGTGATGCAGGCATGGGTGAAGACCTGGGGCAATACTCGGTTGATTCTGCTAGATACGAACCTGGCGAAGAATGCCCCCGTCGACCGGGCGATCTGCGACCGGCTATATGCCTCAGATCCGAGCCTGCAATTGGCGCAAGAGATCTGCCTGGGCTTCGGCGGTACGGCGATGCTCGATGAGCTCGAAGTGAAGCCGAATGTATATCACCTGAACGAGGGGCACGCGGCAATGGCCGGGTTGGCGGTAGCGTTACGGGAGAAGACAGCTCGGCCGGAGCTGTCGCTAAAACAAGCACTAGAGGCCGTACGCGAGCGATTAGTGGGCACCAAGCACACAATATTATCAGGCGCGGGAATTTTGCTCGATTGGGGAAGCGTTTATCACCAACTGGGCCCATTGCTCGAGTCTCACGGCGCGGCCTTTGACGAGCTAAAAGAGTTCGCCAATCTGCCCAGCGGAGATTACTCTGATACCAAGCTGTTGATGGAGATAGTGCGGCGGGCGAACGGAGTGTCGAAGATCCATGTTGAGGCTGAGCTGCACGATCATCCTACGAGTAAGCTGGTGGCTATTACCAACGGGGTGTTCCGGGGGCGCTGGGCAGCGAAGAACTGGAATGAATCACCGCTAGCACTATCGGACGCGGAAATGTGGGCCAAACATATCGATAATAAACGGGCGTTGCTGGAATTGATTGAGGCTCGGACCGGCGATCGGCTCGACCCCGATGCGTTGACCGTGGTATGGGCCCGGCGCATGGCGTCGTATAAGCGCCCCGAGCTGCTCATAAATGACCTGAAGCGCTTGGGTAAATTAGCCCATCATGCCTCGCGGCCCGTTCAGTTTGTGGTGGCGGGGAGGGCCAACCCCACGGATACCGTCGGGGCAGACTTGATGAATAGGGTGATCGCCGCATCCAAGAGCCCGGGCTTGGAGCCACGGTTTGCGTATCTGCCAAACTACAATCCGGTGAGCGCGAAAATGTTGGTCGGGGGAGCAGATTTATGGCTAAATACTCCGATTCGCGGATACGAGGCCTGCGGAACCTCAGGGATGAAAGCCAGTCTGAATGGAGCTCTGCAATTTTCGACCTCAGATGGATGGTTGGACGAGGTTAATATAGGTCAAATCGGCTGGGAAGTGCCCGAGCATAATCCGGCTGAGGCGCTTTATGACACGCTCGAACACACCGTTGCGCCGCTATATTACACCCGGAACGCTGACGGAATACCCGAAGATTGGATAGCCATGATGCGGGCGAATATTGAGCTGATTTTGAATAATTTTACAGCCACGAGAATGCTCGATGACTACTACGCTAAACTGTACGATCCGGCCGTGCGCTGACGACCATTTGGTTGGCATGAGTAATGGCGATAGCCAGGCCGTCGGCGGCGTCGTCGGGCCTGGGAATATGCGATAGCTTGAGCAAGGTTTTGACCATTTCCTGGATTTGAGGCTTTTTGGCACCGCCCCAGCCGGTAACGGCCTGCTTGATCTGCATGGGGGTGTAGTCGAAGGCAATTAAACCGGCTTCGGCGAGCGTGAGCAGGATGACTCCCCTAGCCTGACCGACGGTAATGGCCGTGGTGACATTGGTGGCAAAGAAGAGCGATTCGACCGCGGCCTGCTCCGGCGAAGTCTCGCGGATGACCTGCGCCAGCTCGGTATGCAGAGTGATGAGGCGTTCGGGCATGGGCTGACCCGCCGGTGTGGTAATCACGCCCGCATCCACAAAGACGAACCGGCCATGATTGTGCTCAATAATGCCAAAGCCGGTAGTGGCGGTGCCGGGGTCTACGCCGATAATTCTCATGGTGCTATCTTAGCACTGCGAATTAGTCGAGTTTTTCCATTAACTCTGGCGAAATGTCGAAATTGGAGTAGGTGCCGGTGACGTCGTCGAGTTCATCGATGGCGTCCATCATTTTCAAAAGTTTGCGGGCGGTGGCCTCGTCGGTGACTTCGACGTGGGTGTTGGGCTCGAATGAGAGCTCAGCCTTGTCGATCTGGTGTTTGGCGGCCACGAGGGCCTTACGCACATGATCGAGGTCGGTAGGCAGGGTGTAGACGATAAGATGACCTTCGGCCTCTTCAACGTCCTGAGCGCCGGCCTCAATGGCATCCATAGTGGCCGCGTCCATGTCAGTAGCGGGGGTCACGATAACGCCGTGCTGGGTAAACTGGAATAATACGGAGCCGGAAACACCGAGCGAGCCCCCGTGCTTACCGAAAGCGGCTCGGACTTCGGGGGCGGTGCGGTTGCGATTGTCGGTGGCGGCCTCCACGATCACGGCTACTCCGCCGGGCCCGTAACCTTCATAGATGATCTCTTCGAAGGTCGTGGAGCCGTCCTGACCAGAGCCGCGCTTGATGGCGCGATCGATGTTGGCGTTGGGGACGCCGGATTTGCGGGCCTGATCGAGGGCGAGACGGAGTTTGAAGTTGGTGTCGGGATCAGCGCCAGCACGAGCAGCGACGGAGATAAGGTTGGCAAATTTGGTAAAGCTGACGCCGCGGCGGGCGTCTTTGACGCCTTTTTGATGCTTAATTGAGGCCCATTTGGAGTGACCGGACATGGCGGATCCTCTCGTTTAAGGATATATATTACGGCAATTATAGCAGTATTGAGCTCATTTGCAGGCTTAAGCACTAACGCGGGATGATCTGCTAGGTAATTTTGACGGGTTCGAGTAAATGAGAGCTGGGAGCCTCCGTGCGGTTGCCCCGGGAGTTAGCCCGCTTGATGGCGACCGTGCCGGCCAGAATGATGACGTACATGACGAGCATTACCCCGAGAGTGATGTGATCGGTACGGCCGGCCCAGGGCAGACCGGCGAACTGGTCGATGACGGCCTTGATAAAACCGAGCACGAGCATGGCCGGCCAGGCGAACCAACCGGCAAATGCGGGGACGAGCATCCCGGCTAGACCGGCGACGAAACTAACGGCCATGGCGAGCGGCACCAGCGGCAGGATCACCAGGTTACTAAATGGCGCCACAATCGATAATTGCCCAAACATGAAGAGAATCAATGGCAACGTGAGGATTTGGGCGGTAAATGACTCAATGAATAGCTTAACAAGAATTGATTTGGGATTACCCAGCCGGGCTTCGACCGCCGGCGCCACGACCAAAATCCCGAAGAACGCCAAGAATGACAACAACCAGCCCAGATCGGTGAGATAGCTTGGCTCGGCAGCAGCCGTGACGCCGGCGACGAGGAGGATCAGGGTGAGCGGATTGAAGCGCAAGCCGTAGAAACTAGCGAGGAGAGAAAGCACGCTCACCAGACTGGCACGCACAATCGAGGCGCTGGCGCCAGTGACGATCAGGAACCCGACTATCAGCCAGAGCGAGATAGCCAGTGCCACCCCGCGGCCGGCACGTTTGAGCGCCCGGTCGACGGCTGCCACGATGATAGTGAGGTTATAGCCGGAAACGGCCACCAGGTGCGACAGGCCGACCAACGTGAGTTCTGTCTGCATATCTTTGGGGATGAGCGCCCGAATGCCGACCAGCAGCCCCAGGCCAAACGAGGCAATAGGCTCGGGCAGAGCGGTTTTGACGCCCACGAAGAAGCGCTGACGGAGGCGTTCGAGCGGATCCTGATAGGTAGACAGTACCTCTAGCTTGGGAAAACCGATTTCGGCCACGGCGTTGCCGAATCCCGGCCCCACTTTGCCAACAACCTGGACGTGGTAGCCGCGCTGCAGCCGCACGGGATACTCGTGCACGCTGATGGTGCCGGGAAGGGCCTGGCCGCCCAGACGCAGGTTGCCCAGTTTAAAATCGACTTGCCCGGTCGCACCGGTACTAGGATCGTCGGCCAGGGTGCCGGTGAGGGTGACGGTTTGGCCAATCAGGACGCTGAGACGATGCTGGTCGCTCGTCCAGGCTGTGGCGCGCCAAAGGCCCAGAGCCGCGGCCGCGAGAAGTAGGCAGGTTGTGAGCAGCCGGGTCCGGCGGAGTATAAGTGAGGCCAGCAGTGCCACAACGAGAGGGACGGGTCCGGCGGCGAGCCCGAAGCGTCCCAACGCCACGCCGCCGATCAGGGCTCCAAAGATTAGGCTGAGCTGGGTGGTGCGGCGCATGCGCCGATTATGGCCATGCCAAGCCTGAAAAACAAGCTCAAGCGGATATAGAATTATGCTTTTGCGGGCAAACTCCCGGTCTGGCTCACGAACTCGACCTCTTTGCTCATCAGCGCGTTGTCTTGTCTGGCGCTCGCTGGCGCCCGGGAGTTCACCCTTGAGGCGCCGCTTTTGGTTCCGGGCTTTTCTGATCAAGTTTGCGTTTGCGATATTCGAGGACCGTTAATGCCACCACAATTACGTCGTAAATCGTAAAGAGGGCCAATCCCCAGGAGGGTGAAAAAATATAGCGGTAGGATTGATAAATAATGAAGCCGACCGTTAAATAAATTAGGCCCAGGTAGGCCCAGAGCCGATTGCGCAGAATTTCTACCACTAGAATTATTTTGGTAATGCCGTGGGACAACAGATAAACGGCCGCGAATATTAGAACCCCGCGACCGATATTTTGAGTTGAATGCAAGATATGCGAAGCAACAAAATCGTGCGGATCATTGGATAATTCGTGTTCCGTCAGATAGACGCCAACTTTGCCGATAAATTCGGGCTTGATAAAAAGCAGGATAAGTCCGCCGATGGTCTCGAGAATACCGTCGAGACCCTTGAGCATAATACCTATCTCAAAAGCTTTATCTAGTTTGGTTGTGGCCTTGAATTGCATTTCATAACCATAATATCAGCTTACGGGAGAAAAAGAGTACCTCTGGCAGACTAAATAAACGCCCCACTTGCGTGAGGCGTTTATTATGGAGGGCCCACTGGGACTCGAACCCAGGACACGCTGCTTAAAAGGCAGCTGCTCTAACCAACTGAGCTATGGGCCCATACGGGATGTTTTGAACCGCTAAATAATAGCTTATCTGGGGCACATAAGCAACGCAAGTGGGGTGCGGCCGGTATTAGTGGGCCTTCTTTTCGCCCTTCATCATGCCCATAAGCAGCGCGGCGACGGGCAAGAGACCCAAAAACCAGATGTGAAACTGTTGCAGATTAGTGGCTAGGAATGAGTCGTTGTCGATGGCGGCCATCTGGCTCGTGGGGAGTAAATGTAGTGCGCTCGAGACGATTAGCGCGCCGGTGAGCAGGCCAACGAGAAGGTTGGCAATAAACGCGCCCTTGGCGTGGGATTTGCCATGAGAGGAGCCGACGAAGCCGAAGATCAAGATGGGCAGGCCCAGCAGCAGCCAGCTGACCTGATCGGAGCCGAGCATCGACAGCTTAGGGGCCACCGTGCTGGCTAATTGTTCGGCGAGAACAATGCCCACGTAGACGCTGAGGATGAGAATTCGTAGACGCTGTTTACCGGCTAAAAAGCCATACATCATCATCACCAGCATGATGGCGATGATGACGATATTAACGTTGAGGGCTGGCATTTGCATTGGCGCTTATGGTTTGTTTTAGTATAACACCCAGTATAATCGGAGTATCACTACGGGAGAACTGAAATGGATAGATTTAAATTTGGTATGGCGAAGCTGATGGGCGCGATCTTGATACTGGCGCTGATTGTATCGAACGTAGCCTGGTATGTGGCATATCAGTCGCAGACGGGCGAGCTTGACCGGGTCAACGCTCAGGTGGCCACGGGGGCGAGAATGCCAACGCCGACTGCGGGCGCGGCGACACCGACTCCGGCTGCCAAGGGGACAATCTCCGGTAATGTTGGCTATCCGGCTGGAACGGCACCTGCTCAAACCGTATGCGCAGTCAGTACTATCGATACAGCAACGAAATATTGTGTCGACCACGCTGCCGGGAATGCTCTGGGGTATCAGTTGACGGTACCGGCCGGATCATACACGGTATACGCTAGCCTCAAAGCGCCGCAGGGTGACTACAAGACTTCGTACAAAGCCTACTACAACAAGTATGTTACGTGCGGTGCAAAGACGGACTGTGCTATGGGATTGCACGGCCAAAATGAGGTCGTAGTTGTGGCTGCAGGCGGTACCGTGACCGGAGTGGACCCCACCGACTGGTATGCGCTCGGTATTACGCAGTAATTAATCTGGATTACTGTACGGTTAGCGCTTAAAGAAGCTCTTTTTGGAGCCGGATTCGGCCGCGAACTCTTCGAGCAGCTGGCGTTGTTTGGCGGATAGCTTGGTGGGAATATCGACGTTCACTTTCACCAGATGGTCGCCGCGATTGGTGCGACCGAGCACGGGCACGCCGCGGCCGGTGAGTCGTAGAACTTTGCCGCTCTGGGTGCCGGCTGGAATTTTGAGCGTAACATTGCCGTCGACGGTTTCGACCTCAATCTCAGTGCCGAGGGCGGCGTCGGCCATGGCAATTTTGGCTTCGGAATGGATGTCGCGGCCGCTGCGGACAAAGCGGCGGTCGGGGCGCACGCGGATTTGGACGTACAGATCACCCTTGGCTCCCCCACCCTTGGGTGCGGCGCCCTTGCCGCTGAGGCGCATAGTGGCGCCGTCATCGACGCCGGCCGGAATCTTGATGCCGATAGTTTTGCTGCGGCGCATCACGCCCGCGCCGTGACAGACGGTACAGGGCTTCTCGGGGACTTGCCCGCGGCCGGAACACGTGGGGCAGACGCCCGTTTGCTGCATCGCACCGAGGATAGTCTGCTGTACGCGCGTGACCTGCCCGTGGCCCTTACAGGTGGCGCAGGTCTTGAGCCTGGAGCCGGGCTCGGCGCCGTTGCCCTTGCAGTGCTCGCAGGCGTCGTCGAGGCTGAGGGTGATGTCTGATTCGGTACCGAAAACGGCATCGATGAACTCGATGGTGATACTGACTTCCAGGTCGCGGCCTTGGGCCGGTCCACGGTGAGCTTGGCCGCCGCTGCCGCCCATAAACTGGTTGAGAATATCGGAAAAATCGAAGCCGGCGCCGTTGAAATCGAAACCGCCCGCCTGGCCGGCTCCCCCGCCGCCAAATGGATTACCCTGCGCTCCGGCCTGGCCGTATTGATCGTATCCGGCGCGCTTCTGCGGGTCTTTGAGCGTTTCGTAGGCCTCGCCGAGCTCCTTGAAGTTGGCATCGTCGCCGCCGTGCTTGTCGGGATGGTGCTCCATGGCCTGCTTGCGGTAGGCGCGCTTGATCTCGTCCGGCGTGGCGGACTTGGAAACTCCTAAAATATCGTAATAATCACGCTTGGTTGGCATCGGTAGTCTCATTCATTTTATCGAATATCTTGATCAACTGGCCGTCCTTGTAGGTCTGCCACTCGCCGGCCTGACGGGCGAGGCCCCAGTTGAGCTGATCCTTGTGGGCTAGATTCTTCACCCGGGCGCCGCGGCTTTTGGCAACTTCAATCGCGGGCAGCAAATCGCCGTCGGAGCTCCAGATGACCAGGGTTTTGTCGGTGTCGGAATCTACCACCAGATCAACCGCCAGACGAACATCAACCCCTTTTTCCCGGAATACCGGCTCACGGTGACCGCAGTTCTTGCAAGTAATGCCATCACGGGCCATTAGCTTACCGGCTTTGATGACTTCGATGCCCTGATCGGTGAGGTGATTGACCCACTTGGCGGTCCAGGCGATCATGTCGGCGCTGCGCTTTTCCATATCCTCGTCGGTTTTGACGAGCTGGAGGGTGGTGGTGTAATACTTCACTTTGAAATCTACCGGGCCCACGAGCTGCTTAATGAGCTCCACTAGGTTGACCTTGAGTAAATCGTCGCGGGTCTGGAAGCGGCCGGAGCGTCGGAGTACATCCATGATCTGGTGAACAACGTTTTCGCCATCGAGATAAATTATCATAGTTGTTATACCTTACCACTTCGGGGCCCCCTCAAACAAAAGCCCCGCGAGGCTGGACTCCAAGCGGGGTGACTTGAGTTCAGATTACTAAGTTTGAGCGAGAATGTCAACGCTGTCATAAGGAGAGATTTACCCCCGCGAAATTACTCTTTTCAGGAGAGTAATTTTGAAGTAATAGTTGGGCGGCCGGAAAGACCCGGCGCGCTTACCTATTTAGCTTTGTCTTTGCCGCCCTCATCGACCACTTCGCCTTCAACTGGCTCGTCGGTGCGGCCTTCAGTTTCGTGAGATTCGACTTCTTCTGGAGCCCCTTCGGTGCCGGGCTCACCTGCTTCGGACGGACCGCCGGCGGCGTACATGGCAGCGCCGACTTTTTGCATTTTCTCGGACAGGTCCATGGCCTGCTTCTCGAGCTCGTCTTTTTCGACGCCCTCTTTGGCGAGGAGTTCCTTGGAGACGGTGACGGCCTCTTCGACGGCCTTCTTGTCGTCCTCGGGAGCTTTGTCGCCAGCATCTTTGACGGTCTTCTCGGCAGTATAGATGAGGCTGTCGAGGTGGTTGCGGGCCTCAATAAGGGCCTTGCGAGCCTTGTCGGTCTCGGCGTTGGCCTCGGCCTCTTGCTGCATGTGCTTCACTTCGTCCTCACTGAGGTTGCCGGAGTTTTGAATGGTCACGTGCTGCTCTTTGCCGCTACCCTTGTCGGAAGCTTTGACGTTCACAATACCGTTGGCGTCGATATTAAAGGTGACTTCGATCTGAGGAATGCCGCGGGGAGCAGGCGGGATGCCGTCGAGCACGAAACGGCCGAGAGACTTGTTGTCGGCGGCAAACTCGCGCTCACCCTGGAGGACGTTGATTTCGACCTGAGTCTGAGAATCGGCGGCGGTGGAGTAGACCTGAGATTTACTGGTAGGAATGGTGGTGTTGCGCTCGATCATGCGGGTGGCGACGCCGCCCATGGTTTCGATGGAGAGCGAGAGCGGAGTAACGTCGAGCAGGAGGACGTCCTTGACGTCACCGGCGAGCACACCACCCTGAACAGCGGCACCGATGGCCACAACTTCGTCGGGGTTAACGCCTTGGAGAGGCTTCTTGCCGAAGAGTTCTTCGACCTTGGCCTGGACGGCGGGCATGCGGGTCATGCCGCCGACGAGGACAATTTCGTTGATATCGGATTTGCTCAGGCCGGCGTCTTTGAGGGCAGCCAGGCAAGGGGCGCCAGTTTTGTCGACCAGATCACCCACCAGGCTCTCGAGCTTGGCGCGGGTCATGGTGTAGGTGAAGTGCTTGGGGCCAGATGCGTCGGCGGTGATGAAGGGCAGGTTGATCTCGGACTCGTTGGTGGTCGAAAGCTCAATCTTGGCCTTTTCGGCAGCTTCTTTGAGGCGCTGGACGGCGGCTTTGTCTTCCTTGAGGTCAATTCCCTGCTCGCGCTTAAATTCATCCACCAGGAAGTTCATTATGACGAGGTCGAAATCATCGCCACCGAGGTGGGTATTGCCGTTGGTGGACTTGACCTCAAAGACGCCGTCGCCGAGCTCGAGCACGGAAACGTCGAAGGTACCGCCACCGAGGTCGTAAACGATGATCTTCTCTTCTTTTTTCTTCTCGAGACCGTAGGCCAGAGCGGCGGCGGTGGGCTCGTTGATGATGCGTTTGACCTCAAGACCGGCAATTTTACCGGCATCTTTGGTGGCCTGGCGCTGAGCGTCGCTGAAGTAGGCCGGCACGGTAATGACGGCTTCGGTAACGGTCGAGCCCAGGAAGGCTTCGGCGTCGGCCTTGAGCTTACTGAGGATCATGGCGGAGACTTCTTCGGAAGTGTACTCCTTGTCGCCCATCTTGACCTTCACGGCGTCGCCGGATTTGACGATCTTGTAGGCCATGAGCTTGATGTCGCGCTGCACTTCCGGGTCTTCAAACTTGCGGCCGATGAGGCGCTTAACGCTGTAGATGGTGTTATCGCCGTTGATCACCGACTGGCGCTTGGCGACTTGGCCCACTAGACGCTCGCCGTTTTTGGACACCGCGACCATCGACGGCGTAGTGCGTCCGCCCTCAGCGTTGGCGATGATAGTGGGCTGGCCACCTTCCATTACGGCCATAGCCGAGTTGGTGGTTCCCAGATCGATTCCGATGATTTTTCCCATGTAGCAGTTTCTCCTATTGCTTAAGTTAGCACTCAGTATGATGGGGTGCTGATATGACGATATTGTAAGAAATTAGCACTCTCATGTCAAGAGTGCTAATTGCGTTTGGGGCTTAAATTGTGCGAACGGCTAGGAGCTACGCCGTAGGGGCGGGCGGTGTTGGTGCGACCGGAGCGACGGGTGGTACGGCCGGAGGAGCATCAACGCTGGCGGTACCAATGTAATTGGCCTTGTTGACCATGAAGACACCGACGATTGGCAGGAGATAAAGCAGGACCCAGAATCCGGCATCACGGTCGAAGCGCTTAGCGAAGCCAATGATGATCATGATTTCCATCACTAAAGCGACGATGCTGAAGATTATGCCAAAAAACGGAATAGCGCCGGCAAGGCTTCCGCCGAGAAAGACCCAGAATTTCCAATCTTCGATGCCGCCAATTTCTTTCATGACCCAGAAATTATAAAACGGGACAATGGCAGCCCAACCTGGTTTGCCGGCTTTCTCGAATAATTTCCATTCGGCGACCAGTAGTGGAATGGCGAAGAATAAGATTGATATGAGAACCCCGGCGAGGGCGATGCCGAGCACAGCGGCTGCTGCTGCGGGGTCCGTCGTGGTGGTCGGAGCTGATGCTGCTGTGTTGTACATGAATGATGGTCCTTGTTTGGGTAATACTCAGCTTAAGTTAAGCATTCGTAAGCACAAGCGTCAATGGCTGGCCGGACCGACTTTTACCATGGCGTGGCGCAAAATAGCGGGTCCGAGTTTATAACCGGCTTGCAGCTCTTCGATCACCACTTCATCCCCGCCGTCCATCGAGATGGCTTCGTGCAGGTGCGGGTCGAAGGGTTGGCCGACGGATTCGAAGCGCTCAACGCCGAGGTTACTGAGGACCTTGTCGAATTGGGCGCGGATGGCGTCGATGCTGGCGGCCCATTTGGGGTCGACGTCGGCCGGACGATGCGCCAGCTCCTGGTCAAAACTATCGCGGGTGGAGAGAAATTCTCGAACAACGCGATTTTTGGCAAAATCGAAAACTTCGGTTTTTTCACCCTCGGTGCGGCGCTTGTAGTTCTGAAATTCGGCCTGCACGCGCTGGAGGTCAGCGGTGAGCTCGTTGACGCGCTCATCTGGGTCAGAACTAACTGAACCGCTGGTGACGGTTTGCTCGGAGTTAGTTTCGACGTTTACTTCAGTATGCGAAATACCCTCCATATCTTCGAGGATTTTTTTGGCTTTTTTCTGGGCGTCATCTAATTTCGACATAATTTCTCCTAATTCAACGCTTCTTCGAGCAACTGACCGGTGTATTGAACGAGGCCAATCACGGGGCCGTAATTTTGGCGGGTGGGTCCGAGGACGCCGATGTAACTGCGCGAGCTAAACGGTGATTCGAACCGACTAATAATAAGGGTAGCACCGCTAGCGCGACCGATAGGATTTTCGCGGCCGATGTAGACGCTAATCGGGTCATTGGGGGCGGCTTCGGCGAGCCACTCTTCGAGACTGTCGAGCAAGCGGGCAACCTCATAGGCCTGAGTGCCGCCGAAAAATTCGGGCTGCTGAAACAGGCTGGCCATGCCGGAAAGGTACAGGTTGCCGGAGATAGTGCCGAGCCCGAGGTTGCTGGTGACGTGGGCCAGCGATTCGACCGCATTTTTGATGGTGCGCTCCATTTCGCCGGCCGATTTGATCTGGCGAGCCATGGCCTGCTCGTGACGGCCGTCGTGGGAGGGCTGCTCGACGAGGGCGTTCACATAGGCGCGGTAGCCCTTGTCGGTGGGCACGCGGCCGGCCGAGATGTGCGGCTGCATGATGTAACCGTTAGCCTCAAGGGCAGCCATCTCGGCACGGATGGTGGCACTGGAAGTGTCGAACTGTTCGCACAACGCCATAGACCCGATCGGCTCGGCGGTCTTGGCATAGGTCTCTACGATGGCGTTTAAGATTTGTTCCTGGCGCGGTGTCATAAGGTTATTCTAGGTGGTTAGCACTCTAACGTCAAGAGTGCTAACCGCGATAAAACCACAGAACTCAATGTGGGCATAATCATAAGACGGGCAAATCTTGGAGTTGATGTTTGTGAGTTTAGCCAAAGGAAGTTTCGGTAGGTTAGATCAGACTTTATACGTTAGATAAAGGAATTTTTATGATTTACACAATAATTGGTATTCTACTGGTGCTCTGGTTGCTCGGGCTGATCGGCAACATTGGGGGCGGGTTAATTCACGTCTTGCTCGTGGTGGCCGTGATCGTGTTTATCTACAATATGATCGCCGGACGCCGCAAGGGCGGAGTGTAGGCTGTTGGAAAAAGCGACTGACTTCACCTTGCCCGACCAAACCGGCACAAATCATAGCCTCTCGGATTATTCCGGGAGGTGGTTGATTTTGTACTTTTACCCTCAGGACGACACTCCCGGGTGCACCACCGAGGCGTGTGCATTTCGGGATGATTATGCGCTGATACAACAAAAAGGCCTGCAAGTACTCGGTGTATCGCACGACTCGGTGGCTAGCCATGCCAAGTTTGCCGCCAAGTACCAGCTCAACTTCCCGATATTGGCAGATGTGGCGGGAGAAACGATTGAAGCTTATGGTGCAAAGGGGCTGATAGGCACAAAACGAATGACATTTCTGATAAATCCGGACGGAATGATAGCCAAAGAGTACCCCAAGGTGACGCCGAAGGGGCATTCGGTACAGATTTTGCAGGATTTTGAGGCGCGGTGAATAGGTCTTGTTAAATATTTTTATTGTGAATTTATATAATGGATTACCAGGGCTGGGAGGGCAGAATACTGGTTCCAGTCGAATGAAAAGGAGATTTTTATGTTGCTCTGGATTGCGGCCATCTTGGTCGTGTTGTGGTTGCTCGGCTTGCTTGGCAGCGTGGGAGGTGGACTCATTCACCTTCTCCTCGTGATTGCGGTGATCGTTGTTGTCCTCCACCTGCTCGGTGGGCGAAGAAGCCGCGTCTAATACCAACCATGTCTCTGAGATGGTTGGCTCACTTATCGGGTAGGATGGATGGCTTGATCGCTGTCTATCCTACCTGATACGGTTTTGAGAGTGCTGCTCGAGCGGCAGAATTAGCTATCCTTGCTGACGAGGATCATGAAGGCTTCGGCGGGGATGTCGAATTTACCGACGCGTTTCATGCGCTTTTTGCCTTTTTTCTGTTTATCGAGGAGCTTATTTTTGCGGGTTACGTCGCCGCCGTAGAGGCCGGCGATAACGTCTTTACGCACGGCTTTCACGTCTTCGCGGGCAATGATTTTGCCCCCGATGGCGGCTTGGAGGGAAACTTCGAAG
Organism: Patescibacteria group bacterium UBA6017; assembly: GCA_002429485.1. GTDB lineage: Bacteria > Patescibacteriota > Saccharimonadia > UBA4664 > UBA4664 > UBA5169. The sequence continues at coordinate 362,006 of DIZX01000015.1, read as the reverse complement.
TTTTGCTTGGGAATGAGGGTTTTGAGCTTTTCGACGATCTGCTTGCCGGCGCGGTAGGCCTCGTCTTTGTGGGCGATCAGGGAGAGCGCGTCGACCATATCGCCGCCGACGAGGATGTCGAGGCGGACTAATTCTTCGCGGCGATAGGCGGCGAGCTCATAGTTGAAGCTGCCGTAGCCGCTGGTAATGGATTTGAGTGAGTCATAGAAGTCGGTGAGGACATTGGCGAGAGGGGCGTCGAAGGCGATGAGGGCGAGTTTTTCGTCGACGTAGGTAAGGTTTTTCTGGATACCGCGGATACGGTTGACGAGCTGAATGACGCCGCCGATGTAGTCGCCGGGGACCACGACTTCACCAGTGATCCAGGGCTCTCGGACTTCTTCGATGTAGCTGGGATCGGGAAGGTCAGCGGCGGAGCGGATGGTGCGTTCGGTGCCGTCGTGGCTACGCACGATGTAGTCGGTACTGGGGCTGGTGACTACCATATCGAGGCCGTATTCGCGCTCGAGGCGCTCCTTGATGATGTCGAGATGCAGCAGACCGAGGAAGCCAACGCGGTAGCCGAAGCCGAGCACCTGGGAAGATTCGGGCTCGTAGATGAGGGCGGCGTCGTTGAGCTTGAGTTTTTCGAGAGCGTCTTTGAGGGCGGGGTATTGCTCGTTACTGGTAGGGAAAAAGCCGGCGAAAACAAAGGGTTTGACTTGGCGGTAACCATGAAGAGCTTCAGCGGCGCGGTTGGCGCTGAGCGTGACGGTGTCCCCCACCCGGGCTTCGGCGATGGATTTGAGGTTGGTGACCACATAACCGATTTGGCCAGTTTCGAGCAATGGAACGGCGGTTTGCTTGGGCGCGAACATGCCAGTTTCCACGGCCAGGCCGTCGGTGGCGGCGTTGATGAGCCTCAGGGTGTCGTGGCGCTTGAGCTGGCCGTCGACGATGCGCACAAATAGGATGACGCCACGGTAGTCGTCGAAGACGCTGTCGAAAACGAGGGCGCGCAACGGGGCTTCGGGATCGCCGGACGGAGGCGGGACTTTTTCGACAATCATATCGAGGAGCTCAGGCACGCCGGCGCCGGTTTTGCCGGAGACGCGCAGGATGGTATCGGGGTCGACGCCGAGGAGGCTGGCCACTTCGCCGGCCACGCGCTCCGGATCGGCAGCAGGCAGGTCGATTTTGTTGAGTACAGGGATGATAGTAAGGCCGGCCTCGATGGCGAGGTAGACGTTGGCCAGGGTTTGTGCCTGGATGCCCTGCGAGGCGTCCACCACCAGCACAGCGCCCTCGCAGGCGGCGAGGCTACGCGAGACCTCATAGCTGAAGTCGACGTGTCCGGGGGTGTCGATGAGGTTGAGACGATGTTCTTTCCAGGCCATGCGCACGGGCTGGAGCTTGATGGTAATGCCTTTTTCGCGCTCGAGATCCATAGAATCGAGGAGTTGGGCCTGCATGTCTCGCTTGTGGACGGTGCCGGTGAGCTCGAGCATGCGATCGGCCAAGGTAGACTTACCATGGTCGATATGCGCGATGATACAAAAATTTCGGGTATGGGGTTGGTTCACAGTAGTTGATTATACAGGCGGAGTACGGGCTTGACAAATCTCGAAAAGATTTTTAAGATTGCGTTTATGTTGGCCAACCCGGCCGGCCCGCACCTTATGGAGGGATGAAATGGTCATTGGCACACGCTATTCCGGTGATTGGTCGAGATGTGACGGCGACCCGGTCGTTGCTCCGCCACCCGACAACCGTACGCCAGAGCAACGAGCCGCGGACAAGAAGTCCGCAAATCGGCGAGAGGAATGGTTCCGCACCCACCCAGGACAGCTGGTCCCACCGCCAGATGTGCGTTTCTAGCGGCGGACCGAAGAAACGACCCGCACTCCAAGAAAGAGGTATGCGATGCCTTTTTACCTGCCCTCCCTCAGGATGCTGACAACAGATCCTAACCACCCAAGAAAATCCCCTCCACGCAAAGCCCGTACGCCGGAGCAGATGGCTGCGGCTGTTGATCGAGAACGAAAACGGGCTGCGTGGAGGCGCACCCACCCAAACCCGAAGCAGATTCCGAGGCCCGGCGAACTAGACTAGGAGGCACTGGAAACATCAAGAAAGTTGGGGGCTGGGCCGCATGGCTCAGCCCCATCCGCCCTGGCGGACCGAAGATTCGGTCCGCTTTTTCATGTCCATGCGTACCGGAGATCTTCCCGGCTGGGGAAGAAAAATCAAAGAAAAAGAGCCCTAGGCTCTGGTGGAGCTTGGGGCTCGGATCCGGCGGTGACCGCCGGATAGAAGGAAAGGTGGGGGCTGATGGGAGCCCGACCCTGAAAACGAGAATCGACACGGACGAATGTCCGCTAGGGCAGTAGCCCTCGTCGACTAAAGTCTCGCGACTTTTGAAGCGAACCAGCCCATCCTGGTTTGGTTATTGGAGCTTCGTGTCCTCGGGGACACATTACAGCAGCTCCTCATCGGCTATAGTTCCTGTCAAAATGACCAGTCCGGACAAGCCGATTGCCCTCAGAAAGTGGTTTGCGGACCAAATCCTGATTATATTGAGTTAGCTGGCACCGTATGTTCACGGTGCCGCACTTACCCGAGTTAATCTCCACTTACTGAACAGTCGGAGATCCGTGCACTGCCTCGATGTGCGGTCGAGTCTAGATAATCTGGGAGGGGCACAGACACCGCGTCCGGGAGCAACCCCAGCGGCGGTATCCTCTCAGATCACTTCAGGTTGGGAACGCCTCAAGCGGCGTATTCCGAGAGGTGAGTCTCGAAAAATTAGCTGTTTACTCACGAGAATTTCGCAAGCAAACAAGTGGCTAATCCCGTCCTGGCTGTCGTAGAGGCGCCCGCAAAAGCGCCGTCCCACACCCCAGCAAGGTGCGTGACAGTGGTCACCATCCGTACAAAAAGTCTGCACTTCAGGGTCAACACTGCTACCGCAGGCACAGCTCAAGTATCGTCCGAGGGGGCGAACGAACGAGAACCGCGCACAAATTAATCGCTACGTTACGTAGCAGTAGCTAGGCTCGCAGGTCGAGGCTAATTACCGCTACGCAAAGGCTTTGTTGTTAAAGAGTATTTTGCAGAGTAGCATATTATTGAATTTAAGTCAAGGATTGGGCTGATGACGCGTTGAGCGTGGGCGCAACTGGCAGGGTGACAATAAATTGTGAGCCTACCCCCTTTTCACTTTCCACGGCGATGGTACCGCCCATTTTCTCGATGTACTGCTTGATGATCCACAACCCGAGGCCGGTACCCTCGATGTCCCGAGTATCGAGGTTTTTAGCCCGATAGAAGCGGGCGAACAAATGCGAGACTTCATCCGGGGTAAGCCCAATGCCGGTATCTTTAACTGTGGTGGCGAGCACACCCGGGGCGGTGGCGTGACTGATGGTGACAGTGCCGGTACGGGAATATTTAATGGCGTTGTCGATGAGATTGGTGAAAATTTCACTAACACGGTCCGGATCGGCCATAACGGATGCCAGCTCGGCGGGCGGTTGATAGACGAGGGCTAGCCCTTTTGATTTGGCCTTTGCCTCGTAAGTATTAATCATCGGTCCGATAGTGGCAGCCAGATTAACCGGACTGAGATGATACTTGGTTTTGCCTTGCTCCAACCGGGAAACATCGAGTAGGTCGGTGACCAGCCGCGTCAGGCGGTTGGTTTGGTCCTGGGCAATAGTAGTCATTTCACGGGCGGTTTTGGATAGATCATCTTCCTCAAGAACCATAGAAAGGTAACCCTTGATGACACTCATAGGCGCTTTTAGCTCATGGGTGGCAATACTGATAAAGTCGTCCTTCATTTGGTTGAGGTCTTTTTGGGCGCGGAAGAGCTCGGCGTACTGGACGAAGCGGAAATGGTTGAGAAGCAGCAGGATAATGATTATTACCATAATACTGAGGCCGATAAAGGAATTGCGCAGAGTGGTACCAATGAGTTCATCGGAAGAGTGCAACGATACGCGCATGATTGAAATGGCGGACGGCTGACCACCGGAGCCGATAAGCGGGGTTGCTACGAGCCATTCACGGTCATTGCCCTCGCCCGAGGCAATCAAGCTGGCGATGGATTGCCCTTTTGACCAAGCGAGCTGAGTCTGGATGGTGGTGTCGGTCTGACCGACCTTGGCGGTATCCGAGCTAGCTAGGGTACGAAAGCCCGTACCGCTCGAGCTGACGATGCTGAGCTGATCGATCTCGGGCGCCTGGGAACGAGCCTGATCGACGAGTTGCTGCAGTAATATTGCCGCTTGGCTGGGACTGTTGGCGTTCATGATATTGGTCGCCGAAATGCCGAAGACCTCATTGGCTAGGTTGGCTTTGCGGCGCAATTCGAGATCAAAATCACTCTTGATTTGGCTGGTGAGCCAGACCGTGCCGGCCACGATGACGGCCGGTATCAGGATTACCAAAAATATCGAATAAGCGACTTCGAGGCGCTGCTGATTAAACTTGAGCGTCATGGGAGGTCGGCTCGGTGGGCTGACTAGGACCGGCTGCGGGATCGATGGTAGCGGGGGCGGCGGGAGTGGCGGGCGGAGTAGGGACTGGCGGCGCGGGAACGACCTCGGCGGCCGGGGCAGCTGCGGGCGCATTGGGCTGGATAAGCCCGGGAAGCGGTCCCGGTGCCGAGGCGGCGCTTGAAACCGAGTGAACGGTGTCGGCAGCAACGAGGGCGGCTGGCCGTCGGCGGCGCATGATTGTAAACAGCACGCCAAAGGCAGCCAGAACGAGGACGCCGGCGCCGGCCGCGAAGCCGATCTGGGCGGTGGACCACTTGCCCTCCACGACAAGGTTGCCGTCCTGACTACCCTGGGCAGCCGCAGCGATCGTGATGGGCACGGCTGAGGTGCGAACAAAGTTGCCGGCGTCTTTTTCCGCTACGGCATAGACTTCGTGATGGCCTGCCTTGAGAGGGGTTTCGAGAACGTACTTCCAGGAGCCCTGGCTGTCTGTTTCGGCCCTGAGCACTAACGGGTCGGAGAAGACGTAGATGAAAATATTCGAGTTTGGAGAACCCTTGCCGCTAAGCAGCAGACCTTTGACCGTTTTGCCGTTCTTGGCGGTCGTGGTGTGATTATCGATACTGGTGAGCGACACAATATCGGTAGTAGAATCCAACTCGGTAAGATTGGCGGGCGCGATTGGCGCCAAGACCGACGGGATGGGCTCGGCGCCGGAGAAACAGGCCGCAGCAAGCTTGCGTTCAGCCGCGGTCGGCTGGCTCTTGCCGCCAGAGATTTCGCTAAAACGGACTTTGCCCAAGGCGATCTCAAGACAGCTCAGGGTTGGGATGTTCACTACCGGATCGGAGTTGGTAGGAGCGGTGGGACGAAAAATGGTTGGCATGGCGGCCAGGCGCGTGGCGTCGGCGGCGCTCACCGGCGAAGGGGTTGGAGTTGGCTCAGTGGAGGCTGTGTTTACAGTCGAGGGGGAGGAGCTAGGCTTCGGAGTCGGGGTTGGGGTCGGGGAAGCGGTGGCTGTTGTTGTGGGTGCACTTACCTTCACCTGGGCAATCGCGGTAGCCGCCAAACTATTATAAGAGAAAGCCACCGTGAGCGGGCCTGAACCGACTGCGCCGGCTGTGAAGACGGTAGGGTTGGCGCTAACTGGCAAAGTTGCACCAAACGGAGAATGCCAATTTACACTTGCTGGGCTAACGTGGGACTTGCGGCCGTATTGGTCGGTATACAAGGCATCGAGGCTAAACGGAGCGCTCGAGCCCAATGGCCCCTGCCAAGTATTGGGGGTAATGGCTCCTTCGAGCAGTGGCGCCTGGGTAGCGAGGTTGTAGACACTAAGAGGGACCAACGAGCTGGCACAGTCCTGAGTGGTAGAAGTGCCGAAATGTGCCACCGCCATAAGCTGATACGTGCCATTTGGCTGGTTGCGGGAGTCCCAGCTCAAAACCCACTGAGACCCGTTCAAAGTAGCCATACCAATGGGTTGCTGGGTGGTTGTGGCGGTAGATGGCAGTAATACAAAGCTGAGGCTGCTGGCCGCAATGGGGGTGGAATAGGCCGAGAGATTAATGACGCCTGTTTGAGTGGTGCCGGTGACGGTATTGGCAGGGCTGGTGATAAGGACGCTCGAGCCGGTCGCGCAGGCAGCCTGTGCAGTCCGCGGATTTACTGTGAGGACGGCGAGAGATCCGAGTACAACCGCACCGGTAAACAAAGATACGACAAGATGATGGGCGCGAAGTTGCATCCTGAGAAATTTCCACTTAGTAACTTAACAATGGCTAAAACGGGCGTTAAAGTCAATAAGCTTAAGCGTAATTAGGCGTAGTTATCGGTCCAATCATTTTGCATCAGCACCACATCTCCGGCAGCCACAAAGTGTTCGAGATTCAGATAAAAATTCATCGGATCATCCACGATAATAAGCTCGCCGGCATAGTGCCTGTCCGCCAGGCCCTCCTGAATATATTTGGTGACCGAGTTTTTGATCAGCACTACCATATCTGCGACTGGGGCTATCTGTGCGCCGATCCCGCGGTGAACTTCGGCGGTTTGGCTCCCCTGCTCTACCAGACCGGGCGTCACATATATGCGCCTCTCAGCCTTGATCGTAGCAAGCCAGGTCAATCCGGCCCTGACACCGTCACTATTACCGTTATACGTATCGTCGATCACCCACGCCCCAGCGAGCCGCCGAGGCTGCATCCGGTGTTCGTAAGGTTTGGTGCTGGCGATACCGGAAATAATCTGTTTTGCTGTTAAGCCCATATTGTGGGCAATATCGATGGCCGCAACCAGCGGACCAATGTTTTGACGGCCAAGGAGCTGGGATTGAACGGCCAAAGTAACTTCATCTTTTTGGACCGTAAACGAGGTGGAATTCACGGCGACGACGACATCCCTGACCTCCCAGCCGTTGACGCCGCCGGCAGTATAGGCCAACGGGTCGTCGATGACGATTTTGGCTCGAACCAGGGGGTTGTCACCGTTCTTATACACGGGCAGCTCACCGAGGTAATCGGCGAGTTCAAAGATGGCGGCGGCAGTACGCTCAAGGGTTTTGAATTTGCTCAAATGGGCTTCGTTGATGCCGGTAATAATCCCCATTTGCGGTCGTACGAGTTCGCACAGAGAAGCAATATCCCCCGGATAGTATTCACCAAGCTCGAAAATTAAGACATCTTCGTCCCCCTTCAGATCGGTAATGAACCGGCTGATGCCGAGGGGTGTATTCATATTGCCGGGTGTGGCGGCCACATTTTTGGCTTCAGCAAGGATGGTCCGAAGAATTTCCTTGAAGGTAGTTTTGCCATAGCTCCCGGCGATAGCAATTCGCGTCCCGGGGTGGTGACCGAGGGTTGCCCGAGCCCGAGCGATAGCTGCCCGTTCACGGCGAGACTGAACGGTGATGCGGCCAAGCCAGAGTACCGCCACCAGCGAGTACGCCGATATCAGCGGCGAAAGACAGATCAGGATGGCGGCGGCGATGAGCCAGACGGGTTGGGCGAAAGCTTGAATGAGCGCGAAGGCCAGTGCGAGCGCCTCAGATAACATGGCGAAATAGGTAAAGCCCAAGAGCAATCTGGCTTTGAGCGTGCGATCAAGCTGGCCCCGGCTGGCGACGGTCCGAAAATCCTTGGCTCGCCAGAACCAACCCAGATATTCGCGAGCGTCGTATTCGCTGGCCTGGAGCATATAAACGAGCGAGGCGGCAAACTTGGGGTCAAAACTACTAAGAAACTTTTTCATCGTAAGAACTCTTTGACTAAGGGGTTAACCCGGTCGGGGGCATCGTTATGGGCGAAATGCCCGGCGCCGGCGATTAGGGAGTAGCTGGAATTTGGGATCAGGTTGGCGAGGATTCGGCCGTCGGACGGTGGGGTGTCCAGATCATCGGCACCCCAAACGATAAAGGTTGGGACGGTAATGCGAGCAGCGGCCGGGGCGAGATTTTCATTGATGACGTTCAGGAAGGTGCGGCGCAAGTTCCCGGACTCCAGATAATCGGTGCTGCCGGCTGACCGGTAGAGTCGACGACGCAGGCCGGGAGCGAACTTGCTAATACCCGGAAGCGCCAGCAACCGTTTGCCAATCCGAGCCACCAGCCCATAAACCTGAACACGCATGGTCTTGGGGTGGGTAATGCCGGCCGAATCAATCAATACCGCCTGACGGGCGCTTAGAATACCCTCGGCCAGACCCTTGATGACTATCCGACCGCCAAATGAGTGCCCAATGACACCGCGGAGTTCAATAATATTGAGTTTTTCCAGGAAGCGGGCGACAAATTCCGCATAATCACGGACACGCCAGGCGCCGGCGGGTGCCTCGGTGCCCCCAAAACCGGGCAGATCGAGGCGCAAGACTCGAAAATCCCCAGCCAGATAGGCCGCCAGGGAATCAAAGTTTTTGGCGTCAGTACCCCACCCATGGAGTATAAGCACCACGGGGCTACGCCGGTCGCCTTCGTCCAGATACTGGGTTAAAAGGCCTTGGATAACCAAATTCATGACTAGAACTGCTTGAGAAAATTAGTCTGAAAGGTGGTCTCAAGGCGCTGACGGGCGGCATGCCGTTCGAACGCCAGTCGGATGAGCTCGGTGACCAGCTGATGCCCGCTGATGCCTTTTTGGCGCCAATTGTGGGCATAGAGACTGCCGGGCATCGGGTTGACCTCGTTAAAATAGACAACCTCGGTCTGCGTATCAATCAACAGATCGACTCGGGCGGTGCCGCTGCAGCCAACCGCGCGATATACCTGCAGGGCCAGCGACTGGGCCTGTTCATAAAGCGCCTTCGGCAGGTCGGCCGGAATGTTGCTGTAGCCCTGGGAGCCGGTCTTGGCACTACTGCCTTTTTTGCCGCCCTGGAGGTATTTAGCGTCAAAGTCAAAGAAATCATCGGGTTTGGTGAGGGGCTGCTCCACAAGGGCGGCCACGGGCTGATCATTGCCCATGATCGGCACGGTGACCTCGAACAGATTGGCCACAGCCTGCTCCACGATTATTTTGTCGTCGAAATGGGCAGCAACCTCGAGGGCATTCATAAGCTGAGCCGAATCGGTGACCCGGGTGATGCCAATACTGGATCCTAGCCGAGCCGGCTTCACAAACAGTGGATACTTCAGGGCGGCAATCTCAGCCAATATAGGCTTGGAATTGCGTTCCAACTCCGAAGCCAAGAACCACACCCATGGCGCGGTGGGAATATTCTGTGCCCCTGTAACCTGTTTGCATAGGACCTTGTCCATGGCAACAGCCGCGGCCGAAACCCCGCAACCGACGTACGGGACCCCAGCCATCTCGAGCAGCCCCATCAGCGACCCGTCCTCGCCGTAGGTCCCGTGCATCACGGGGAAGGCGACATCGATATGACGATACATCTTTCGTCCCGCAAACTGACTCGATTTGACCAGAGTGAGACCATCCTCGAATAGCAGATGAACCTTCGGGGCTTTTTGGCAGAAGTCTTCAATGCCCGATTGATACAGAGCGATATCCTTTAGCCTGTCATCCCAGTACCACGAGCCGTCTTTGGCAATGTAAATGGCCTCGACGCGGTACTGCCCGGTCAGTTCGAGCGGTTTTATAACGCTGGTGAGGGCGGAAATGATGGATACGTCGTGCTCGGCGGATCGGCCGCCAAAAATAACTGCTACTGTTTTCATGCGCCGAGCATAACATGATTGAGCGGTAATTTACAATTACAGCGAGTTAATTGTAAATACGCCCTAAGTCAGGTTGAGCTGGCGCAACAGGAGCTCACGGCCACGGCGGGCGAGGTGCTTGGCCTCATTGAGGCGCAAAAGGTAGCAAGGTACGAGGTAGGCAACACCGGCCACGCCCAAGATAGCGAGAAACTTCGGCATTAAGGTTAAAAAGCCACGGTCGTTCGCGAAGAGCGGTATAACTTGAGAAATTAACGGGTAGATGGCTCCAACCATAATGGCGCCGGAGATCAGCATGCGCCAGGCGCCCCGCCAGATCTGGGCCTCACCGAAACTCCCGAAGCGCAGCCGCAGAATCACCAGTAAGCCAAGAGTCTCAAGGGATGATACCAAGGAGGCGCTCATGGCGAGTCCGACTACACCGTATTGGCGCGAAAACATGAAGCTGAGGAGAATGTTGAGCGGAATGCTGGCGAGGCTGAGATACAGGGGCGTTCGGGTGTCTTGCATGGCATAATAAACCCGGCTAACGAGCATAAACAGGCTCGTAAAAACGATGGTGCCGGCAAACCAGCCAAGGGTATTCGCGGTGGCAACGTCGCCGAAACCGTAGACCAGACGAACGATGTAGCCGCGGGCGACAAGCGCGAACAAAGCCGAGGGGATGGCCAGAAAGAGGATAATTCGGGCAGTCTGAGCGTAGGCCTCGATGAGCTGATCTCGCTGGCCGGCGGAGGCGCGGGCAGCCAAGCGCGGAAATATAGCAGTGGTAATGGAGCCGCCGATGAGCATGAGCGGTACGTTCTTGAGGTTGTTGGCGATAGCGAACTGGGCGATGGCGTTCGGGCTGATAGTCGATCCGATAATGGTTTCGACTGAATAATTTATTTGATCAATGCCCTGGTCGATACTCCGGGGCAACATTAATTTGAGGGTAGTTATAACGCCTTTGAGCTTGAACGTAATAATCGGACGATATTTAAAACCGAGGCCGTACAGCCCCAACCACTGCAATAAAGCCTGCAAAACGACACCTAGTACTACGCCCCAAGCTGCGCCGTAGATGCCCATATGGCCGACCAGCATAACGATGCCGATGATAATCCCGAGATTATAGAGCACGCTCGCGAGGGCAAAAATCACGAACCGATTAAAAGATTGCTGGACGCTGCCGAGAACACTCGAGATAGCAAAAAGTATCGGCGTGACGGCCATGATGCGGGTGAGCTGCACCGTGAGATCGTGGGTGGATTGATTAAAGCCAGGGCTGATGAGGCGAGTAAGCGGATCGGCGAATATGATTATAATTACACCGCCGATCGCGGTAGCCAGGACGAGCAGGTTGAGCAGACTCGAGGTGACCTTCCAGGCTTCATCCTGCTGATCTTTTTGCAGATACTGCGAGAGAACCGGAATAAACGCCACCGCGAAGGCGCCGGAGACCAGCAGCGTAAAGAGCATCTCGGGGATCCGGAAGGCAGCGTAATAGGCGCTAAGGTCGGGCCCGACGCCGAAATGTGACACCAGCAAACGGTCACGAAGCAGGCCAAGCAGGCGGCTAAGCAGGTAGGCGCCGGAGATGATGAGCGTAGCGCCGGCTACGGTATGATCGGCATTGGCTCTGGTAAGGAGACGTCTGGCTTGATCTACCATTTGTTTGCGGTTGATTTCATGCTTTGGTTATTATACCCGCCCCGGCTGGAGGAGCATACTTTTGCTTTTGATATTTGGAACACGAATGGTAATTCGTCGGCTTGACTCTAGGTTGTGTTGTAAAGCTAGACGGCCGCGGGTGAAGCAGAGCTATCGGGAGCGACGTCTTGCGGCTCAGCACCTGGCTCGCGGGGATCATCGGGCTTGGGGTGGTGTGGTCGCGCCCCGATGAGGGCGATAAACTCGTCCTTGTCGATGACTTCGTCCTTCATCAACTTAGCAGCAATCTTGTTGACCTTATCGCGGTGAGTGCGAATGACTTCACCGGCGCGCTTGGCAGCTTCATCGATGAGATTGGCGACTTCCTCGTCGATAATTTTGGCGACCTCTTCGGAGTAATCTTTGCTGGAGCCGAAGTCGCGGCCGAGAAACACGTTGTCACTTTGCGAGCCAAAGACGCGGTTGGGTAGCTTCTTGCTCATCCCATTGTCCATGATCATGTGGCGGGCCAATTGAGTAGCCTTCTGGAGATCATTGGAGGCGCCGTTGGTGATATCGCCGAAGACGATCTCTTCGGACAAGCGACCGCCGAGCATGACGGCCATATCATCTTTAAAATCGGAAACTGAATTGAGGTGGCGATCTTCATCGGGCAGCTGCCAAGTGAATCCGCCGGCACGGCCACGGGAGATGATCGAGACTTTGTTCACGGGGTGAGCAAAGGCAAGCATGTGGGCCACGATGGCGTGTCCGGCCTCGTGGTAGGCGGTGATCTCTTTTTCCTTCACGTTCATCACGTGAGTCTTGCGCTCAGGTCCCATGAGGACTTTTTCGACGCTGGAGTTGAGATCTTTTTGAGTGATCTTTTTCTGGTCGAGACGAGCGGCCAAAATAGCGGCTTCATTCATGAGGTTTTCGAGGTCGGCACCGGAGAAACCGGGGGTCTTCTTGCCGATCTCTTCGAGCTCCACGGTCTTCTCGAGGGGCTTGCCGGCGGAGTGGACTTCCAGGATAGCGATGCGGCTCTTGAGGTCCGGTGCATCGAGGGTGACGCGGCGGTCGAAGCGGCCGGGACGCAGCAAGGCTGGGTCGAGTACGTCGGGGCGGTTGGTAGCAGCGATAACGATAACATTGGCACCCTGTTCGAAGCCATCCATTTCGACGAGGATCTGGTTGAGGGTCTGCTCGCGCTCGTCGTGTCCCCCACCCATGCCGGTGCCGCGCTGGCGGCCGACGGCGTCGATTTCATCGATGAAGATGATGCAGGGAGCGTTTTTCTTGGCCTTCATAAACAGGTCACGGACGCGGCTTGCACCCACGCCAACGAACATTTCCACGAAATCCGAACCGGCAATCGAGAAGAAAGGCACGCCTGCCTCCCCGGCTACGGCGCGGGCGAGAAGGGTTTTGCCGGTTCCGGGAGGACCGAAGAGCAAGACACCCTTGGGGATTTTGGCGCCCAAGGCTTCGAATTTAGCGGGGTACTTGAGGAATTCGACGACTTCAGTGAGTTCCTGCTTGGCTTCGTCGGCGCCGGCAACTTCTTTGAAGGTCACCTTCTTTTTGTCCGTGCCATAAAGCTTGGCTCGGCTCTTGCCGAAGTTCATCGCCTGATTACCCTGGCCCTGAGCCTGGCGCATCATGAAGTAGAAGAAGGCAATAATCAGCGCGATTGGGCCGACCGTAATGAGTAGCTGGAACCAGATGCTGGAGGTGCCGGTATCGGTGCCCTTCACGCGTACGGTGAGCTTGGAGTCATCGATACCGTAGTCCTTAAGCGTGGCGGAACTCTCTTTATTCGTGACGTGCTTCGGCGCAGTTGGGTCTTTGAGCGTGGCCGTGAGCTTGTTGCCGTCAACGTCAATACTATCAACCTGACCGGTCTTAGCCTCGTTAATAAACTGAGATAAAGGCACGGTTTCGGTACGAACGGTTGGCAACGATATCACTACCAGAACTGCGGCCACCAAAATAGCACCGACTAGGAAGAAGAAACTACGGGTGCTTTTCTTCGATTTCATATATGACCCACTTTCATTAGCTGTATGAATATAACATTTCGGCGCCCGAGATTCACGAAAGCGTGCCGAAATACCTATTTATTATACGCTACCGAGGGGTATTTGTAGTGAGGTAAATACTGTCTGATTCGATATTAATCACGATGTCTTGGCGGAGTGGCCGAAATTTGCGGGGAAGGCCGGTTTTCGCAAAATTGGCCGCCTCAACAATGAGACGCCTGTCTAGCTGGACTCCCGGACGCAGGCGTCTCGACGCGGCGAGAATGATCTCCTCGAACTCTCCGTCATTCATGTTGCGGACGTAATTAACGGGAAATGAATAGGTGTTTGGCGGGACGTAAGCAGATTCCAGAATTGTGCTTATGCTTTGATCAACTTTTTTGTTCAATTTTGCTAACTGAGAGACATTTTCCAGATAGGAAGCCCTCCAGTTGGCGTCGGCGCGGGGCAGGAGCTGGTGGCGCAAAAAGTTACGGGGATTGCTGATATCGGCGTTGGTGAGGTCCTCGCGCCACGCAATTTGGTGTTCGGAAGCGTAGCGGCGGAGGTCATCGCGGGTGAGGTTAATGAGGGGCCGGAGGATGGTGGGGCTGCTGGCCATCGGGGCCAAACCGAGCCGTCCGCTGCCGCGGGCCAGGTTTAGCAGGCTTGTTTCGAGCAGGTCGTCCTGATGATGAGCGGTGAGTACGGCGATGGCACCGAATTTTTGGCGGGTTTGCTCGAGCCAATCATGGCGCACCGCTCGTGCCGAGGCCTCGCTAGCCTGCCCGAGTCCGGCCGAAAGCTGTTCGAACGGCAGGCCGTAATGTTCGGCGGCCGCAGCTACAAATTCCGAATCGGACGCAGACTCGGGGCGCAGGCCGTGGTCCACGTGCGCGGCGATGAGCTCGTACCGGCGAGCGCTGGCACAGGCAAATATATCGAGCAGCACCATAGAATCGGCGCCGCCGGAGACGGCGATGATGTATTTTCCCGGTGCCGGCCAATTAATATCGAGCTCTTCCATGCCGTATATTGTAGCGGATATTCTTAGTCAGGATGTCGCAAGAAGACTGAGGGAGCACCAAATTACTACTAGACCACATATAATTAGTATTGACAACCCAGTAAACATGAGTATAATTTAGAAATCTTAATTCAAACTTCATGAACTGAAGTCCATAATTCTGAAGTTTGACAATCTGCTTGTGAACGCGGCAATCCGCCGCACCCACCAGTTCGAAAACCAGTCCTAGGAGGACACATGCTTGAGAACAAGTTTCACGGCGTCGGCGTTGCTGTGTGTGACGAGAAGTACCACGCGGTGGTCATCCCCCCGCGCGGCGCACCTCGGGAGCGCTCAGGCGTCATCCTGCCGGACAACTCCGTCATCGGCACGATCGAGAACGAGATCCTTCCATGGGTTGGATTCTCAACTCGAGTCATCGGCATCTCGCACCACAACGGCTACACCATCGACCGGGTCACCGTGCCCAAGGGCATGAACCTTCAGGCTGTATCCCCGACGGCTGCAACGCTCGCCGGATACCAGCTCGTGGGCGACAAGTCCCAGGTTCTGATCCAGCGCGGCGTCAACGACGGCGGGCTCCCTCAGGCGTTGCTCAAGATTGGTCCCAAGTGGACTAGCTGGGCCGTTGACGGGGATCTCAGAACACACCGGTTCGTGGAAGCGGACGTCATCGCTGGATTCAGCCCGCGGACGTCCGAGTTCGCCAACTTCGTGGGCTCGCCGGCCAACAACAGCTCCATCGAGCTGCTCGGCAACCTCGGCTGGCTCAACGCTGCTCAGTTCATCGAGGCGACGAACGCTGAAGTCGGACTCACGCCGGATGTGCGCACTTCGATGATGATGGAGGCGGCGGTCAACCACCCGTCTGACCGCCATCTCAGGAGGGTGCTCGTATCCCGCCTGTGCACTCTGGCCAAGAGCGGCGATCCGTTCGCCGTCGAGGTCGGTCGACTGATGGCACAGCTCATCGGCCGCACGATCGGCTACGTCGCCGACCAGGACCGCTTCAGCACGCTGTCGGTGCAGGCCAACTCCATCTCGGCGATCGACAACATGTCGTTGTGGATGATGAGTCAGGGCGGCCTGCTCTCGTACGTGCCGTCGGGCACAACGGTTCGGCTCATCGGGCCCCGCCCACAGGTCCTCGAGGCCTACGGAGCCATCAAGCTGACATCACTCATGGCCCTCATCGCGGCCTGACCGACGCCCGCGGGCATCACAAGCAGTTCCCGGGGGTGGTAGTTTCGGCTACCACCCCCACCCCTACCCTAGCTAAACAACCACCGGCTGGTTGGCTGAGGCAGAGCCCCCATTTATAAAGACACAAAAACGGCCCTATTTGGGGCCGTTTTTGTGTTAAATAATTGCGCTTTTGTAACGAATCCCCTCCCTCGTCCGTTACACACTGTACAGATATAAAACACTAATGGAGGCGTGCACCTTGCATACCAATATCGTATCTAGAATTAAATTAACCCTCTTGGCATCGGTCATGCTGGCGGCTCCGTTGGCGTTGAACGTCGGCACGGTGTCGGCATCGGGCGGCAGTAATGCTACTAGCTACGTCAACGACATTGGTCCCTGCGCCACCGACTGGATTTTCGCTGACGTTATTGGGGGGCAGGAGCAGACCTACCCACTACCTACTGCCGGACATGTCCGAATGTTGATCACGACAAACGGCCCCCTCGCTTCGATCACCCTGCGCGGTATTTGCACCGACCCCGGCTGGACTGCTGTCGGGAAGAACATCACCGGCGGCGTGATGGTGACATTCACCGGCCCGAATAATACCGGAGTAGACTTCAAGTACGTTGTCGGCATGACCGATATCCGTTACCGCTAGTATATTTGCGCGAAGATATAAAGCACCCGCCAGCTGGCGGGTGCTTTATTAATAAATGCATGGTGGCTACGGGTAGATAGCGGCTGCGCCTTCTCCGCTCCGCTGCGCCGAACTAACCTGTTCTCATCTACCCGGCTCATAACCTAGCAATGAAAAAACCCGACGAAAGTCGGGTGTTTTCATTGGTGGCTACGGGTAGATTCGAACTACCGACCAAGAGCTTATGAGTCTCCTGCTCTACCACTGAGCTACGCAGCCATACGAGTACAAATTGTAAGAGTTTGAGGTAGAAAAGGCAAGAATTACTACCTATAAATTAAAACGGCGCCCACACTGGAGCGCTCGTCTCAATTTTGGATTAGTTCTTGGTAGCGGGGGTAGGATTCGAACCTACGACCTTTGGGTTATGAGCCCAACGAGCTGCCAGCTGCTCCACCCCGCGGTGTAACAGCGTATAACATACCAGATTGAGGCGGACCGGTCAATGATGGAAGCTATAAAAGGGCGTATAATAGGTTGACGAAAAGGAGAGCTGCAATGAGAAGAATCGGTATTCTATTAGGTTTAATTATGGCTCTGGCGGTTCCGGCCGTGGCGTTAGCAGCCACACAGAGCGCCGCGACGGATGTAACCCTGGCGAAGGGCGACAACCGGACCGGAAATTACTACGTAGCCGGGCAAACGATTACGGTCGACGGCAATGTTACTGGCGACGTGGTGTGCGCCGGACAGTCGGTGGTAATTAACGGCTCTGTCGGCGGCGACGTACTGTGCGGCGCACAGACGCTGACCGTGAACGGCCCGGTAGGCGGGAGTGTCCGGGCAGGAGGCCAGATCGTGAGCATCAACGGCAATGTGGCTCGTAACGTCACTGTGGGGGCGCAGAACCTTGTATTGGGGAGCAACGCTAAGGTTGGCGGAGATGTGGCTGTGGGGGCGCAGACGGCCACTCTAAACGGCTCTGTGGGGCAAGCGGTGTATGCTGGTGCCGGAACACTGGCGATCAACTCTACGGTTGGCGGGAGCGTTACGGCGGAGGCGCAGACTCTGACCCTCGGAGGCGGTGCTGCCGTGACGGGCAATCTGGACTACACTAGCGACAATACATTTGCTCTCGATAAGTCGAAAATTCAGGGGCAAGTAGCTAGGCACGCACCAGTCCGGGCGGCAACTCGGAGCACGACCGTAGCCGACCGGCTAGGCACGCTGCTGTACTCGATAGTGGCGACCTTACTGGGCGTACTGGTGGCAATATGGTTGGCGCCGAGGCTGATAGGCAGTGTGGCGGGCACAATGCGCACGCGCTGGTCGGCTAGCATCGGCTGGGGAGCGCTGACGGTAATCGCCGGCCCGATGGTTTTGGTATTTCTGGCGATAACCGTGGTGGGCCTGCCGATAGCATTGGTGCTTGGTACATTGTGGGTGCTGGCGCTGGTGACCTCGGCCGGGTTTGCGGGAGTGACGGTGGGCAGGTTAATTCTGCAGCAAGTGGATGATGATCGCCGCGGACTGGCGCTCGCCGCCCTGGCTGGAGTGCCGATAGTCGCGCTAGCGGCGTGGCTGCCCTTGATTGGCGGATTTTTCGGCCTGTCGACGGCAATCTGGGCAATCGGCGGCATGGTTATTGCGGCTAATCGCGCACGAGCGCTGAGCTAGATTCGGCCGGTTAGGAAATCAAACCACTGCTGAGGGTTCGAGTGCTTGACGGAGGTTTTACTGCTCTGCGTCGATGCACTCGGAGCGGGGCTGGCGTGGGGAATGATGACCACGTTTTCACCCGGGAGCTGTAATCCAAGCCTGGCCCGAGCTTCGCGGTCGCGAAAAGCGTCGGTATTGTAATATGCAATGCTGTAGACGAGCTGCTCTTTCTGACCCTGCAGATCGATGATTTGAGTCCTCAAATCATCGATCTGCCGGCCGAGGTCATAATTGTGTTTTACGGTCTGGCCCAGGACGGCCACCAGATAGAATATTATGACCGCGCCAACAAAATTGAGCGCACTATTGGCGTTGAGGTTTATTTTTGGAAGTTTCATTGGACTAAGTATAATATATACTAGCTCTATTCCGCATTCCGGATACGGGCCCGTAGCTCAGTGGTTAGAGCAGGCGGCTCATAACCGCTTGGTCGCAGGTTCAAATCCTGCCGGGCCCACCAAAGAAATTATTTCTCCCCCATTTCATCCCTCGCCACGGCCTGGATAGTGTACGATAGAAGCATAATGGTTATGCATAAAAATAATCCGGCAGCCGAAAAGCCGCACTACTGGGTGATGCTGAAGCTCAGCGAACCCAAGTACGAAGCCGAGCGTAAGTTTGTGGAGGCCGAAGTGGCCTTTGCCGAACGCAAGATCGCCGAACACCACAATAGTCTGTTCAGAGATTGGTCGCTACCTGCGTTGGGTTTTTATCACCGCGATGCCTGGAGGAAGTATGCTCAGGATCTGGAGCGCTACGAGCGGCAGTTAACAAAATACCAAAGAGCTGTGGATGACGGAGTGCTGCCGGTAAAATTCGTCGTGCATAACACGACCGACATGGGTGACTCACGGGTCAATATTGAGCTGCAGGTGAAGGATGGGCGCATCGATGAGGACCGTAAGGCGCCGGAGCGGCCGGATCGGCTCGACGGGCGGGGTAAGACCTCGAAATTCTCTTGGCCGAGCCTGAATAGTTTTTCGCGAAGCCGGGTCAAAATTACGGCCCACAAATTGGTTGCGGAGTTTTCCGATCTTGGGCCAAACGATGGAGCCGTGCTGGTGAACCAATTGGTCCACCTACACACCGAGCCCGGCACTAAACTGACTTACGAAATTTCATCCCAGAACGTAGCTCGCGAAACGGGTGAGGTTGAACTTCAGGACGAAGAGCAAGCCTGACAAAGCCCTGCCAGCTCAACCTGATGGTCGGTGAGCTGAAGGTTACGAGCCGAGGCTAGTTGCGCCAGAAGCTGTTCGAGCCGTTCGTCGTTGAACCCAACCTCGCGGCCGCAGGAATTACAAACGAAGTGATGATGATGCTGCTTGAACCGGTCGCTGAGCTCGATGAGATGGAACCGAATCATGTCGGCAACGCCAATTTCAACAAATAAGTTGACCGTACGATAAACGGATGACTGATCGATAGCACCGGAGAGATGAACTGCGAGGTCGTGCTTGGTGCAAGGTCCGATGGAATCTAGGGCGAGATACACCTGATTCCGCACCGCGGTGCGGCTATGGCCAGCTCCGGCCAAATGAGTGTGCAGTTTTTCGATAGATACCATAATTTATGTCCGTTTTTGGTATTATAGCGTATTTTTGCAAAAAATTTGCAATTTTTATCGAAACGGCCGATACTCCCTGCAATAAGGAATGAATTTATGTACGTAGTACTCTTCGCTGCTCTGACTTTTATCTCCACCATGCTCGGTGGCCTTTTTGCGCTGCGTAACCGCGACCGACTGCATTGGATACTGGGGTTTACTGCCGGTGTTCTACTGGGGGTGGTGGCGTTTGATTTATTGCCGGAAATATTTAAGCTAATTCAGTCAACCGGCATCGACTCGGTCGTACCGATGGTGGCTCTGGTAGCGGGTTTTCTGATATTCCATGTTGTCGAAAAACTGACAGTGATTCACAGCGTGCACGAGGATGAATATGTACCTGGCCATCGCCATCCGAACGTAGGGCTGGTATCGGCGTTGGCGCTGGCGGCGCATTCATTTTTTGACGGGGTTGGTATCGGGCTGGCCTTCCAGGTGAATCCGGCCGTAGGTGTAGCCGTGGCGCTGGCAGTCATTTCGCACGATTTTGCGGACGGACTCAATACCGTCACGCTCATGCTATCGCATCGCAACACTCCGAAACGGGCGCTACTACTGCTGGCGCTCGATGCGATTGCGCCGGTGCTGGGAGTGGCCTCTACCCTATTCTTCCATCTGTCGAGCGAACAGCTATTGGTGTATTTGGGCTTCTTTGCAGGGTTCCTACTCTACATCGGGGCATCGGATATTCTTCCCCAGGCGCACGCCAAGCACCCGTCGCGCGTGACGATGGTACTGACGTTCGCCGGGGCGCTACTAATTTTCTTGGTAACTCGCGCTACTTTTTGAGCAAAGACTCAACTTTGGCACTGAGCTCGGCGTAGCTAGAACCGCCGGCGTACTTCTCGCCGTTGAAGTAGAACGTGGGCGTGGCGTTGACGTTTAGAGCGGTAGCATCGGCGGTGTCCTGGTCGATAACAGACTGGAATTTCTTGTCGGTGAGGGCGGTCTTGAACTTATCGGTGTCGAGACCCAGCTCCTTAGCGTAGCCAACGTAAGTACCGGTGGGGTCAGCAGTTTTTTCCCAATCTTTTTGAGTGGCATACAGTTTATTGTGCATTTCCCAATATTTGCCCTGATCCCCGGCGGCTTCGGCAGCCTGGGCGCTAATTTGAGCATTCTGGTGTTGAGGGAGCGGGAAGTTGCGGAAGTAGACCGTAACTTTGCCGCCATAGTCCTTGAGGAGCTGCTCGACGGCGGGCTCGGTTGCGCCGCAAGCGGGACACTGGAAGTCGCCAAACTCGACGACCTGGACGGTGCCGGTACCGGTCTTGTGGCTGACGTCACGGATAATCTTGGTTTTGTCGCCGACGGGAGCGGGCGTATCAGTACTCTTATTGGCAATCATGAACAAAGCGACCATGCCGCCGACTACGGCTACCAGGATGGCACTCAGAATTTTGGCTTCTTTCGACACTAAAGTACTCCTACGATTATTATTCCCAGCGGTACACCCACACGGCTACCTTGAACATAATGATGCCCCAGATAGTCATACCAATCAAGTCAGGTCCGAGGATCCCAAAGAGTCGACCTGCCTTAACGGCAAAACTTACACCATTGTTGCTTTCGAAACCACTGGTGTAAGTTTTGCGGAGGTCATTTATTTCGAGAAGTCGACTAACCGTGCGCCAATGGGCGTAAGATTAGCCTTTCTTCAGAACGAGCAAGCCGGTGCGAGGATTTTCGACCGAAACATAGCCACTAGGCATAGCGTCGACGGCGTCCGCACGAACATCTCGAGCAAAGAAGTAAATCCGCTGAAGACGACCGCCCTTGAGGGTGACATCCTTCATGTGCAGATAGTACTGCTGACCCTTTGTGTTGATTTGGGAATAAGCCATATGCATTCCTGATTAGTAATATTATGCTTATGCTGTATCTGTTGTCAACGGTATTATGTGAAGTGTAAGCCATTCTGAGGGTAAAATCTGTTCTTTGAGCCAAAATATCCTGGGTATCGAGATCACAGTAAGTTGAAAGTTCTAATGCTAGAATGGGTGGTTACTGCCGTGAAGGATCCGACTTAAACGTCGGCAAACAGCGTGACGTCGTCACGGTTGACGCGCACAACGCCGCGGCCGATTTGAAATTCGAGCTGCTGAAAACCGGTGTTTACGACGACGGTACCGCCGGTGAGTAGCGAGAAAAAGTTGATGTGGCCGGGAAGAATATCGAATGGGCCGGTGCGGTTGGCGGCGCTCACCGAGACGGCTTCGCCCTGATAATACGTCTGGTAAGGGCTGAAGATCCTAACTTTGAAGCGTTTTTGGTTCTTATCCACTAGATTAAGATCTCTTCTACCCCGCTTAGGGTCTGCTCGCGGGTGAAATAGACGCCGGGGATGCCGTTGAGGGCCTCGGTGACGAACATGCTCTGAGCAAAGAATTCGATGAGCTTCTTGGCTTTGCGGTAATCGGCGCGGTCCTGGGGCGAAAGTTCGTTTTCACCGATGATGGCAATGATGTTTTTGAGCGAGTCATACTTTTGCATAATGGCCTGCACCTGGGTGACAAGCAGATAGTGCCGCTCCCCCACGATCTCGGGCGTGAGCAACGAGGAGGTGGTGCGGATGAGGTCCACGGCGGGACGGATGCCGGCCTCGGCGACAGCACGGGACAGCACGATGACGGAGTCGATTTGGGAGCTGATTTCCTGCACGGCGGGGTCGGTGAGGTCGTCGGCGGGGATGAAGATGGTCTGAATGGCGGTGATGGAGCCGTTGGCATTGGAGTAGAGTCGGTCTTGGAGGCGCTTGAGGTCGGAGAAAATGGTGGCTTGGTAACCGCCTTCGGATGGGATCTGGCCCATCATGGTGGAAAGCTCATTGCCGGCCTGGATGTGGCGATACACGTTATCTACGAAAAACAGGATGTCGCGCTTTTCTTCGTCGCGGAAATACTCTGCCAAAGTGGTGGCGGCTACTCCGACCATGGCGCGCATGGCGGGGTTTTCGTTCATCTGGCCATAGAACATGGCGGTGGACTTGAGCATGTCGCGTTCCTTGAGGGTTTCGTAGAGCTCGTGGCCCTCACGGATGCGTTCGCCAATACCGGCGAAGAAGGCCAGCTTGGTCGGATCTTTGCCGATGTTGTGGATGAGCTCCATAATCAGAACCGTCTTGCCGACACCGGCGCCCCCGATGATGCCGATCTTGCGGCCCTTCACGAAGGGAGTAAAGAAGTCGATGACCTTGATGCCGGTTTCGAGCAGCTCATCGTTGTTGGTGAAGAGCTGAGTAGAGCTGGCGTTGGTGTACACGCTACGGCGCGGAACGTCATCGCCAATGGGCTCGAGATTGTCGGCTACCATGCCTACGGCGTTGAAGAGCCGACCGAGGGCTTTGGCGCCCGTGGGGACCGAGATGGTGGTACCGGTGGAAACCACCTTGGCGCCGCGACAGACGAGCGAGCTAGACATAAAGGTAATGCAGAGGGCGTCGCTATGTTCATTGAATGACTGAATCTCAAGCAGGATTTCGGGATGGCCCTCGATTGTCAAGATTTCTCGCAAGGCGGGCCGACCCTCACCATGGAAAGCCACCTCCAAAATGAGGCCTCGGATGCTAACTATGTGACCGGTGAATCCTGCTACTGCCATACTAGTTATGATTATCCCACATGTAATGCATTCATGGCATTCACAATTTCTTTAATGCGATCGTCGGCCTCACCGCGCCGGGCCCGGTTGAAGCTCATCGCCAACTCAACCTGGAGCTCACGAGCACGTTTTTTGGCAGCCGACATGGCGGTGAACCGAGAGGCGTACTGGGCGAGGCGAGATTCGAGGATCACCTGCGATAGGGCAATTTCCATCATGACCGACTCGAGGTAGCGCACCACGTCGTCGACGCTGGGCTCAAACAGGTAGTCGCGCGGGCTGATGATCTCGCCAGATTTTTGCCCCTCGGAGTCAGTGGCGAGGGAGCGAACCCGCCCGAGAAGGTCGATGCGGCCAACCTCCTGAACCGAAAGCGAAACGTAGCGCTGGAACCATACTGTAGGATGCGAGTAACCGAGAAGCTCGTCGACAATCGGCGAAACATCGATGGCCTGATCGATGTCGGGCAGGCGGAAATAGCGCTTAATTTTGGCGTGATTCTGGACGAATTGGGTCGCGCCGTGAGCGCCGATGACAATGAGATCGGTAGTGGCGGGATCGATGTTTTCCAGGACGGTGCGAACAATGCGTTGGTCGATGTCGCCCGATAGCCCACCTTCGGAGGTAAGGGCCAGGAAAACGTTCGGCTTATCGCGCTTGGGGCCGTTTTTGCCGGTGAGCCGGTCGTTGGGGTCGATGCGCAGCTGGGTATAGATTTCCCAAAGTTCGGCAAAGAAAAGCTGACTTTTGGCCACGCGGTCCTTAATCTTGCCGATACGCATCGAGGCAATGCTCTCGAAAATTCCGGTAAGTTCAGATACGGTACCAACCTGGGAGACCTCTTGGGCGATGCCTAGTGCTCGGCTACTCATTTTACTGCCTCTGCGGGAGCCGCTGCTGGTGCGGGCGGAGTGGGAGCACTCTGCACTACAGCGGGAGGCGGCGCGGCGGCCTGTACCGTGACCTCGGCCAGTAGCTTGGCAACAATCCCCTCCCAGTCGCTATCAGGGGTCATGGTGGGCCCCAACTCCTTGGATTTTCGTTTGAGACTGTCGATATTGATACTGATTTTGCCCTCGGTCTTCATGACGGTGCCGAGGATGAGGTCCTGCTCATTGCTGGTCATGATAACGTCCGGCGGCTGCTTAAGGGCTTCGTAGATTTTCTTGCCGAGCTCGAGATCGGCGCGACTCTCAACTGCAAGCTCAGAACCGAAGTGAGAAAATTCGGCCGCTTGGCGGTAGGCGGCAAGCTTTTTGAACAGTGAAGCGGTGAGCTTCTTTTGACGCTTGGTTTGGCCAACACCACCAACGCGAGACACCGACAAACCAACCGACACCGCCGGACGAATACCGGCACGAAATGCCTCGGTGTCGAAAATAAGCTGGCCGTCGGTAATGGACATGATGGAGGTAGGCAGAGGGGCGGTAATGTCGTTATTGGGTGTAAGAACGACCGGAATGGAGGCTAGGCTGGCGCCGTTTTTGGCCAGGCGCCCGGCCCGCTCGAGGAGCGACGAGTGAGCGTAAAACATATCGCCCGGATAGGAAGCGCGGCCCGGACTGACTTTGAGCAGGAGAGATAATTCGCGATAGACTTTGGCGTGGTTCGAGAGGTCGTCGTAAACAATAATCCCGTCCTGGCCGCCGTGCCAAAGATACTCCGCAATACTGGCGCCGATGTAAGGAGCCAGATAAGACTGCGTCAGCGAATCAAAGACCGAAGCCACGATTACCACGCAGTATTTGATGGCGCCGGTTTCATTGAGTTTAGCAATAAGGCGGTCGACATCGGATTTGCGTTTGGCGATGAGAACGTGGACCACAAACCGGCCGGTCCCAGCCTGAGCCAGCGTGAGCTGCATGGTGAAGGCCGATTTACCCGTCTTATTGTCGCCGAGCACGGCAATACGCTGACCCTTCACTAGCGGAAAGAGCTGATCGGCGATGCCGACGCCGGTAGGAAGCGGATCGGTGAGCTGCTTGCGCTCGATAATGCCGGGCGCCACCTTAAACACGGGATCGTAACGGCTGAAAGTGATTGGGCCCTTGCCGTCGAGCGGCTGTCCGGTGACCGAGAGCACGCGCCCCAATACCGCCTCCCCCACTCCGGTGACCAATTCTTCGGCCTCTATCACCGCCAGAGTGCCGATGCCGATAGTTTCGGCGCTCATATTCAATATCATTACGGTTTCGGACCGAACCTCGCGCACAAGGCCCTGATGGCCGTTGTCGAAGTAGATGAGGGCGTTCACCGCCACATTTCCGAGACCCTGAACGGTCACCAGAAAGCGATCAACTCCGACTACCTCACCGGTAGCTCGGCCGTCGGCGACGAGTTTGGCGAATTTTGGGTTATCAAACACGTTTTAAGATCTCCGCCAATTTGGTTCGCCCGGCGATCAGCTGCTGCTTCCAGGTGTAGTCAAAAACTCGGTTCGGCGTCCGCACTACCAGCCCGCCGCCCAGGTTGCGGTCGGCCACGAATGATAGCAGGAGTGAAGGCGAGACATTGGTCCGAAACCAGTTCACCAGCACTTCGCGCTGGGTCTGATTTGGCAGAGCGGCCAGCATGATGTGTACCTCGGGAAGCTTGAGCCCGCGCAAGGTAAGCAGAAGCGCCTCGAGCGATTCAACGCTGGCAGGTTTACCGGCTAGCCAGGTCTGGATCACAATAACCGTTTCGGCAGAGTGAGTTGGCTCCTCTTTGACTTTGGCGCCGACGGTTTTGCGAATTTGGTTTTGACGGACCCAATCCAGATAGAACTGGATATCATAGATAACCGACTCGACGAGTGCGGGGCTATAGACGGCCGGGGGTAGCTGAAAAGCTTTAGACGCCATTGAGAAGGTCCTTTCGGATTTCTTCTTTGTGGGCCTCGAGACTGGTGAGAATGAATTGCATCTGGGCGCCCAAATCGACCCCGCTTCCGAGTGACTCCGAGATATAGCTAGAGACAACGTCGCCCATCTTGGCGTCGAACTTGTCGGCCAATAATTTCTTTTCGGCGGCCAGCTCTACCTCCATGCCGTCGCGCAGCTCGACACGCTGGTGCTCAACGGCCTGGTGGATTTGCTCCATAGCCTGAATGGCGACGTGGCGAACCTCTTCGAGGGTCTTCTGGTAGGCTTCCAGCTCCTCCTCGATAACGGTAGTGGTGAGGCGCGACACTTGCTCGCTCAAACGTGTTGAGGTGGCTTGGAGATCGGTGCCGAAGGTGACGGTGGCTTCGCCGATTTTGGCTTCATAGGCGGCCTTGAGCTTAGACTCGAGCTCGACGGCGGTGGGCTCGGAGACGCGCACCGGAGTGGGTGCAGCCGATGCCTGGATTCGCTGTTTGGCGCCGCGCCGCAGCTGAAAACTCTGCACCACCACCACGAGCAGAAGCATTACGACAATACCCGATAACATGAGTACTTGCAGGTTCATTTCGATATCACCAAGTACATGGCTACGGCAGTAATGGCGAGGATACCAAGGGCCACCCCGCCGACAGTAAGCACGCCCTGAAGAACGCCGTTTTTGGACAGAGGATTGCGCCCGATTGAGATGATGCCATTGCGCACAGCGGAGTAGAGCAGTACTGAAATGCTTATCATGGCCACGACCAGAATAAGTCCGGCCACAATGATCCTGATAGGCGCTACGGCCTTACCCGCGAGGGTGTTGGACATATTCTGCAACCAGTTGGGCACCACGTACGACTGCAGGCCGTCGGTAGCGGTGTAGCTAGACACCGATATCACGACCGGAATCTCACCGATGGAGACTTCTTTTTTGGTCGTGCCGTCATCGATAGTGCGCTTGGTGGCGCCATCGCCCGACCCGTTGAAATCTGCCTGTGCAGTGCCGACCACGCGAGTACTCGAAGCCCCGACCTTCTGGCCGACTCCGGCAACTGAAGAAACCGAAATATAGTCACCCACGTGAATGTCGCCGCCGGCGGTGGAAACGAGCACCTGAGCGCTGCCGGTGGTTACTACCTGCACCTGGCCGGTACCGGTACCCGAAAGCGATATCGAAGCAGATGACGGCGGTACGACGACACCGAAGAGCCGGGCGGCATTATTGAGGTCGGCAACAGCCACGCTGCCGCTAGATTTTTGGTCGAGCGCCACCAAACTGCCCGTAGCAACGGGAGAGCTGGTAGCAAAGCCTTGCGACAGGCTGGCTAATGCCGGTGCAGCAGCAAACAGGGCTAGCATCGCCGCCATCGCCAAGCCGGATCTTTTGAGCAGAATCATGAGCGAATTGCTCTCCCTATCTCACCTCTATACTGGTTATGATTATATAGCTTCTATCAATGATAGCCAAGCTGAGTTCAATTTTTTTTACAATATTATGCGCACTGGACACTCGTAATGTGCTCATGTAACATAAGCCTAACGATAAGATTACGTGGAGAACTATTTCGTATGGACGTACGCAGACAAGCAACTGACGGTGGAATGGCCGAAATCCCAGGAGCATCACGCTCGAATGTTTCTGGCAGCAACAGCGGAAAGCTGAGCAAACTCCTCGCCGGACTACTAGTAGCAGTTTCGGTAGTAATTCTAGCCTGGTTCACCCAGATGGCTTGGGGCAGCCTTACGGCCGATAGCGCAGTTAAGAGCAAGCAGTACCAGGCAGTGTTCCTCACCAACGGTCAGGTCTACTTCGGCAAGGTATCACACGTCGATAGCAGCTACGTAAAAGTGACTGACATTTACTACCTGCAAGTACAGCAGACCGTTCAGCCCAAGGACAGCAGCGCAGCCGCCGCCAACAACAACCAGCAGGTATCACTGGCTAAGCTCGGCGGTGAACTTCACGGACCCGAGGACGTAATGTACGTCAGCCGACAGCAGGTTCTCTTCTGGGAAAACCTCAAGACCGACGGCAAAGTCGCCAAGGCAATCTCAGACTACAAGGCCAGCGGCCAGAAGTAATTCCCAAGCCCAGCCCAATTAAAAAAGAGCCCGATGGGCTCTTTTTTAATTCACGAAACGCGTGCTAGTTAGCGTGACATTTCGGGGCGGGGGCTTTCGGTCTTGGGGCGGGCTTCGCTGACGGTCAGCTTGCGTCCTTCGAACTCACCGCCATCACCTTGGGAGATGGCGGCATCAGCCTCGGGGTCATTAGTCATCTCGACAAAACCGAAGCCTTTCGAGCGGCCGGTCGCCCGGTCCATGATGACAGCTGCGGAGAGAACTTCTCCGTACTTAGCAAAGAACTCTGCGAGATCTTCGTTGGTTGTTGTATACGGCAGGTTGCCGACGAACAATTTCTTGGCCACTTTACTTGGCTCCGCTTATGCTATCGCCAAGCCTGGGCTGAGACGATAATTTCGCCTTCGGGGCGATTTTACTTTAACGCAGCCATTATAGCCTATTTTTCGCGCTCTGTAAATGCTTCGGGCCTGTACCATGGGGTAAATGTGACCAATGCAAACGCCAGTATCAGATACAGTTGGACGGCAAAACCGAGCATAGCGGCGAGCGCAAATAGCCCTTTGCCGGTGCTCGGAGCTGCGATATAGTCGACGACAATTGCGAGCCAGAATGCTAAGCCCGGCTTGAGCAGGGCTACACATGTAACCAGAGCGGCGGCGCCAATGGCTTTGAGTGCGAGGGTCTCGTATGGCCCCCTCCAATGACCGCGGTTGGCGTACTCGGTGGTGAGGGTTAATTCATTTCTAGCCTGACTAAATAGGCTGAGCCCTAACCAGCAGATCAAATATATAATTATCCCTACCCCAGACCAAAAGGTTATGAGAGCCGCGGTTTGCGAGATCGGCGAATTTAATAACGTTTCGAACCGGCCATGGAATGCGATCCGGGACACGTCTAGGGCCGCATTGTCGATGCCGATCAAAGCGAGCGCCTCCTGGGCGCGGGCGCCAATGATGATGACTGCGGACGCCAGAATACAATAAAGTACCTGAGCCGGAGTTGGGATTAGTACCAGTGAGAGGCGCCGTCGAAATGAGAACTGAGAGCTCATGAGCGCCTGGACTTCTTGCGGCCGAGCGGGAGGGCAAAGCCCAGAGAGACAATGGCGCCAAGCAATAATGCTCCTGCCAAATCGGGCGTCCAGACCGGGGACGCCAGTTTGTATTGGTAGTAGGATAGCAAAGGAACGGGCACAACTACGGGGGCGGGCGCACTGGCCAAATGCTGTGCCAGATATTGTTGGTTGCACCGGGCCAGAGTGATGGAGTCATTCTTGCCGGAGCAAGCTTTCTGCGCGTCGGCATATATCTGGGAGTTGGAGTTGGTAGCCGATGCAGCGGTGGCTGCGGCCTGCGCGCGATCGTAGGCTGCTTTGAGGGTAAAGCTAACCGATGCTCCCATGTGAGCTTTTACGAAGTCCTTGAGGGAGGCAATATCGGCCGAAACGCTGCCAGACGCCGCGTCGGACTGTACGATTTTATCGGCTGAATCTCGAGCGGTGTGCATACTAGATGCCCGGAAGAAAATACCAGCGCCGGCCAGCAATATAGCGGCAATAGCAAAAAGGATACGCTTAGACATGCTCATAGTATAACCCAGCGACACACCCTCAATCTACCTAACTTAGTAACTAACCCTGGGATCGCCTCACCGCACCGGCGACCGCCGCTGCCACGCCCTCATCGAAGACCGAGGGGACTATTCGATCGGCGGTAGGACTGACGACAAGGGCGGCTAATGCCTTA
This sequence comes from Patescibacteria group bacterium UBA6017, assembly GCA_002429485.1. Lineage (GTDB taxonomy): Bacteria > Patescibacteriota > Saccharimonadia > UBA4664 > UBA4664 > UBA5169. The sequence goes on along the minus strand of DIZX01000015.1, from coordinate 332,249 downwards.
GCGACTCTAAGTTTGATCTCGGTAGTAACCTTATTCACGCCCTCGTCGAGCATGCCACGAAAAATTCCCGGAAAGACCAGGACGTTATTGATCTGGTTGGGAAAATCAGATCGGCCAGTGGCCACTACGGCTGCTCCGGCGGCATGAGCCTCGGCAGGATCAACCTCGGGAGTTGGATTGGAGAGGGCAAAAACTATCGGGTGCGGGGCCATCGACCGAATATGCTCGGGGGTGAGAGATCCGGGAACCGAGACGGCCACTACCGCATCAGCACCAGCGATGGCGTCGGCCACGGAACCGCTGAGGCCGCGAGGATTGGTGATTTTGGCCCAGGCCTGCTTGTATTGATCGAGGTCGGTACGATCCGGGCCCAGGATGCCGCGGGAGTCGGTGAGAACCACATTGGCCACGCCATAGTCGACTAACAGCCGGGCGATCGCACTTCCGGCCGCACCGGCACCAATGACCACAATCGAGGAGCTGGAGATGTCTTTGCCGACAACCTTAAAGGCGTTGATGAGGCCGGCTAGGGCGATGATGGCGGTGGCGTGTTGGTCGTCGTGCATTACGGGGATATCTAGTTCGGCCTGGAGGCGCTCTTCGATCTCGTAGCACCTCGGAGCTGAGATATCTTCGAGGTTGATCGCACCAAAATTGGGCGCGACGGCTTTGACGGTCGCAATAATGGCCTCGGTATCCTGGGTATCGAGCACGAGCGGCCAGGCGTCAATGCCGCCGAGATCCTTGAAAAGCATAGCCTTACCCTCCATCACCGGCAGGGCGCCGTAAGGTCCGATGTTGCCAAGGCCGAGGACCGCCGAACCGTCGGACACCACGGCCAAGCTATTGCCTTTGACGGTCAACTCCCCCGCCGCTTCGGGGTGGGCGGATAGATGCGTGGAAACTTCGCCGACGCCGGGCGTATAGTATACCGCCAGGCTCTGAGGCGTGAGTTCCGCTTTGGATTGAGTCTGAATTTTGCCATGAAGTTGGCGGTGGCGTTCGATGGGGTTGGCGGTTTGGTTTTTGATCATGAGAAGTATATTACATTAAAATTGGCCACTTCGGTGCGCACATTCGGTTTGTCTGCGGACCTAACCATGCGAGCAAGCCATACAGGCACGCACGATTGGCTTGCTCACGAACTCGAGCCCTTTGCTTTGCCACGCGTTGTCCTGTCGGGCGCTCACTGCGCCACTCGCGTGTGCCATTAATGGCGTCAAAACGGAGAAAGCTGGGGCTAGTTCGCCTGGGTGCTGCCGGCTGGGGGTGCGGAGCCGCCGCCAGGGGCGGACGGATTGATGATGACACGAGTGGCAGTAACGGTGCCGTCGGCGGCAGCCGTTCCGAAAGCGGCTACGCTAGTGCCGGTGGTGAGATCAGACTGTGCGGCGGCCGAGCCGTCACCTGAGGTGTAAGCGGTAGTGCTCGTAAGCGTCACGTTATGTGTTGTCCCGGCCGAATCGGTAATAACTAGCGCATTTCCCGATAGGCTACTGATGCTACCAAAGGTAGGCCGACCGCCTCGGCGCATGCCGACGCCGAAGCCCGATTGACTACCAGCATCGCTAAAACCGGGCGTGGCAACCTGAGCCTTGCCAGCAGTGGCACGACCGATACCGAAACCAGCCAGACCCGTTACTAGGGCTACGGCCGTCACTAGGATGGCAATATCGGAGCGTTTCATGCGTGAACCGCTTTGGCAGCGTGCACGGCCGGCTCAGGAACTGCGGCTGAACTACTGGCGACGGTCATCTTACCGTCGGCTAACTTAAGAGTAAGGTCGGTTTGACGGGCAATTTCCAGATCGTGGGTGACCGCGATTATGGTAGTATTTTGCTTCTTTGCCAGATGGTGGAGCAGGTCGACGATGAGTTTACCCGTGGCGCTATCCAGGTTGCCGGTGGGTTCATCGGCCAGAATGAGTTTAGGTCGGTTGGCGAGAGCGCGGGCAATAGCCACGCGCTGCTGCTCGCCGCCGGAGAGGCGACTGGGTTTGCGCGAGAGCTTGTCGGCGGTGAGGCCGACTTGTTCGAGCAGATCTTCGGCGCGAGTACGGCGCTGTTTGGTGGAGACGCCGGCGAATTCCATCGGCAGCATCACGTTCTCAATGGCGCTAAGATTGGGGATAAGGTTGTAGCCTTGGAATACAAAGCCGATCTGGGTCAACCGGTAGCGGATGAGCTTGCGGTCGCTGAGCTTAGTGATGTCCTGGCCGTCCACTTCGACCTTGCCGGAAGTTGGGATATCCAGGGCACCTAGGAGCGAAAGCAGAGTACTTTTGCCCGAACCGCTCTTGCCGATGATGGCGGCAAAGATGCCGTCGGGTACAGTGAAGCTGACGTTGTCGACTGCAGTGACCAGATTGCCGTGGGAATTGAACGTTTTGTGTAACTTAGTGACGGTAAGCATGATTATTCTCCTCTCATAACTTCAGCGGGGCGGACTTTGGCGATCAACCAGGCGGGCAGAGCGCTGCCCAGGAAGGCAATGATGAGCGCGGCGAGTAGGCCGTAGGCTAGGATATCGAAGCCGATGGTGGTCTGGAGGGTGGTAAGAGTATTGCCGCCGATGGCGCCGAAGGCCCGGCCGAAGCCACGTCCCCCGCCACCGCCGAAGCTACCGCCGGTCGATGTGGCGGTATTGCTGGTCACGAGGACCTTGAGGATCGGGTTGGCCAGAACGAGACCGCCGATGACGCCCAGTACAGCGCCCATGGCGGTGAGGGTGAAGGCTTCGCTTACAAACTGAGTGGTGATCTTGATGTTCGAAGCACCGATGGCCTTGAGCACACCGATCTCGCGGCGGCGTTCACGGACGATCATGAGCATGGTCAGGAAGGTGATAACCGATCCGGCCGCGAGCGCTCCGATGAGGCTGTATGTAGAGACGGTCTTGATGCTTTCGAGGGGGGCGATGGCGTTCGTGGCGCTATCCTGCTGACTGACGACATCGGCGGCGGTACCGAGCTTGGCCTTGATAGCGATGACAGCGCTCTCGAGGTTTGTCACGGAATTTACGGTGACCGTGCCGGAGCTCACCTGCCCGGGCTGGGCCGACAAGGCTTGGAGGCTCTTAATGGGCATCATCAGACCGGCGTTGGTAAACTGATTGCCGGCATCAAATATCCCGACCACGGTGATCTTGGTGCCGGTGTAGGCGGTGAAGGTAGATCCAACCACAAGATTATTCTTGGTGGCCAGGGCCTGGCCGACTTCGGCCGTATTGGTGGTGCCGGCGGCATCGAGGGTTGTCCCAGATACAAGCTTGAGGCTGGTAGCATTCACGGCGGCCGGAGTGACCGCGCCGACGCCGGTGACCATGACCGGCAAGCTGAAGGTCCGCTGGGGGCCACCGGTAGGAGCATTGGCGGAGTCGGGGTTGGTGGCGCGGCGGGCGCGATTACCCAGGGTACCGGGATCGATAGCTGAGGCCAAGGACGTATCGGTGACGGGCGTAAGCCGGTCATTGAGGGTACCGGTGACGGCAGTGACGTTGGGCAGCGACTTGAGGCTGTCGAGCTGGGCTTGCGTGAGCGGCTCACCTCCGCCATCGAAACCGCGCGCGCCGGCCGGAGACACGGTGATTGTGTTGCCGATGGAAGACTTCACGGTATCGATGCGGCCCTGAACGGCTTTAAGTGACAACAACATCACGAGAGCTAGACCTACACTGAGGCCGAGGATTATCGTGACGCCGCCGGTGCGGATGGGATTGCGAAAGGCATTGCGCACCCCGCGGGAGACTGTACTCATTATTTGAACTCCTTAATTGTGTCGTTGGACCAATCTTAGGCGCTGTGGTCTGAGGAATTGCTTAGAGGGAGGGATTATTAGCTTAAGCCGTACAGGCACGCGCGATTGGCTTGCTCACTAACTCTACCCCTTTGCTAAGTGATGCGTTGTCTTGTCGGGCGCTCGCTGCACCACTCGCGCGTGCCCTTAACGGCGTTGCTAGGGTAGCTCTAAAACAGGCTCTTTTTGGGGACGTAATGCACTGGGATTTTGATGCGGAAGGTCGTACCTTTGTCTGGTACGCTCTCGACGGCAATGTGCCCGTGATGAATGTCGGCGATACGCTTGGCGATAGACAGCCCGAGGCCGTAGCCATCGATGTGCCCTTTTGAGCGAGAACTGTCGGCGCGGTAGAAGCGGTCGAAAATGTGAGGTATATCGGCGGGTTTGATGCCGCTGCCTTCGTCGGACACGCTCATCCCCACGCTATGTCCGGCGGCGCTGCTACCCAACGTAATCTTGGAGCCTGACGCGCTATATTTAATGGCATTGTCGAGCAAAATCGCAATAAGCTCGATCAAACTATCACGGTCCCCCGCCACGGTTTCGTCGCCGGACTGAATGTCTAGCTTGACCTTGCGCTGCGTAATTCGAGACTGAAAGCGGTGAACGGCCTCGTCGAACAGCTCTCTGACGGGGATCTGGCTGATAGCGGCCGGATTCAGGCCGCTATCGAATCTAGCCAACCGGAGTAAGCCAGCCGATAAGCTCTCGAGCTTGGCGATCTCCTCGAGGTTACTGGCCAAAAGACCGCGCGCCTCAGCGGTACTGAGCTGTTTCTCGCGCAAGGCAACCTCGATTTCGGTACGCATGGCCGTCAGCGGGGTGCGCAGCTCGTGCGAGGCATCGGCGGTGAAGCGCCCCTGAGCTTCCATGGACCTCTGAATTGGGCGAAGGGTGCGGCGGGCCAGGGCGTAGGCCGCCACGCCGCCGAGTAGAAGCGTTGCGAGATTCAACACGACCAACCTCAGCACTAACCGGCGATGGTCATCATCGAGCTGATTGTCCATATTTTGGAGGAATTCAGTGCGGCGGGATTCAAATATATCCGGGAGTGGCAGGCGAGAAATCGCTATTCGTTGATGAGCGGCGTTTTCGTCGAGCTGCATGGCTGATTCACGGTACAGGGCTACGCTGAAAAGCCCACACAACACCAAAATGATGCCCAGGTACCAGAGCGTGAGCTTGAAGGCGGCTGACTTAATCATTTGAGGTCGAGAGCTTATACCCAAATCCCCGGACGGTATGGATCAGTTCAGGCCCTTTGAAGGGGCGTTCAATTTTTGCCCGTAGATAGCCGATATAAACTTCAAGCGTATTGGGCAAAATGTCCGCATCGTAGTCCCAAACGTGGCTGATAATGTTCGCCTTGGAGAGAATGCGGTTTTGGTTGCGTAGGAGGTATTCAAGCAAGGCGTATTCGCGTTGAGACAACTTCACGCTCCGACCGGAACGGCGAACCTCATAAGTAGCTACATCGAGGGAGAGATCATCGAGGGCGAGGACGTTGCCGAGATGATCCTGAGGGCGGCGCAGCAAGGCACGGATGCGGGCGAGGAGCTCCTCGAAGGCAAACGGCTTCACGAGGTAATCATCGGCGCCGGAATTGAGACCCTCAACCCGGTCGGAAATTTTGTCTTTGGCGGTCAGCATCAGGATGGGGGTACGAATGCCGTTGGCGCGAACTTCCTTGCAGATATCGGCGCCATCGAGGAGGCCGGGGAGCATTCGATCGAGCACGATCACGTCGTATTCGTCGGTTAGCGCGCTCGAAAGGCCTTCGTCGCCGTCGTAGACAGCGTCCACGGCGTAGGACTCCTGCTCAAGGCCGCGCTTTATGGCCGCCGCAATTTTATGCTCATCTTCCACAACTAAAATTCTCATAGTCTAATTCTAGTCCGATTTCGCTGAGAATACGCTGAATCTGGTAGCGCGGCGCCACTAGTTAGGACTTCTGCCATACAAATGCTCGCGGGTGAGCGGTAGGCCGGGCTGGGCATCACGGGAGAAGGTGAACTGTGACAAGCTGAGGCTGCCATAACGAAATGAGGTGGCTGAATTGGCCAAATACAGCCGCCACATGCGGTAAAACTGCTCATCGTAGCGTTGAATCACTTCGGTCTTGTGGCCCTCATAACGCCTGAGCCATTCTTCGAGAGTGAGGGCATAGTGGAAGCGCAGGTTTTCGTAATCCCATAGCTCGAAGCCGTGCGCTTCGAGCACGTGCAAAGTCGCGGCGGCGGCCGGGATGTAGCCGCCCGGGAAGATATACTTGTCGACCCAGGCATCGTTGGATTCCGCCTGAGAATTCGTAATGGTGTGAAGCACACTCAATCCCCCGGGGGCAAGCAGCTTGTCGATGGCTCGAAAGTAAGTCGCGTGATTGCCCCGGCCGACATGCTCATACATACCGACAGATACAATACGATCGAACGTGATGTCGCGGCGGGCCAGATCCTGGTAATTGAGCAACTCAATGGTGATCTGGTCCGAAAGCCCCGCCTCAGCCACGCGCGTCTGAGCAAGCTTAAATTGCTCATCGCTCAGAGTAATGCCGTGGCCGCGTACTCCGTACTGCTTGGCCGCGGCAATCAGTAATTTACCCCATCCGCAACCGATATCAAGGAGCGACTGCCCCTTCTGGAGCTGCAGCTTGCGCAAAACGTGATCAACTTTTTGATTCTGGGCAAGTTCAAGACTATCAGATTCATGTCGAAAATAGGCGCAGGAGTAGGTCATGGACTCATCGAGCCAAAGCTTATAAAAATCGTTGCCCAGATCGTAATGATGGGCAATCTGACTGCGTTGGCGCCTCAGCTTGTTGGGTTGGCGGGGCCTCAGGCTAGACAGTTTTGCTAGCGGCTTGAAGGTCGATTGATTCTTGGCCGCCAGCTGGCTGACCTTAAGGATATCTCCCTGAATCTCGAGCGAACCGTCCATGTAGGCTTCACCAAAGCCCAAACTAAGGTTGCGAAGCATAGCGCGCAAGACGCGGGGATGCTTGATAGTAATCTCGAAATAAGGCTCACCCGGGCCATAATTCTTGGTTTTACCATCCCAATAGTGCACGATGACCCCGCCGGTGGTGAGGCGGCCAAGCACCTGGTCGAAAAGGGCTCGCGCAATCATAGTCGCATTATACTCGCAACCAGAAGGGATTAAACTGGATTTTAATGGGATTAATTGACCTAGAATGCGGGGACGGCTTATAATCTCCGAGTACCATATAGTTTCACAAATGATCCGGAGTAGCTCAGTGGTAGAGCAGTTCGCTGTTAACGAATTGGTCGTCGGTTCGAGCCCGACCTCCGGAGCCAATGTTGTTATGCATAAAAGAGGCCATAAAAGGCCTCTTTTTGTTGTGTATATGAATTACACCCATGCCGGGCAGATTTTTGATTTCCACTGTTTTCATTCATGGGCAATCGTCGTTAAATACAGGAGACGTCGTAATCAAACCGGCCTGAAGTATACTGGCTCATTACTGAGTGTCCGCCGGCTGTAAATGGTTTTACTAAGCAGTTATTCTTTGCATTTGTCAGGCTGGAGGCACCCACCCGCCATTCACCGAGGGGATAAAGAGAGCTATCTGCGGGTGTAGTGCCCATCAGACTGGTCCAAGTTGCGGTGGTTGCGTAAATTCCGACTGTTCCGCCCGCGCTTTGGAATGCGGCGACCATACCTTCGAGGGCCGCCGTATTCTTGGTCGGGTCCGATGTCCAAGAATTTGCTGTTTCAACATCGAGCCACCAATTCCAAGCCGCGGAACCGACGAAGCTTATGTCATCCGTGGCGCGGTCGTAACCGTACTGCCATGAACACGATTGAGAGTTCGTGCCGTCGCAGGTGCCGAAAGGAGTTAATCCGGCGGTCGGCCAGGTGGTGATTTGCGAAATGACGTCGCCAGGGTTTGCGGTATTGACGTAAAGTTGAGCTTTCGGTTGGGTAGTGGTGCCCGATTTGGCCTGCGCCCAAGCCAGCTCGCTTGAGAAGCAGGTATTAAACGTGGTGGCCTTGCCGGCATTCACGCCAATTACGCCGAACGCTGAGCCCGTAGGGTATGGCTTGTCGCACTGCGGGTAACTAATGTCGTTGCCGGTCGGAGTAGTCGTATTAGAGTGGGGGGTTTTCGCTGCCGAGGCTGAGTACGGAAGCACAGCAAATATGATGGTGAAAAGTGCTATTGGTAATGATTTCATAAGGGCTCCTTTGTACCTAGATTATACATACTCCAAGGCAAATAACTCACCACGCCTTAAAATTCTAACGTCACCCGCGACCCGGAGCCAATGTTGTCATGCATGAAAGAGGCTTTTTAAGCCTCTTTTTGTTATTAATTGATAGTAAGTCGAGCCTACTTTCGGTTCAGCTTTTGGACTTGTAGATTCCCCACCCCAGTGATGCTACCGCCGTGATAAAAAATACGACATAGCGAAAGATAATCCTTCTTTTTGAGTCGATATGAACTCTGATCCGCTCATAATGGCGAGTACTACCGAGCCGGTTCCTAGGCCCCGGCGATCTTCCATGGCTTATCACCGAGCTTCGCTCCCCTCACCCACAGCGCGATCATGCGCAGCAAGAGCACCATTCCCACCGCAATATGAGCAATAAGCAGTAGCTGGCCTTCGTCGTAGCGCCATTGCTGCCAATCGGTGTTGTTCTCCGGAAAACTGACATAAAGATTACTTAGCATGCCCAGGCCGTGCTGAATTACGAGTAGGCCAAGGAGGCCGAGCGCATGACCACGCAATTTGGGGTTGGCTTTCATAGCTTAAGTGTAATACATAACGGTAACGTGGGCATTTTTGTTATACTTTCATCCGTGACCCATCAAGAACAAAGCCATTACGACAGCCCTGAGTCGCACTCTCACGACCATTACGAACACGACCGTGGCCGTGGCCATAGCCATGATGGTTCACGAGGCCACAGTCATGGTCTGGTTGACGAATCGATCGTGCGCTCCAAGGAGGGTGTTAAAGCGGTTAGTTTGAGCTTTGCAGTACTATTTATTGCGTCCATGTTGCAGCTATTTGTGTTCAGTTTTAGCGGCAGCGTGGCCTTGCTTACAGACTTGATACACAACGGTGGCGACTCGCTAACCGCTATACCCTTAGGCCTAGCGTTTTTCCTGCAGAGCAACAAAGGCGAGCGTTGGGCTGGGTACGCTGTCGTTTTGTTTATATTTGCGAGTGCCATGGTCGCCCTAGTCGAAGTAATCAACAAGCTAATACATCCTTCAACTCCAACACACTTGTGGGCGATCTTGGTTGCAGGCGTTATCGGGGTTATCGGCAACGAAGTTGCCGCGATTATACGCTGGCGAGCCGGTAAGCACCTTGATAGCCCTGCTTTAGTCGCCGACGGACACCATGCCCGAGCGGACGGCATTGTAAGCGCCGGCGTAATCCTGAGCAGTATCTTAATCTATGTCGGCCTTACCATCGCCGACCCAATCATTGGGTTACTAATAACTGTGCTTATATTGCGCGCAACTTGGGAATCTTGGCGAACAATTCGCAGTTCATAACCAGCAAGTTTTTGTAGCTCATGCAATTCGAACGTCGGCCCTTATGTTTCCAGTATTAAATTGGTAACATTGATGGATGAACCATCTTATAATTTTTGGCGCAAAGTATTTCTTAGTTCTTAGCATAGTCATAGTTGCAATATTTTGGCTCCGACTCGACTCAGAAGGCAAGAAACGCTTCGCAATAGTGGCAATAACGGGGGGCTTGTTGGCCTTACTTTTGGCAAAAATAGGGAGTCGTATAATAACAGACCCAAGGCCCTTCGTGGTTGGCCATTTCGCGCCATTAATACCTCATGCCAACGATAATGGATTCCCATCCGATCATGCTCTGATAACCTCATTTCTAGCTTTTGTAGTGTGGCCCTTCTCCAAGAGACTCAGCTATACTCTTCTTGCAGTCGCATTCCTGGTTAGTTTGGCTAGAGTAGCAGCCGGGGTCCATCATCCCGTCGATATTCTTGGCTCTTTCGTAATCTCCGCGGTCGCAGTCATTGCAGCTAATGAGCTCTGGAAACGGTGGGCAGGCAGGCACCCAAACGCTTCCTGACAGCATGGGCTTTGCAGGCGATGCAGTTCTAACATCAGTCACTATGCCGAGCCAGATATTATCTCAAAACGACCAAATGGTCGTTTTTTGTTATCATTATGGTATGAAGAATGATAGGTACAAAAAAGCGCGGGGTGGATGGTCGAGAATTCTAGATATTCGATGCGAGAAGTGCGAGGAGCACATAGCCTTTTATCAGAAGGATGGCCCCGGACCTCTCAAACGTATGTACCTAGATAGAATGTCCGAGCATCCATCTGACAGCGAGAAATTAGCCTGCTCGAATTGCAACGAGACACTTGGAACGAAAATCATATACAAGAAAGAAGACCGCCCTGCATATCGATTATTCGTCGGCTCGGTTACCAAAAAAATAACTAAAGCGGCTGGAATATAGTTCTAACATCGACCACGACCCGGAGCCAGGAATTATTACTCAAAAATGAGACTAACTACGGTCTCATTTTTGTTATCATCAAAGCATGCCTAAACCAAAGCTTATTATTCTGCGTGGGCCATCAGGTTCTGGTAAGAGCACAGTGGCGAAAGAACTGCAGAAAAAAGCCTCCGGCAAGACCGCTTTAATAGAGCAAGATTATCTCCGTCGCATCGTTTTGAAAGAAAAGGACGTGTTGGGAGGAATCAATGCCAAGCTAATATTGCAGACCGTTCAGTTTTCTCTAGATAACGGCTACAACGTTATTCTGGAGGGTATATTTGTAATGAAGCATTACCGCGGGATGCTCAACGAAATACTAGAAGGCCATTCGGGTGATAAGTATCTGTACTATTTCGACATACCGTTTAGCGAGACGTTATTACGGCATGCTACCAAGCACAACTCCGAAGAGTTCGGCGAAACCGAAATGCGTCAGTGGTACAAAGAGAACGACATTACCGGTAATTCTAGCGAAGTGAAAATCACTCAGAGCCTATGCGTAGAAGAAATTGTTAATAAAATAGTCCTTGAGACCAAGCTGTAGCGGTTCTAACGTCACCCACGACCTCCGGAGCCAAAGGATTTATGATTATAAAAGAGCCTAGCATGGCTCTTTTTGTTATCATGTGGCTATGAATGATCAATCCGTGAGAATTAAGCTACGCGAAGTAAGCGTAGGCGATCGCGAACTTGTTCACCATATTCATGACGCTGCTTACCGTGACGTTATTTTGCGACAATTTGGTGAATGGGATCAAAGACTTCAGGATCAATTCTTTGAAGGAACGTGGAACCATCCGGGAATCATGATGGTCGAATATAATAGTGAACCGTGTGGTTTTTTTTGTGTTGATTCAATTGACGACGAACTCTTCATTTATGAAATGGTCTTGGATCCAAGCGCCCAAGGCAGAGGAATTGGCACCTACCTATTGGGCCAAACGCAGGATCGAGCCACGCGGGAAAAGAAGAAGCTTAAGCTCGAAGTTCTTAGAAGCAACGATCGCGCAAGGGCACTTTATGAGCGTTTTGGCTTTAAGCTGGTCGGGTGCAACGACACTCACGATCAAATGGAATGGCTGCCTAGCTCTTCAAATTAGAATGGTTCTAACGTCACCCACGACCCGGAGCCAATGTTTTTATTTGTGAAAGAGGCCTCAATTGGCCTCTTTTTTGTTCCCGGTAGAGGTATGATTGGGCTATGGATAAGATCATAGTCAAACGGGCGCTTATTAATGCCCTGGCAACGGCCGCATATGTGACGGTGGTCGGACTATTTATGTCTCACGCCGACATATTCTTCGGAAAACATGACAAGGCATTTACCCCGGTGGTAGTGCTAATGCTGTTGGTGCTATCTGCAACCGTGACCGGGTCACTGATGTTCGGCCAGCCTGCTATGTGGTACGTGGACGGCAGGAAAAAGCAGGCGCTGCAGCTGCTGGGCTTCACGCTGATTAGCTTCGCTGCCATCACGCTATTGGCAATGGTTGGTTTGGCTGCGCTGTAAGAGTCCAGATCAGCCCTTAGTTTTATAGATTCCCCAGCATAATGCCACTACTGCGACGACGAACAGGAGCGACATGGCAAACGAATACAGCTCCGCTTGAGTCGATATGAACTCCGAGCCACTCATAATGGCCAAGAGGATCGATCCAAGGCCTACGCCGGCGGATATTTTCCACGACTCATCGTACAATCGGATGGCCCTCACTAGCAGCACTACCATACCCAAGGGCATGGTAGTGCAATTTTTTGCTAGCTTTCATGAAATAAGTGTAATGGATTTTCCGAGCAAACGCCTCAGATCGAGGCTTTAATACTATGAGTACTGTTGCGTTATACTGCGAAGGAAAGTGAGAAGTACTATGAAGACAATGACATGCAAACAAATGGGCGGCCCGTGTGATCACCCATTCCACGGCAAAACGGCTGACGAAGTGATAAAAGCGCAAGATGCTCATTTGAAGGAGATGGTCGCAGGAGATGACGACTCGCACCAAAGCGCCTTGAAGTTGATGCAGGGTCGATGGAAGAATCCCATAGCGGGAATGGGCTGGTATATTCAGACCAAGAAGGACTTTGCTGCACTCCCCGAAGATAAGTAGCCTGAGCCTGGAATATGTAACGAATGGCGAATTCGCCCGTTTCATCTTGTGTGAAGTAAACAACGAAGGAGTCCATTCATATGAAGAAATATGTCGCTACGTTAATCGCAACAGCCACGCTGGCTTTTCCCCTGGTAGCTCTCGCCCACCCAGGCATTGAAAATGCTACCAAGGCCGCAGCTGATGTCCATCAAGCCGACCATAGCGTCCAGGCTCGCGCCGAGGACAACCACGCGCAGGACCAGGCAGTCAGCCATGATGCCAATGAGAACCAGACCGAAGAAGCAGATGAGACCGCTACGGCAAGCCCCGCGGCTACACCGACAAACGCAACAGAAGATCGCATTAACGATGGGGCTAAGGCCTCTGACGATGATGCGACCGAAGTTCGGTCAAATGACAGCGGTCACAACTCGGGCCACGACGGCTCCGACGACTAATATGGATAGTTTCCGCCCGGGGAATGAGGAGGACACGAAGAGCCCCTTATTCATAGAAGACATTTTGCCCCCGTTGCAGGGTACGAGGAGCGTGGGTTCACCCCCCCTACTCTGCAGAGACGGCGGGCAATGACCAACAGGAGAATATGGCCGATAACCATGCCCCCGTTGATGATGTGACTATAGGTATCGAGTAAGTTCTTTAGCGGTTGCGGTGAACTCGGCAACCCCATACCGAAGGACATAAAGCAAAAAGAGGCCTTATCGGGCCTCTTTTTTGTTATATTACTGGATATGGAAACTGAAATAGAAGCTAAGTGGCTGAATATCGATCACGTGGCCTTTCGAGATATCCTCAAGAGTGCCGGGGCAGAATTGGTTGCACCTGAACGAAAAATGGTGCGTCGGGTGTTTGATTATCCCGATAAACGCCTCGGCGAAGTTGGCGGCTGGGTGAGGGTTCGGGATGAAGGCGAGAGAATAACGCTCAGCTACAAGCAGGTAAACGATCGGACCCTCCACGGAACGCAAGAAGTAACGGTAACTGTGACAGATTTCGATGCGACGTGCGCCTTTTTGTACGCGATTGGTCTCGAGTCGAAATCACTCCAAGAGACTAAAAGGGAAAGCTGGAAGCTTGGGGCGGTTGAAATCGAGCTCGACTCTTGGCCGTGGATACCTAGCTTCGTTGAGCTTGAGGCTAAAGATAGTAAATCGCTTTACGAGGCGGCGAAAAAGCTCGGGCTAGATGAAAGAAAGGCCCTTCACGGGAGCGTAGAGCCAGCCTATCAGGCAGTTTACGATGTTACTGAAGAAGAAATCGACGGCTGGGAAGAGGTTAGATTCTCCGAAGTACCGGACTGGCTGGCGAGCAAACGGCATAAGGTAAAGCGATAACCGGTAAGGCTAAGAATCATGAATAACACGCCCTCGACCTGCAATAGCTGCTCTGCCTTAGCACAAGATAATCTCACCCTGTTTGAGACTAAGTATTGGAAGGTTGATCTGGCTCCAAACCAAGCGTATCTGGGACGATCGTACGTCAATTTGAAGCGCCATGCTGGGCACTTGAGCTCACTTACGCCGGATGAGTGGGCTGAGCTCGGGGAAGTAGTCAGGCGGTTTGAGGAAACAGCGACGAAAGTATTTGATGCAACCTGCTTCAACTGGACCGCACTGATGAATAATGCCTACAAAAGTGACTCCCCTGACCCTCACCTTCACCTGCACATTTGGCCTCGTTACCAAACGGCACCGGTAGTGAACGGTGTGGTGTTTGAGGACCCGAATTTTGCCCATCACTACGATAAAACGGCTGTACGAGATATCGAGCCGGGATTAATTGACGCAATCAAGCTGCAACTTATTGATGGGGCTCTCTGATAAGCTAAATCCATGTCTATCATAATCCCCGATCGATTGAAGCAAGACCCGCTATTCTTTAACCTTCGCCAAAAGGGAGCTTCAGTGATTTCCGAAGCAGCTGCGAACAGGCAAGACATTCGGCCGGCGCGGATTGGCCTACTGAATTTAATGCCGGCGGCAGTGATGAAGCAAACCGAGGAACAATGGCTGAAATATATCAGCCATACCCTGCTGCAGATCGAGCCGATATTATTGAAATTTGATGATGATGACCGCGAACGAAACGGCGGGAGCAGAGCCAAACAGTTATCTCGCTATGAAGCGTTTTCTCAGGCAGCTGAGATCGGTCTAGACGGGCTAATTATTACGGGTGATAATCTTGAGCTAAATCAGACGGATAACGCTAAGGGTCACAAACTTTTAGACTTCTCTCAGATACGATACGCCAAGCAGCTAGAGGGAGTAATAAGATATGCACGCAGTAATATCTATTCAACAATATATTCCTGTTTGGCGAGCCACTTCGCCCTGCACACGATATATGGACTAGAGCGATCTGCGGTGGAAGAGAAGATATTTGGGGTTTTTGCGCACAAAGTACCCAATGGCACCTCGAGCAGTATGGTGTTGAATATGAATGATGACATAGTTGCTCCTCACTCGAGGTGGGGCGATGTACCGACCGAGGCGTTGTTGGCGGCTAATATATCGGTTTTGGCATCAAACGACAAAATTGGCTGGCTGCTCGCGGAAGACAAGAATGATGCCGGCGGACATGATTATTTCATACAAGGACACCCCGAATATGACAAATATGATCTGGACGCCGAATACAGGCGCGACCTTGCGAGCGGGCATAAGCTTCCGGAGCACTACTATCTATCGGATGACCCCACTAAGGTGCCAAGTATGGGGTGGGTGACCGATGCCCGGGCCCTGCATTCAAACTGGATAGCGGACATATACAAGCATTTCTCATCAAGCCACGCGGATAGTTAAACCCGAATCCCCCGCCCCTCAGAAACGGCTTTGTATGGCGGCATACGAAGTGCTACTGTTGACCTATGAAGATAAAGCCACGATATCTACTTACGGTGCTGATACTGACTGGGCTTTATGTTGTAACCGTGATGATCGGCTTGTCGTTGGCGTTGACTGTTCACAATATTATTACGGTCGGGGCTCCCACCGCGCTAGCGCTGGTGGCACTATTTTTATACGGCCCCAAGGTGTGGCCCGGTGTATTCTTTGGAGCTTTGCTGGCGAACCTGTTGTCGAACGAGCCGGCTGGGATCTCGCTAGGAATAGCCATAGGAAGCACGATTGAAGCGGCATTTGGTGCCATAATACTGAGGCGATTAGTACATTTCAGGCCGGCGCTGACTAATGTTGGCAGCGTGGTTGGCTTGATTGTCGGTGCAGCCATTTTCAGCACTATGCTGGGGGCAACAATCGGCACTACCAGCCTGATTGTCGGCGGCGCGTTACCATGGAGCGCCTTCTGGACGTCATGGCTCCTCTGGTGGGTCGGAGACACGGCGGGGGTATTGATGTTCGCACCATTCTTGTTTGTCTGGCACGATGCTTGGCGGCAGTTAGACCGGAAGCAGTGGAAGGAATTTGCGGCCCTGCTTTTCAGTACACTAGCAATTGGCGTGGTCTTTTTGTTTTGGCAATTCAAACCTCAGGGTAACGATCTGGAGTATCTGATCTTCCCGTTGATTATATGGGCGGCCTTTAGGTTCAAACAGTTGGGCGTGACGGCGGTGAGTATGATTGCTTCGGTTGTCACGGTGTCGGGCGTGGCGGGCGCCAGCGGGCCATTTGCAGGATTCGGAACTTCACAGCAACAGTTCGTGACCCTGTTGAACATGGCTATTTTGTCCATGAGCGGCATATTCCTGGCCGTGGCGGTGCTGCAGCGAGAATTCTATGAGCAGGGACTAGTGCGAAAGGCGGAAGAGCTAAGGCTGGCGCGGGATAAAATCTTGCTGGAGCTGAATGAGGGTACTGAGCACCAACTGAGGCTAGAAGATTCGAATGAGCGTATTACCAAGATTCTTGGCCAGTTGCTAAATGATAAGCCCGGGCATCCATTTCGGCATAATTGATCGAAAATAAAAAGAGCTGGCAGACCCTCTCCCCGAAAGGGGGAAGGTCTGCCAGCAAGGCGTAGTCGGCGCTTGAGGCGGCCTGATCGTGTCAGGCGGCCTTGAGTTGGGCCAACATGCTTCGGACGGTGGCGTCCTCCTCGTCGCCCTCCTCGCGGAGGTCGAACTCGGGGTTGGAGCCCAGGACGAGGGTCAGGCCACGGATCTGGCCCGAGGAGACGTTGCGGATCGGCATGAGGAACATGTCGGAGTCTCCGTGCCAGTGGGTGAAGAACGGCTCGGAAGGTGTTCCGAGGTACTCCAGCCCTTGCTCGATAGTCGCGAGAAGCGACTTCATCACGTCGGGGTCCTCGAGACGCTGATCGTCGAAGACGCGGCGCTTCAGCAGGTCGGGGAGAGAGAGGCTCTCCCACTCCTGGAAGTTGTCGGAGCCAAGACCGGTGTCGCCCCGGAACGCGGACCAGAGTGTCCTGGAGATCCTCGATGCCCGAAGAACCATCATCTCGGCAAAGTTGTCGGGATCGACGGGGTCCGGGGTTCGGGGAAGCCGCAGGAGAGGGCGGAGGGCTTCGGGGTCGGCCTGCTGGGCTGCGGTGAGGTGGGGGTAGTTCCGGCTGAAGTCAGTCGTTGACACGGCCAAAGTGAGGCCGGATGTCTGGTTGAACATGTGAAGCTCCTTCGTCGAGGTCGTGCCGGGTGCTGCAGGGATAATGCCTAGCGAATATACTATTATAGTCTTTATGCTTATAATGTCAAGCAATCTGGCTTCGGATAGTATTAAAGGGGCGTGTTGCTATAATTGAGGTGTGAATATTACTGACAAATTATCGATTCGGTTGCTGGACAATAGCTTATTTTTGAAGAAGTTGGTGACGGTTTTCGTCGCCACGCTCATCTTGGTTCCTCTGGTTTATTACAAGCTATACGTGCCGGCGGGTCTCTACGTCACGGCCCTGCTCGCGCTGCACCTGGTATTTTTATATACCTACTTCGCTAAGCTACCTTGGGCGCGCCTGACATCAAATAAAGTTGGCTTCGGGACACGTATTCTAGCCATCGTGTTCTTCGGATATTTATTGGGAGTACTGAAGTTCCAGGGAAGTTTTGGGATAGTGATGGCCAATCTAGTGGCCGGGCTGGGCATTCATACCTTGATACTGTTTTCGCTAATGGCAGAGTTTGAAATCAACCCAGCCTCAAAATAAACCCGCCAAGGGCATTGGGTACGGCATAAGCTACCGCTTGGCGGAGGCGGGCGCGAAGGTGCTGATTGCCGATACTGACATGCCGGCCGCGGAAAGCGCCGTGGGTGAATTAAAGGATAAGGGCTGGTCGGCGGAGGCTATCGAGATCGATGTATCGAGTGAGGGCGATGTTAAGCGCATGCTGAGTAGTTGCTCGAAATTGTATGGTTCCGTGGATATTCTGGTAAATAATGCCGGGATCTACCCAAGTGAGCCGATCGCCCAAATGAGCGCTGAAGATTTTGAGAAGGTGATGCACGTGAACCTGCGGAGCGTTTTCTTGACCACCAAATATGCCTCGGAGCTGATGAAGACAGCGGGCAAGGGCGGCAAGATTATCAACGTGACCTCGATAGATGCGCTGCACCCTTCGATGGTGGGATTGGCGCACTACGACGCCTCCAAGCACGGAGTGTGGGGGTTCACAAAGAACTCCGCGCTGGAACTGGCACCGTACGGAATCTGGGTGAATGCGATTGCCCCAGGGGGGATCACCACTCCGGGGGTGGCAGCGGTGCAACAGAATCAGCAGCCGCTAGCCGGGATTGACCCTGCTAAGCTCGTTGAAGCCTTTTTGGCAAAAATACCAATGCGCCGAATGGGCGAAGCTGATGAAATAGGCACAGTAGCTCTATTTCTGGCCTCCGACTTGGCATCGTATATGACCGGCAGCCAGATTGTGGTGGATGGCGGGGCGCTACTTAATTAGGAGGAGTGATGGATACACCGCAAAAGTACGCCGAACTGATCCAACCATCATGGGCGCCGCCAAGCTGGCTGTTTGGCCCAGTGTGGACGGTGCTGTACGTGATTATTGCCTATACTTTCGGGACGGTATTTTACAAGGCGAGCACAGGCCAGATACCGGCGATAGTAGCCTTGCCGTTTGCTTTGAACCTGGTGTTTAACTTGGCCTTTACGCCAATTCAGTTTGGGCTTAATAACAATGCCTTGGCGGCGGTCGATATTCTGCTGGTGGTCGGCACGCTCATCTGGGCTCTGGTGGAGGTGTGGCCGCATCTGCCCTGGGTAACTTACGCCAATATCCCCTACTTACTCTGGGGCCTATTTGCAACCGCACTACAATTAACCATAACCTACAGGAACTAATAATATGTTTTGGAAACTCTACCTTATTGCGCTGCCGGTATTCTTTGCCCTCGATATGCTCTGGATCGGGGTGGTAGCCAAGAATTTTTACGCCAGCCAAATTGGCATGTTGATTAAAAGCGATATCAACCGAACGGCGGCAGTGGTGTTCTACCTGCTGTTTCTTGCTGGGATGGTGTTATTCGTTATCTTGCCCGCC
Organism: Patescibacteria group bacterium UBA6017; assembly: GCA_002429485.1. Taxonomy (GTDB): domain Bacteria; phylum Patescibacteriota; class Saccharimonadia; order UBA4664; family UBA4664; genus UBA5169. Next base: position 313,356 of record DIZX01000015.1, on the reverse strand, counting down.
ATTAAGGCTGGCTCATGGACGCACGCGCTGTGGTACGGGGCCGCGTTCGGACTGATCACATATGCGACCTATGATCTAACCAATCTGGCTACGCTCAAGAACTGGCCGGTGCTACTAACGGTTGTTGATATGGCCTGGGGAGTAATGTTGGCGGCAGCGGTCTCGACGGCGACGTACTTTATTGCCGTCAAACTAGGGCTGTGAATTATTTCCTCGTCCTGGCCATTGTTCTAGTCGGGTACATGAGCGTGTGGTTTGGTATCTCCTTGGTAAGGAAACGAAATGATGTGGCGGATGAGGCCTGGGGGCTCGGGTTTGTTGTATTGGCCTGGTGGTCATTGGTGATTGGTGCCGGGTTGAGCGGCCGGGGACTGCTGGTAGGAATCTTAGTGAGTATTTGGGGGCTGCGCCTGGCGTGGCATATCCACCGGAGGCACCAAGGCAAGCCGGAAGACTCCCGTTACCAGCAGTGGCGCAAGGATTGGGGCAAATGGTTTTATTTGCGGTCGTACGCACAAGTGTTTCTGTTCCAAGGGTTACTGATCTTTTTGGTTGCCTTGCCGGTAATGATGATCAATGTCGCGCAGGGCCCTCAGCTTGGCTGGTTCGATGTTATCGGGATTATAGTGTGGCTGGTTGGCTTTACGTTTGAAGCCGTAGGAGACGCCCAGCTGGCACGGTTCAAAACTGACCCGACGAATAAGGGTAAGTTGATCCAGTCTGGTCTTTGGGGCTACACCCGACATCCGAACTATTTTGGCGAAGTGACTATGTGGTGGGGTATCTGGCTGATGGCGCTGTCGGCGCCAAACGGAATGCTCTCAATTATTGGCCCGCTAACCATTACCTGGCTAATCCTGAAAGTGTCGGGGGTTTCGCTGCTGGAAAAGAAAATGATGAATAACCCAGATTTTGCTGAGTATGAGCGCCGAACGAGCATGTTTATTCCGTGGCTAAGAAAAGATATCAGACGATAACGTCCTTGCGGGCGAACCAGATCATGCCGGCGACAGTTGAGACTAAGATGATGCAGGTAAAGACGCCATAGGAAGTAAGGCTGACGTCATTAGAAATAAGCACGGCCGAAGCGTTGAAGTAGTGAAAGAGTGAGCCGAACCGGAGCCAGTCGAATTTGTCGCTGAGGCCGGCAATGACATTAGCCACGTACATGAGCAGTAAGATGCCGCCGATGGCTAAATTGACGCGGCCTTTCTCGTTGAAAATGGCCGAGAGCATCATACCCAGGCTATACAGCGCCCAGCTAAACAACAGGCATAGCACCGACAGGCTAACAAAATTGCTCCAGGCGAACTCAACATTGTAGATTGTGGCGAAGATTGGGGCAGAAAAAATACTTACCGCCACAAAAACAACTAACCCCACCAACCCTGCAAAGTATTTTGCCAGGTAGATATTGGCGCGAGATACCGGAAGCGACAAAATCGTGCCCATGGTGCCGGTTTCGGTTTCACCAGCTAAGGCGTGCCCGGCCCGGGACGTGACAAAAGTTATGACCAGCAGCGGCCAGGTGATGCCATAAACCTCAATCGACAAGTACTTATCGAGCGTATCGAAGCCTATTTGAGTAACGCCAAGGGCCTTAATCCCCGCCCCCAGCTGATCGATGATTTTGGTGAGGCTGGCGGCCTGAGCCTGAATGGAGGGAAAGAGGCCGACGTACAACCAGCTGAGACCAATAATAACCAGGCAATATACCGTAAGCGATATCCATTTGGCGCTAAATTCTTTTTTGATGATGGGAATCATGGTTTGTCTCGGTAATATTCCATAAAGATTTCTTCGAGCGGGGCGTGCTTGATTTCAATATCGGTGAGCTGGAAGCTGGCTAGCTTCGCGATCAGCGGGTTGAGATCGCCACGGATTTTGAGAACCATATGGCCATCGGTGGCGGTGATGATTTCGGCTCCGGGGACATCGAGGACGGGCGCCGTTGACCCAGCGGGGAAAGTTACCGTGACGATATGCAAGTTCATGGCCACAATTTCGTTCATACTTTTGCTGGCTACTATCTTGCCTTGCTTGATAACGCCCACGTTGGAGCAGAGGTGCTCGACTTCGGCCAAGTTGTGGGACGACAAGAAGACCGTGCCGCCACCGGCAACGTACTCTTTTAGGATCGAGTAAATCTCATGCTGGAGCAGCGGATCGAGACCTTTGGTAGGCTCGTCGAGAATCACCAGCTTTGGGTTGGTCATGAGCGCAAGGATTAAACCGAGTTTTTGTTGGTTACCGGAAGATAGATGATGGACCGGAACCTCCGGGTCGAGGCCGAGTCGCTTGATCAGGGCAGCGCTGTTATCGGTGCCGCCGCGGACCCCGGCGATGAGGTCAATATGCTGCCGGGCGTTCCATTTGGAATAAAGTTGATTGTCGGCCGAAAGGAATCCCACCTGGCGCTTAACCTCGACGCTGTCACCCCGAGCATCGAGGCCAAAAATCGATATAGAGCCTTCGTTTGGGCGGATAAAATCCATCAGGCAGCGGATGGTGGTGGTTTTGCCCGCACCATTAGGTCCCAGGAAGCCGTAAATTTCGCCAGCTTCTACCTCTAGCGACACCCCAGACAGGGCTGCACTGTGGCCGTAGCGCTTACTGACATTGGAAATTTTGATTGCTAGCATATTAGACTCCTACCTGTGGGTAGATTGCCCCTACATAATATTCTTAAGCGAGAAGTTTTCCTAGCGTGAGCACTAAAACGGCCAGACCAAGCGCCCGCCTAAAATAATTTACGCCCAGAAAAATTTCCAACAAAGCCCATACGAGCAGAAAAGCGGTACCGATCCAGGCGAGCTGCTTCCATTGAGTAAAGCGACCTAGTAGCGAAAAGCTCCCCCAGCCGATCAGGGCCCAGTTGGGCCACGCGATTAAGGCTACTTTCCCATCTTTATCTCGAAATATGTATTGCTTCATATTGGTATTATGAACGCCTACCTTGAAGTTCGGAAATCGGGGCTCATAATGAAGACGAAATAACTTGGTCGAGCTGAGTATTAGAATGAAATCATGCAAGTACACGCATTAGTTAACCCAGGCCGCAAGCGGGAATCATTAGGATGGGATGGCGAGAAGCTGGTTGTGGTGGTTAAGGCTCCCCCGGTGCAGGGCGCGGCCAACGAGCGGCTGATTGAGATGGTGGCTGAATGGTTGGGGTTAGCTAAGAGCCGGGTGACGGTTGTTAAGGGTTGGACCTCCCGCCACAAGACCCTTGAGATTAAGGCTGAGACAGCGGTGGTTTTGGCGGCAATAGAGCTGCTGCCCAGCGTACCGAGGCAGGACCGCCTGTTTTAATAAGTTTGTATAGGCGGGCCATTACAGCGTACTGAGGATCTGCAGCGCGGACTTGGCCTGCTGAACCGCGGTGGCCACCTCGCCGCCCGGTTTATTAATACTCCAAGCAACCATGGCCAGCATCTTGTTGGCGGCAAAAATTTTGAGTGATTCGTGGTCGGTTATCTGGAGGAGCTTGGCATATACCTGATCCCGGGCAGCCGGGAGGTCCATGAGCGAGTACCAGAGCCCGACGAGGTCCATCGCGCGATCACCGTATCCAACCTGATCCCAATCAAGAACAGCGGAAATTTTGTCGCCTTGGGCCAAAACCTGCGAGATGCCTAGGTCGCCGTGGACCAGGTCGCTTTTGCTCAATACTTTGCTATCGAGCCCAAGTACAAGGCCTTCGATCTGGGCAGCGAGGGCGGAGGTTTCGACAGAGAATTGCATTAATACGCGCACGAGTCCCCCGTCGCCGCGGAAAACAACTCCAGCAACGTACCACGACCAATCCTGACCTTGAACCTCACTTATAGCCTGACCTTTCTGCAACTCGACGAGGTTAAGAAGCTCCGTGATTTGAGCGGGTGTCGGAGACACTATTGCATCGCCAGGCAACTGATCCTCGAGCCAAAACGTACCCTGGTCGGTAGAATCGATATACAGATATTTCGGAACAGGATAGCCGAGCGGCCGCAAGTGATCGGTTGCGGCCTTAGCACGCTCAATTTGTGAGCGCCACATAGGATTAGAACTCAGCTTGAGTACGGCACCAGTTCCGTCTCCAGATACCAACCGGTATGCTCCCTGGTTTTCTCCACCATGAAACTGATCAGCGACCGAATAGGTGGTTGATTTGGAGGCATTAATATATTCGAGGGCAATATCTGGACTCACTGGGTTCAATTATACGGACTACAGGAATAAGAGAAAGTAGTTAATTTTGTTGTCCAGACGAGTTATACTCTATGAATAATAAGGGCAACACCATAGCAAAGGCACAGATTTCGGCTCAACGGGTAATAATAACCTCCTTTGCAGTTGACCTCATCGACTTAGTATTTAACCTGACTGTGGCCATCTTCACTGGCAGTGTGGTGATGCTGGCAGAGGCTCTCCAGGGTGGGGCCGACCTACTAACGTCGTCTTTGTTATGGGTGGGGATCCACCGCTCTGGGCGCCGGGCCAATCGAAAGTACCGGTTTGGGCACGGACGGGAGCTGTTTTTCTGGGTGCTGATGGCTGGGGTGGCGATGTTTATGCTCACGGCGACCTTATCGGTTCTGCTTGGGGTAGAGCGGATACTACACCCTGCGCCGATTCATAACTCTTGGCTGACATACATCGCTCTACTGCTGGGATTATCGACAAACGGATATGCTCTGAGCCTGAGTTTACGGCGTATGCGGGGAGTGCATGTGGGGCCAAACATGTGGCAGCGATTCCGGCACTCGAGTATGGTTGAGACAAAAGCTACCTTGGTGCTGGATATGCTGGGATCACTATCGGCATTGATTGGATTGGCGGCAATCGGGCTGTACCAGATTACCGGCAACGCCAGATTTGACGGGGTCGGGGCGGTGGTTATTGGTGTAGCTACGGCGGTACTGTCGGTGATGCTCATTAACGGGGTAAAGGATTTATTGGTTGGGCGCAGTGCAACCAATGATATCGAAAGCCTGATTAGAAAAGCCGTGCTGGAAGTTGACGAGGTGCAAGAGGTTCTGGACCTACGAACAATGTATCTGGGTTCGGAGCGCTTACTGGTAAACCTGGAAGTGCATATGAAGGGCGGGTTGGAAACCCGGGAAATTGAGAAGTTGATTGATAAAATCAAATCGCGAGTGAAGCGGCGGGCCCCAATCGTGAGCCACATCCAGGTAGAGCTAGAGACGCCGACTATCCGTGAGCCATGATGAGGCCGTTGCACATGCAGCTTCAAACCTGTAAAGTTCCGTCATGAACAATTGGATCAATGAAGATCATATGAAATTAACGCTCGACCTGGCTTGGGCATCAAAAGAGCGCGGTGAATTTCCTTTTGGGGCCGTGATAACCCAAAACGGCAAGGTAATCGTGGCGGCCGAGAACGGCGAGCACCGCAAGGCCGATGTGACGGCACACGCCGAGATGATGGCGCTGAGCGAAGCCTCATGGAAACTGGCCAAGCGCGATTTGAGCGATTGTATTATATATTCGTCAGCCGAGCCGTGCCCGATGTGTTCGGCGGCTATTTTTCAGTCAAATATCCCGCGAGTAGTGTTTGGGATCTACCGTGATGATCTGCCGCACCTGTTTCGACGACGCAAAATCCGCATCGCCCAACTGGCCGAGGATTGGGACTACCGACCCGAGGTAGTAGGCGGTATTCTGCGCGAGGAAGCCATGAAGCCATTTGAAGACATCGAAAAGCCGTGGCGTGTAACCGGGCAGCATCACGGAGAAGAGCACTCAAGCGCAAAATAATGGTACTGGATGAGCAGATTAGAAGTCTGTGCGAGCAGGCGGTTCGAGATCGGTTATTCCCGGGATGTAGCATTGCTGTCGCCCGTCGAGGCCGAATCACCCGGGTAGACTATGGCCGATTAACATACGGCGAAGATGCTCCAAAAGTTGGCTTAGAAACGCTTTATGATGTCGCCTCGATCACGAAATCGGTCCCGACCGGATCGTTAATTCTCAAACTGGTTGATGAGGGCAGGATAAGGCTCAACGACAGGGTAATCGACTATATCCCTGGGCTGAAGAATGCCTACCGAGAGAGAATATTAATCAGGCACTTGCTCACGTACACGGTGACGTTTGATTTGGACGGCGGGGTCGCAGCGTTGGCCCGAGTAGACCCTGGTCGAGTGGTCCAGCAACTCATGCGCGCCCCACTGGTTGGCCCTCCGGGGGATAGCTACTGGTACACAAATGGTCCGGCCATATTAATGGGCCCCATAATCGAACGCGTCTACGGACGGAGTCTTGACGAGGTCGCTCAGACCGAGCTATTCGGCCCTTTGGGCATGAAGCGCTCGACGTTCACGCCGCTCGGTACCTATAAAGACTCGATTGCCCCAACTGAAATCGGCCCAGACGGCGAGATAAAGGGACGCGTGCACGACGAGTCGTCTTGGGCGATTACTGCTTCTGGCGGGCGCAGCGGGGCTGCGGGGTTGTTTTCGACCGCGGACGACCTGCTGAAATACTGCCAAATGCTGCTCGGGGAGGGGTCACTCAGTGGAACGAAAATATTTGCCGCAAACATGGTCGAGTTGATGCACACCAATCAGCTGCAAGGGCTGCCCGAGCGGACCGGGTTGGGTTGGGAGCTATTGCCGGAGCGGCTGCGAGGCACACAAGCCGGCGAGCAAACCTTTGGAAAAACCGGATTTACCGGCTGTGTAATGATGATCGACCCCGAGAAGGAAGCTGCACTAGTCCACCTGTCGAACGCAACATACCCAACCAGGCCGTCCAGTCGTGACGGGATTAATGCGTTTCGGCGAGAGTTGGCCGACTTGGTGTTTGCCGACTAAAATTGGCCGCTTCGTAACTAATTATTATCTTGTTCGCGAACTCGACCCGTTGATTATGCGCGCGCTCTGTCTTGTCAGGCGCTCACTACGATAATAATTTGTTACATTCGCGGCGACAACAATGCTTCAGTAAGCCTAGTGACGTGCCGCGCGGGCGCATATCCCCTGCTAATGTTGTCGCTGTTTAGACCTGCACAGTTTGGAGCGACTGGGGATAGCGCGGATTTGAGACCGACTCAAAAGCGGCCAAGAGGCGGCGGAAGCTGGGATCAATCAATTTGTCGTGGGCAAGCGGCTCGAGACGGGCGATGCGCTCGGGACCGGATTCGGCTGGGAGCATAAAATTCATACTCCCGCGGGGCGAGACATACATATGACACTCAAAGGTGTTGTGTGAAGTCTGGTTCATCGCCGTGCCCCTAGTACTTACGGATGAGACCGATGACAACGCCCTGAATTTCGATGGGCGTTCCGGGCTCGATGATTATGGGGTCCATGGCGGCATTGGAGGGCTGGAGGCGGATGTGCGTCTTCTCTTTGTAGTACCGCTTGAGGGTGGCCTCGCCACCGTTGATGAGGGCAATGACCATCTCGCCGTTTTGAGGGGACGGGCTTCTCGGTAACGACTACGTAGTCGCCGGTGTGAATGCCTTCGTCGATCATGGAGTCGCCTTTGACCTGGAGGACGTAGGAGTTCTTGCGGCCGACCATGAAAGGCGGAACTTCGAGGGTTTCGGGATGCATGCCGAGGGTTTCAATGGGTTGGCCGGCAGCCACGAGGCCAAGAATTGGCAGGGAGATGCTGGGAGTAGCATCAACATCGGTTTTGACTAGCTGGATGGAGCGGGCCTCATTGTCGCTTTTGCTGAGCATGCCCTTGCCGACGAGCGACTCAATGTGCTCAGCCACGGTCGCAACGGAGCCGTATTTGAAATAAGTCGCAATTTCACGATAGCTGGGCGCGTAGCCGTGCAGCTCGATGAATTGGGACACGAAGTCGAGAACTTCTTTTTGACGCTTTGTTAGTGGCTCTGCCATCGGTTACCCTCCCAGGCTTAACTTGATTAAAGTTTACCGAACAAAAGCCGTAGTGTCAAGCGTTTTGCTAGAGGGATTTAGTTGAACTGTTTGGTAACCGGGAAGTCCTTGCTCGACTTGTAGTAGGTATTGAAGGTGTCGGTCTTGGTGACGTTGCCTGCGAGGTCGAGCACGTCACGGTAGAAGACGGTGTGCGAAGGTTGGGTGGCGTCGTTCGTACCAGTGACGAAGTTGGGGCCGCGAATGACGCCGGTCTTAGTTTTGGTACCAAAGAAGTCAAACTTGAGATCGACACCATTCATAATGGTCTGCATAAGGATGTAACTGCCGGTATCGTTGGTGAATTTGAGATCAACGGCGGGGTAATAAATCGTGGCGTCCATACCGGGGACGGTGTAGGGCCAGGTGTAATAACTAATGGCGAAAGCGTGATTGACGCGCTCGGTAATGGGCAGGCCCGCAGCCAAAGCAGCGCGGAAAGCGGTGGACGATACCTGGCAGAGTCCCCCGCCATACTGCTTTTCCTCATGGTCACCGAGGATGACGAGTTCGGGGACGTAACCGGTGGAAGCGTCGACGGCGCCGAGGAGCTTGCCGAAGGAAAAGGTTTCGCCGGGAGCCAGCAAGACGCCATTGAAGCGCTTGGCGCCGGCGCGGACGTTGGTGAGGCGGGTGCTGGGTGAGCCGGGGAAGTAGGTTTCGCCCTCCGAGATTTGCTCCTTGATGCCGAGCGAGTCGAGATTAGACTCGTTGACGGCGGCTTGGGTGGTCTCGAGCTTGAGAGTGATGAGGCGGTCGCCGGAGGTGCGACCCAGGCTGCCGATGATGGCACTGGTAGTGTCGGCTTGATCGAGCTTGATGCCGGTGCGGCTGGCCTGCACGATAGCCAGCACGCCGTCCTTCATGGCCAAGCCGGAGTTTTGGGGCGTTTGGTCGAGCTGAGCCGCCAGATCGGTAACGTACTTGGCGACGGCGGGCTTGCTCAAGCCCAGATTGGCCGCGGCCGGCGGCGGGTATAAATCGGCTAGGTCGTGAGAGTTAAGGAATAACTTCGTGGGGCGGGCGCCGACCTGGATCCACGAAATGATAGTCTTCTGATCGATGGTGGTTTCGGTGCCGCTGTAGCTGAGGGTGATGGGACCGGCCAGGTAGCTGCCGAGTTGGTTGGTGACGGCCGTGAGAGCATCGGTGCCGAGGACCGGCGAGAGCTGGTAGACGGGCGCGGGGATCGGGTCGATAGAGGTTTGGGACAGCCGGTCGCCAACGAGCTGAGTGAGGCGGCCATAATCGAGGCGGGTGCCGGACTGCGCCGGGGTGACCTGGGGCTTGTCGGAGTCAAAGTTTAGGCTGGCGTCGGCTACCGGCGTGGATAAATCATCGCCAAGCTGAACCACGTAGGGGGCCAAACGGGTATCGGAATAGCCGTAGGCCGAAAAGTTGGTTGCCCGGCCCAGAAGGGCGCGTAATTGCTGATGAAGCCGGTTGGTCCAACTCCCCTCGCGCCCGTATTGGTAGGCCAGATCGACGGCTTTGTTGGTGTCATAGGACACGTCGAGACCGGCCACGGGGATGCGGAGATTGGTGTCGCCATTCGAGATGGTGACAACGCCGCCGGAAAAGGTATCAATTTTGGAATTGAGCTGTTTGGCAGCGGAAGCCCGGGTGGCACCAGCCAGCGAAACGCCATCGGCGGAAATGCCCGGATAGATCTTACCGGCGTAGACCAGCTCAAAGCTACCCACCAACAAGAACCCGCCAACAAAGATTAAGCCGACCCCACGAAGCCACAGCGGAGCACGCTGCCACTGCGAGCTGAGTTCGGATTGCCCAGTGTCCTCGTCTTCGAGGAAGTCGCTTGAAGGTTTCACCATATGTAAGTATTATGGCACATTTAAGTACCCATCACGGTATAATACCTGTCGTAAGTAGAGAAGAATCCATGCCGCGCAAGAAAATTTCCGAATTCAGAGCCAAAACAATCCTCGCTAAAGAACTAGGCACGGCTTATAGCGGTGTGAGTATAGATCTGAAGGCCAACTGGCAGTCCACGGTGGACTCGCTGGCGGCTGGCGGCAGCTACGTGGTGAAAGTGGATCAAGGAGTGAAGGGGCGCTTCAAAAAGGGGCTGGTGAAGCTGGGCCGCACCAAAGCCGAAGTGAGCGGCGATATCGCCGAGCTGGCGGCGAAGGGTTTTGAATTTATGTTAGTGGAGCCGCAGATGGACCACGCAGCAGATTCCGAACGGTATTTGGCGTTCGAACGCCAACGGGCGGGCACGATTATTAGCTGGTCGGCGGCCGGCGGGGTAAATGTGGAAGATGCGGCGGACGGAATTCGCCAGGCGGTATTTACGACCGAGGTAGCCGGACGGGCGGCTGAGGCGCTGGGAGTATCAACGGACACACTTCAGCTCCTCGCCAAGACCTTTAATGATAACTACTGGTCATTTTTGGAAGTGAACCCGTTGGTAGTGATGGACGGCAAAGTGGGCCTACTCGATGCGGCGGTGGAGGTAGATACCGAGGCGGCCTTCTTTGTGGACGGACGCTGGACGCCGGAAGATTTTCGCGATTATACGGCATCAGCTCCGCTGCCTCAGGCGGCGGCCGTGGAAGAGCTGGCGTCTCAAAGCCAGGCGTCATTTCGGCTGGCGGTACTGAACCCGCAGGGCAATATTTTCTTGCTACTGAGCGGCGGCGGGGCGAGCGTGGCGCTGGCGGACGAGGTGTTTAATCAGGGGCGCGGCAAAGAACTGGGTAATTACGGTGAGTACAGCGGCAACCCTAATGCCGAGGAAACCCAAATTTACACACGGCAGATTATTTCGCTGATGCTCGAATCTAAGGCGCCGCGCAAGGTGCTGGTGATTGCCGGCGGAGTAGCCAACTTCACCGACGTGCGGGCGACGTTCAAGGGTGTGCTTGCGGCGCTGGACGAGGCCAAAGCGGCCATGCGCGAGCAAGGTATCAAGGTATTTGTGCGTCGGGGCGGTCCGTTCGAAGTTGAGGGGCTGGCAATGATGCGCAGCTTCCTGGAGCGAGAAGGATTGCTGGGGGAGGTAGCGGGGCCGGAAATGATGCTGGCGGCGATTATTCCGTTGGCGATAAAAGAGCTGGAGGTAACAGCGTGAGTACACTAAATATTTCAGCTCTGCGGGCGCTTGATCCCAAGATTGTGGCTCTGGGAAGCTCCAAAGGTATTATTCAATCGATACTGGATTTCGACTTTTTGGCGGGTCGCACCGCGCCGTCGGTAGTGGCGATAGTGGCTACGGGGCGCAAAAGCGAGCGCTACTTCTTTGGCGAAAATGAAGTGACGATACCGGTGTATTCGGCCGTGGGACGGCTGCCAACGAGCTTGAGCGAGCAGGTGAACTTATTTTTGAACTTATCGTCGGGGCGGCGAGTATTGGCGTCGTCGAAGCAGGCCATCGAGGCACTGCCAGCCCTGGTGGGCGGGGTGGTGTTCGCGGAAGGGTTACCCGAAAAGCACGCGCTGGAGCTGGCCGAAACGGCCAACGCGGCAGGAGTGTGGCTAGCGGGCGGGGCCAGCGTAGGCATAGTAGTACCGGGCGTGGTGAAGCTCGGTCCGATCGGCGGAGTGCAGGCGCCACAGCTGGTGAATTCGAAGCTATTTACGTCCGGCTCGGTAGCAGTGGTGAGCTCGAGCGGCGGCATGGTGAGTGAGATTATTCGGCTGGTGGCCACCACCGGCCACGCGTTGAGCTTTTCGCTGGCGTTGGGCGGCGAACGGTTTCCGATGAGCTCGCCGCAGGAGGTGTTTGCGGCGGCAGAGGCCGACCCAGCAACTACTTCAATTGTGTACTTCGGCGAGCTGGGCGGGCGCGATGAATACGAGCTGGCGGAGATGATCTCCAGCGGCGCAGTAACCAAGCCGGTGGTGGCCTACATCGCCGGCACGGTGGCCGAGCTGTTTGAGACGCCGCCGCAGTTTGGCCATGCTAAGGCCATGGCAGCCAGTGTGGATGAATCGGCGCGGGCCAAGAGCGACGCCTTGCGCGCGGCGGGCGCCAAGAGTGCGACCACCTTTGCTGAGTTTGCGCAGTACGTGGCCGAATTGCCGGGAGCGGTCGAGGCCGCCGACCTGGCGCCGGTGATCAAAGCCATGTCGGCTCGCAAGGCCGGCCTAATAGCCAGCTCCATCTCGCACGATATGGGTGACGGCGAGGTCCAGGTGCTGGATCAAAGTCTACTCGATTTGGCCGACAATAATTCCTTCGCTAAAATTGTAATCTCGATGTTTTTGGGCAAGCAAGTGCACTCGGCCGAGCTCGAAGCCTTCGTGGATTATGTACTCAAACTGCTAGTCGATCACGGTCCGTACGTGTCGGGGGCGGTCAATACCATCGTGACGGCGAGGGCCGGGCGCGATCTGGTGAGCTCTTTGGCGGCGGGACTGCTCACGATCGGCCCGCGTTTCGGCGGAGCGGTCAACCAAGCCGCACTGACCTGGCTCGAAGGCGTGAGTACTGGCGTATCCCCCACGGCGCTGGTGGAGGCCTACGCGGCCGACAAGCGCTACATTCTGGGCATAGGGCACAAGAAATACCGTATCGACTCCCCCGACCCCCGCGTGGCCAAATTACTGACCTTCGTTGACGGCCTGGAACAGGCTAAGTTCACCAAATTTGCACTGGGTGTGGAAGCCGAAACTACCCGCAAAAAGGGTAATCTGATCCTGAACGTGGATGGCGCCATGGCGGCCATCTTACTGGACTTGTTGGCCGAAAAAGAAGGCTATTCGATCGAGCAACTTGAAGCGCTGGCGGCCACCGAATTCTTCAACTCGCTATTTATTTTGTCGCGATCGGTCGGCTTTATGGCCCACTACTTCGACCAGGTTCGTTTGGACGAGGGGCTGTTCCGCCTCAGCCCGGCGCATGTGACGCACATTCGGCCGGCGAGCGAGGATTAGCACCGGCCATGCACAAGCTTCCCGCAAATTTTCTGTTCGGAAGCGCGACGGCGGCCCACCAGGTAGAGGGCGGCAACCACAATGACTGGACAGAGTGGGAGCGGAAATCGGCCCCAGGACTGGCGGCCAATGCCACGTATCGGACAAGTTATGGCCAAGGGCCGTCACCAGTATGGCCCGACATTAAAACCGCGGCCAAATCTGAATCCAACTATATCTCTGGTGATGCGGCGGGGCATTACACTCGGTACGCTCAAGATCTGGCTACGGCCCAAGCACTGGGTCTAACGGCTTTCCGATTTTCGGTGGAGTGGTCACGGATTGAACCCCAAGAAGGAACTTACGACCAGGCGGCCATCGCCCACTATGTCGACGTCGCCAAAGCCTGCCGGGATCATGGCCAGGAGCCCTTTGTGACGCTATGGCACTTCACGCTGCCGGTGTGGGCGGCGGCCCAGGGTGGATGGGAGTCTGAGACCGTCGTGCGGCGGTTCGCGGATTATGCCCGCACTATGGGCGCGGCTATGAAGCCTTATGTAGCACACTTTACGACTCTCAATGAGCCCGAGGTCTCCTCGGCAATGGCCTACGTGCGAGGAATCTGGCCGCCGCAGCGGCATAGTCCAACCCGTTATTCCCGGGTGAGGCGCAGTATGGTGCAGGCTCATATTCGGGCCTATGAAGCCCTCAAGACGGTGAATCCAGAGTTTCAGGTCGGTTTTTGTACCAGCCAAACACTGTTCGAAGCCACGCACCAATTGTTGCAGGTGGCGAACGACTATTTCGTGAAACGGTTGGCCCCGCACTCTGATTGGCTGGGGGTACAGTTTTACCTCAAGCGCAGTTTTGGTCGCCGAAAGCTAGCGCAAAAAAGCGACATGGGCTGGGAGTTACACCCGGAGGGCCACTACGAAGTACTCGCCCGGCTCGCGCGCTACCTCAAACCGATGTATATCACAGAGAGTGGCCTGGCTGACGCGGCGGACATACACCGGGGCTGGTATATCGAGGAATCTCTCAAGAGCATCGCCAAAGCCACGAGCGAAGGTGTAGATTGCCGCGGGTATTTTTATTGGAGTCTGCTCGACAACTTCGAATGGCACGAGGGCTACTGGCCAAAATTCGGGCTGATTGAGGTGGACCGTAGAACCATGAACCGGCGGATTCGGCCGAGCGCGCATTACTATGCGAGACTGATAAAAGATTACTCCTAGATACCACCAATATAACTACAATTTGGCCGACCAGCTCGGAATAGATCGCGCTAATCATGAGCTGAATATCCTTTTCTAATAGAATTATTTGTATTGTAGTGATATAGTCGATGCTCCTCACGTCCCCGACCGAATGGAGTACCTATTATGTCCAACGACCATCGAGCAGAGCTGGAAAAGCTCCACCGGGTTGATGGATACAGGCTCACTGAGACACCTGTTAAGACAGTAACAGGCATCGAAGTAAGCCGACACAACCAGTCGTGCGTTCTTTTCCACTACAGTGGCGGTTGGGCGATCCAACGCGTGACTAGGGAATGGAGACCCATCAGCCAGTACTCGGACTGGGATATCCGGACTGATTGCCAGGATGGATCAATCATCGATTCCATCCAACTGCGACGCGGGCTAAGGCATCTATCAACCGCCGAGGCTGGATTGGTGCGCTTGGCTCTCAGCAAAGTCGCTCCATCCGATGCCCCTACAGGAAACGTACACCTTCAACTTCACTGATAGACGAGGGGCACGCCATGACAACTGCATCACCAGAAGCACCCTTGCGCGTTACCGACGAGGATTGGGAGCAGCGCTACACAACCCATTCGAAGGACTACGACCGGGCCGGCAAGAATGAGTGCTGGCGGATGTGGCACCCGGGAGTCATTAGAGGACCCTACTGCCTAGAACCGCTGGGTCACGAGGGCGACCACAAAGGTTTCGGCATGCGCTGGTCTCGCACTCCACACGTGAGCCAGAAGATGGCGGAGGAATTCCTCGCCTGCTACAGGCGCATTCCAAATGCCTACCAGGACATCACTCTACGTGATGACGGAACTGTCACGATGACCCTGAGAGCGTTCAGGAGCGCCGTTCAGTTTATCGGAGCGATGTCCTTGGACGACTAGGCGATACCGCCGCACTACCCCCGATGACGAGCCCCCGAGGCCCTTTATCGGGGGTTTGTCATGTCTGGGGATTAGTTTCGGTCTCTAAATATTTGAAAATGTACTTAAGGTTGGACGGGTGGGTGATCTGCGCACTCTCAAAGGTTTTGAGGCGCAATAAATCCTTATCAGCCGAGACAATAATGTCGGCCCGAGCCTCAAGTGAGCACTCGAGGATACGGTTGTCGTCGGGGCCGTCCGGGACGGCGTTTAATGCCATGGTCGGACTGACCACACGGGCAATAGTTTTAAGGGATTCAATATAGTCCACCGCCAGCGCCCGCTCAAACTGCAGCTTTTGCTCTAATTTTTCTTGAACCTCGGCCAAAATGGCGGGAGAGGTATACAGCTCGAATTTCAGTTGGGGTGGTCGGACCAGTTCCATCCAATATTCAATGTAACCACCGGGCATGCCGGCGGCCATGACATAGATATTGGTATCAAATACGACCTTCAGGGGTTTCATAGCCGGCTCAGCCTAAGAATTCCTCGGCTTGATCGATTGACTCGATGCCCAAGGCCAAGAATCTCTCGCGGCCGACGCTTTGGACCTTGGATAGGGTGCGGTTGAACTTGTAAGACTTGTACATATCGCGAAAAATATCACTCTTGGAACGGCGTTCATCGAGCGCAATTTGGTTGATTTCTATCTCGGTTTGTTTATCGACCGAGAAACTGACGACACTCATGGGGAGCTCCGATTTATGTCTCCAGTATATCAACTTATTATTAACTTATCAATGCTTTTTTATTAATATTTAATAACTTTGACGATTGCGTATAGGCCCGCTGGACTTCTTCGGCCAGGATGGTGAAGCCGGCGTCGACTTCGGCTTTTGGGCGGGCAAAGTTGAGGCGGAGGCATTGGCGCTGATGGGCCCACTTGGGATCGTTTAGGCCGGGGAAGAAATACTCGCCCGGCACCACGATGACCCCGCGGGTTTTGAGCCGGCCATATAATTCCTTGCTGGTGATCGGCAGTTCCGGCAACCACAGCCACAAGAAGTAGGCGCCCTCATACTCGTGCAGGCGGTACGGTAAGCCGGCCAATTTTTCGGCCAGCACGGTTTGGGCGTAATGTTCGGCGCCCCGGTAGTACGGGTGGATGTGATTGCGGCAAATGCGCTGCAAGGAGCCATCCTGAATCAATGAGGTGCCGAGCGCCTGGCCCAGGGTGGGGCTGGCGAGACTGAGGATGGCGTTGGCTTTGCTGATAGCGGCCGCGATCTCGGGCCTGGCCACGAAGATACCCACACGCGAGCTGGGCAAGCCGACCTTCGACAAGCTAAAGGAGTAGACCATCTGCTCGTCCCACTTTGGCAGGTGGGCGGAATTGGTTATGACGCCGGGGAAAGGCAGGCCGTAGGCATTATCGATAATTAACGGGATGTCGTGTTGCTTGGCGAGGTCACTGAGGCGCGCCAATTCTTCATCGGTGACCACGTTGCCGCTTGGGTTGGTGGGGCGGGAGATGCAGATGGCGGCGTGATGGGGCTCGATCTTGAGGTTATCAAAGTCGATGCCGTACTTGAAGGTATGCTCGCCACGGGTTTCGATGCGGGGGCGGTTGGCCTCAAACATCCCCTCCTGAATGCCCTGATCGGCGTAGCCAATGTACTCGGGGACCAACGGGAATAGGATAGTGCGCTTGGTGCCTTGGGTGTCCCCCGCCAACAGATTAAAGAGCATGAAAAAGCCGGTTTGGCTGCCAGGTGTAATGGCGATGTGGGCCGGAGTGATTTGCCAGTCCATGGTGCGGTTGAGGTAATCGACGACGGTATCGATGAAGACCGGGTTGCCTCGGGGAACATCATAGTTGCCCAGGTAGCCATTGACGCCGCCAGGGCGCTTCATAAGGGTCGTGAGGTGGTCTTCGATCGTCCGCTGCACGCCGGGAATGGCGGCCGGATTGCCGCCGCCAAACATCGCCACCTGATCGCCCGTAGCCAAGGCTTGGCCCAGATCATCCATGAGCTCCAATATTCCTGAGTGGGCGGTAAATTTTTGGCCGAAGTCCGAGAACTGCATAATCTTCCTTTCTTAATAAAAATGACCCCGGGGTCGGGGCTGTGCTGCGAGGGTGATGTGAACTATTTTCTACGTATGCAGCGCCAGCCCGGATTGGGTAATTGAGGCTGCCAGGAGAATTCGTATGCTCTTCATAACGTACAGACTATCACAAAGATATTCGACAATCCACCGGAAATAGCATGCTCCCGCCAGTGAAGTTAATCACCGGCGGGAGCTGTAGCGCGGTGCGGCAGAGCCGCTAGCTGATATGGCACATGGGGCCACCGCAGTGGCGGTCGGCCTTGCAACCCCCGCAGTAGCAACGGCAGCCGAAGCGGCCCAAGAACTCCATGATCAGTCCGATCATGATCTTCCCCTTCAAGTTGTGGGCCTTAGCCCGTCCGACGCACGACGTAACCGTTGCGCGATACGGGATATATTAGACCGATTCGCGCGATATAGTCAAGGTCGGCTTATCCGCTCTGGCAAGGGCGAATTACTCGACGGTGACGGATTTGGCAAGGTTGCGGGGCTGATCCACGTCGGTGCCGCGTTCGCAGGCCACATAGTAGGCGAAGAGTTGCAGGGGGATATTGGCCAGGAGGGGCAGGGTGTAGGGATTGGCCTCGGGAATATAGATGACGTTATCGGTAAAATCGGTGAGCGACTGGTCCCCTTCCGTGCCCACGATCATGAGCTGGCCGCCGCGGGCGCGGATTTGCTCCAGACTGGATTGGGACTTGTCGTAGAGGGCGGTTTTGGGGTGGAGAAAGACCACTAGGAGGTTGTCGTCGACCAGGGCGATGGGGCCGTGCTTGAGCTCACCGGCGGGGTAAGCTTCGGCGTGCACGTAGGCGCACTCTTTGAGCTTGAGGGCGCCTTCGAGGGCTACGGGGAATAAGGTGTCGCGGCCGAGGTACATGGCGCTGTTTAGGTGGGCGAGTTTTTTGGCGATGGCTTTGATTTTGTCGCGCTGGTCGAGGACGGACTGGACCTGGGCGGGGAGATCCTGGAGAGCTTGCACGATGGCTTTGCCCTCGGTAATCGACAGGCTGCGGGCGCGGCCGATCTGGAGGCCGACGAGGATTTGAGCTAAGACTTGTGAGGTGTAGGCCTTGGTGGAGGCTACGGAGATTTCGGGGCCGGCGTGCAGATAGACGCCGCCGTCGACCTCGCGGGCCACTGATGAACCCACCACGTTGACCAAGCCGAGGGTGGAGATGCCGCGGCGCTTCATTTCGCGCAAAGACGCCAGGGTGTCGGCGGTTTCGCCGGATTGAGAGACCACCATGCCGAGGGTATTGGTGACGACCACGGGATTACGGTAGCGAAATTCGGAGGCCACTTCGACGTCCACAGGGAGGCCGGTCATGCGTTCAATGAAGAGTTTGCCGAGCAGGCCGGAGTAATAGGCGGTGCCGCAGGCGACGGTGAGGAAGCGAGAGATGGTCTGGTAATAGTCGGGGGGGAGGTTGAGGCCGCCGAGGTGGCTGGTGCCATTTTCGAGGTCCAGGCGGCCGCGCAGAGTGTCGGCGATAGTGCGGGGCTGTTCCATGATTTCTTTGAGCAGGAAGTGGTCGTAGCCGGACTTCTCGATGGCGGCCAGCTCGAGTTTGATCTCGACCTCCTCGTGCTCCTTGGCCTTGGCCTCAAAGTCGATCACGGCGTAACTGCCGGGGCGGCAGACGGCGATTTCATCGTCATCCAGATACACCACGCGGTCGGTGTAGCCGATGATGGCAGTGGCATCGGAGGCAATGTAGGTGGCTTCGGGGGTGAGTCCGAGCAGCAGCGGGCTGCCGCGGCGGGCGGCCACGACGGTGTCGGGGTGGCGGTCATCGAGCACCACTAGGCCGAAGGTGCCTTCAACCTGGAGTAGAGCAGCCAGCACGGCGGCTTCGAGGGATTTGTGGGTCTTGGTCTCGGATTCGATGAGGCGGGCGAGAACTTCGGTGTCGGTGTCGCTGGCAAAGGTGGCGCCGGCGGCGGTGAGGGTGGCTTTGAGGGCGACATAGTTCTCGATGATACCGTTATGGACGATGGTGACGTGGCCCGCCTGATGAGGGTGAGCGTTGAGCTCGGTGGGGGCGCCGTGGGTGGCCCAGCGGGTGTGGCCGATGCCGGTGTGACCGGTGAGCGGGCGGGTGTCGAGGGCGGTGGCGAGGTTGGCAATCTTGCCTGAGCGCTTGGTGACGGCGGTGGTGCCGTCATTGATAACGGCGACGCCGGCCGAATCGTAGCCGCGGTACTCCATGCGACGAAGCCCGTTGATGAGAACGGGAAGCGCCTGATCTTTGCCTATGTAACCGATGATTCCGCACATGCCATTGATTATACGCTCTACTGATGCGGGTGGAAGGGTTTAAGGCATCTTTTAAGGGGGCTGTACATTGGACACTTCTCTACTCCCGGCGCCGCCCATACGTTGGTAATGCCTGCTCCGGATTTTACTTAAATTTGGTATGCATAAAATTTTTAAGTAAAATAACGCTCTATGTATCCTTACTCCTACCTCCCAAAGCCGAGTAGTGCCACTGAATTTTATATTTTGTTGGTGTTGGCGGGTAGCCCGCTGCACAGATACGCCATAAAAGGGGCGGTCGCCAACGCCTCATTGGGCAGTGTATTGCTAAAAGATGGCAAACTATACCCATTGCTCGAGCGCCTATGCGAAGAAGGCCTAGTGGATATGATTAGGCGCGCACCGGCCGGAAAATCGGGCAAAGAACGCCAATATTATGGGATATCTGGGCACGGAAAGATTCGTCTGCAAGAGGAGGCCCAACGTTTGGGGTACGCCGTGGAGATCATGAAGGGGCTGGGTTTATTCGAAAATACCGTGCCGACGGATATCCAGCGCCTAGTGCTGGATGCGAAAACACTTCCGGAGGCGTAGCGGCGGGATGGGGCGGACGTAGCCGCGGGGTGAGTGTACAATCAAGAAAAGGGAGTAATGAGATGGCTGACGCCAAAGATTTTTTGAATTCGATCGACAAGTCCGGGTTTAAGACTGATGCAACCGCCAAACGTACCGACAAGCCGTGGGGCTACGAGATTCTGCTGACGGCTGCGGATGCGCCATATGCAGCTAAAATTATTCACATTAACTCCGGGGCACGGTTGAGCCTGCAGGCGCACGACCAGAAGACCGAAACTTGGTGCGTGCTGCGCGGGCAGGCGGGCGTGCTGATCGAAAATGCGGCCGGTGAAATGGAGCAGATTGAGCTCAAACCGGGCGTGGGCTACACCACCGCACTGGGGCAGCGCCACCGATTGATCGGACTGGGCGACTGCGACGTATTTGAGGCCTCCACTCCCGAGCTGGGCACCACGCTGCGGCTTGAAGATGACTATGCTCGTCCAGATGAAACCGAGGCGATGCGAGCCGAGCCTAATCGCGGTTGGAAAAATTAGGCTCGAATACCTAAACGGCCTACGCGGCTTGGCTGCCCTAATTGTGGTGTTTCATCATTTTGCTTATGTTTTCTTGGTGTTTGCCACGCGCGGGGCGGGGGCGAATCACTTCGCGATTGAGCGAACAATTTACACGACTCCCCTTCAGCTACTGGTAGCGGGCAACTTTGCGGTGTGTATCTTCTTTATTTTGAGCGGGTACGTACTGAGCTACGCGTTCTTTCAGACCGGCAACACGGCGGCGGTGCGCAAGGCGGCGGTGAAGCGCTACTTTCGGCTGATGCCGCCGATTCTGGGGTCGGTACTGCTGGCGTGGGCCATTATTCGGTTCGGGCTGAACTTCAGCGACCCGGCGGCGGCGATCAGCGGGTCGTCATGGCTGGCGAATTTCTGGCCGCGGACAGTGAGCTTGGGGGAGGCGGTGTATTACGGGGCGTACGGAATACTGGTCGGCAATTCGGAGCCGGGGGTGCTCAATAACGCGCTGTGGACGATGAAGGTGGAGTTTCTGGGCTCAATGCTGGTATTTGCCTTCCTGGCGCTGTTTGGCAAGTTGCGGCTGCGGTGGCTGGTGTATTTGGTGCTCATGGTGGCGAGCTGGAACTCGTACTACCTGGCGTTTGTGCTTGGGATTGCCCTGTGCGACGTCACCTCGCGAAGCTGGTCACCAAAAGAGCTGGCGTGGCCGATCACGGCGGGGTTGGCGCTGGCGGGCTTGGGACTGGGAGCGGCGCCGATTCCGGGAGCCACGAGCACAATATACAGCGCGCTGGGGTGGCAGGGTGCCGATCCGAACGTGGTATTTATTCTGACGCATATCGTGGGGGCGGCGTTGCTGCTGGGTGCGGTACTGTACTCCCCCGCCCTTAAAACGGTCTTCGCCAGCCGGCCACTGCGCTACCTCGGCCGGGTGTCGTTTTCGATGTACCTGCTGCACCTGCTGGTGCTGGGGACGATCAGCTCGTACATGTTTGCGGCGCTCAACGTCAGCCACGGTTACGCCTTTAGCCTGGGGGTCACGGGAGCGGCGTACCTGGTAATCGTGGTAATTGCGGCTGATATCTACACGAGGCACGTCGACGAGCCGAGTATGCGGCTGGCCGGGTGGGTGCAGCGGAAAATCATGTCACCCCGAAAGTCGGCCTCAAAGCCGGTCGCGGAACCCAAGCCCTATCGAGAACCTGCTATGATTGGAGCATCGAGGGTGCATGCAGATAATCTCTAAACGACCGGTAACGGCGGGCATAGGCGTAGGCCTGGTGCTCGTTGGAACCGTGGCGGTGATTGGCTGGATGCGCACACAGGGAACGCTCAAGGTAGCACTGGCCAGCCAGCAAGCCGTACTGGTGGCCGGGCCGCTCAAGGTAGATTTCGGCCAGGACGTGGCGGCCGGCTATACGGCCACGATCGAGCCCCAGGTGGCCGGATCGTGGAAACAGGAGCACACGGTGTTCGGGGTGAGCGCGGCGGCCTTTACGCCTACAAAACGGTTCGAAGCCGGGCGCAAGTACGCGCTAAAGATTACGGGCATCAGACGGGCAGTCACGGGCAAAAGGCTGGGCGACATCCAGGCAGGGTTTACGGTTCAGTTGCCATCGGGGGTGGCCAAGACCTCGCCGGCAGCTGACGCCAAAGACGTGGGCGTGAAGCCCCGGCTGAGCGTGACGCTGCGAGACGCCAACCAGGGGGTTCGTCAACTCAAACCCACGTTAACGCCCGCGGAGCCGCTGAAGCTGATCTCGAGCGATGACAAAACCTTCGTGTGGGAGCCGCAAATGCCACTGAAGCAGGGGGAAAAGTACACCTTTACGCTGGAAGACACCCGGGTGGCCGATCCGCTCAAACGCAATTTATTCAACAATGTTTTTACGGTGGTGGCGCAGCCGGCAATTGCCGCAGCGCGTACGGGCGGGTTCTTTGCGCCCGGGCAGACCGCGGACATCGTCTTCGCTCAGCCGATGGAGCCGAGCGCAACGGGCTTCAAGTTTGATCTGGCGGGCAAGGGCAGCTGGGTCGACGATCACACCTACCGCTACGTGCCGACGGACGGGGCGCTCAAACCGGGCACGACCTACAATTACGTGGTCAAAGCCGGTTTGAAGTCGAAGGTGGGCGGGGTGCTCGAGGCAGATGTGCCCTACCAGTTCGCCAGCAACGGGGCAGTGGGAGCGAGCTTTAGCCCGGGCGGGGGCGATGTGGGCTTGAATGCACCGATAAAGGTGGCCTTCGACCAGGCCGTGGACCACGCCTCGGCGCAGGCCAAGTTTAGCCTCAATCCCGGAGCGGCGGGAGCGTTCTCGTGGAGCGGCAACACCATGATCTACTCGCCAACCCTGGCGTACCAAAGCAATTACACGATTCGGGTGGCGCCGGGGGTAGTACCCACTTGGGGCCTACCCAATACCGCCGTACTGAGTGGCTCACTGGCGACGCTGCCAGAGACGATCAAGCTGGGGGTGCCGATGTACAAGACCCAGTACCGGATGAGCTGCGAGCTGGCGTCCCTGCGGATGCTGCTGGCGTTTCGGGGCGTGAATGTGGGCGACGACAAGGACCTCCTGTCGACGATCGGGTACAATCCCCATCCCAGGGACCAAGCCAACAACCTATGGGACAACCCGAACCTGACGTACGTGGGCGATCTAGGCGGCTACCCCAACAACACGGGCTACGGGGTGCATGCCGGACCAATCGCGAAGGAGGCCCAAAGTCGCGGCCGCCAGGCCACGGCGAGCTTTAACGTACCGGCCAGCTACATCAGCGCGCAAGTGCACGGGGGCAATCCGGTGGAGTTCTGGGGCCACAGTACGCCGTCGAAAGCCGATGCGTGGAATACCTCGAGCGGGGTTGTGCAGACGTGGCTGTCGTCGCACGCGCGGGTGGTGTTTGGCGTGGTGGGCAGCGCCGATAATCCGCTGGGCTTTTGGATTATCGAATCGATGACGGGCAAGCCGTTTTATTGGACGACCGATCAGCTGATGGCAAATATGAACGTGGTGCCCGGGGTTAGCAATCAAACGGTGGTCGTGTACTAGCGGATATAGGACTTCTTAGCGCTATTTGAGAGGAAAGTTGGCTAAACCGCCCCATTCCACAACGGTAAAGCCTTGGCGCGGGGTCGAGGTCAGGTGTTGGGCCGGAAGATTAATCGGCGAGTCGAGTCCGTCGAAGTCGAGGAAGACGCGCAGGACGGTAGTTGGCTTGGGCGAGATGGCCAACGGGGCCAGAACATTCATCTGCCCAGTATTAAACCAAGTGAGCCTCACATACGGTTTATTTGGCAGCTTGGGCTCCCAGTAGGCCATAAAATCGTCAATCTCGCGGCCCACGAGGCCCTGTTGGGCAAGTTGCTGCCGGATAGTACCGGCGGCCCGACTCCGGGCCACCACGGTACCGGAGGTTATCCCCGGGTAGGCGCCAAGGCCGGGACCCTCCCAAAAGAGTGAGTCGTACGGAGCACCTGCTACGCTCAAGGACCCGCTCGGTGTCGCCCAGACATTCCAGCCTTTGAAGGGATCATAGGTGGGCAGAGAAACTTTAACCCTAGCACCGACCCGAACCGAGACTTGCTCGGCCTGTTGCGGGTAGAGGTAAATGACCGGCTTGGCGCAGCCACCCATTGGTCGGAGCTGATCGCGAGCGTAGACGAGCCACTGGCCGTAATTATCTTTGATAACGATGACGCCGTGCTCGGTGGCAAACTTGGCCTTGGTGATATTGAAGTAGGGTGTCGAGTTGGCATCGGTGCCCTTATAGAAGTCGATAAACTCCTGGTAGGCTTTCGTCATGAGCGGGTTATCGAGCGATTTGAGCTCGTAGACCGTAACGCCTGACGGGGATTTACCAATCACCTGGACGTCGGCAGCGGTCAGCACGTCGGAACGGCTCGCGGAGATGGTAGAGAGGCTGCAACCGCGGTTGATGGGCGAAATGGTATCCACGGGCGTGGCACCGCTTTGCCATTGATAGCCAGTGAGGCTGAGTTCCAGGGGCATGAACGACATGGCGACGCGCATATGAGCCGCGGTCAGCATGTTGTAGCCGATGGAAGTTAGCTTGGTGTCCGCGTAAGTCGTCTCGGTTTTTACCAGGGTGCTCCCCCCGTATTTGGCCACGACGGTGTCGACGGGGACGATCTGGCCGGCAACTACCGGGCGGATGAGGCTGCCGAAATCGGGATGAGTCGGCTTCTTCACGACGTAGCCCTTAGCGAGTGGGAGCTCGAGTGGCATGGTGAGCGAATCATAGTGCGTGACGGTATCGAGCTTAACTTTCGACGATACGGCGCTGGCGTACTGGGTATCTGAGTCGGCATTGTAAACCGCCTCGCCGTCCGGATGAGCAATGACCGTGACGTTACCAGCAGCGGTCTTCTCGTAGAGAATATTCCATTCACCAACCTGCGAAACGACCGACAAGATGATAGTTGAAGTGCCGCGCATACCGAGCTGGTAGTACTCGGCATCGGTATCGCCGTCTTTGAGGAAACCTTGAGCGGCCAGCTTCTTGGGGGCCGGGAGCCAGGTCTCGCCGGTCGTCGGCTTAGTGAAACGCTGGAGCAATAGAGTGGCTTTAGAATCGGGAGTGGACGACGGGACGGGGGTAACGGACGGGCTGGCCTGGATCGAAGTAACCTTAGCGGGTTGGGTGCGGCCAAATTGCCAATAGAGTCCGCCGCCGATGCCGGCAAGGATCAATACGCCAAGGGTGATCACAAGGGGCTTTTTGTTGTGCGGTCGCTGGGCTGGAGGTTCAACGGGCGCGGTGACTGGAGCGGCGACGGGCGCTTCGGGAACGGGCTGAGCCTGATTATCGGTGGTTGGTGCTTCTGATTCCATGTATCCTCGAGAAATTTATAGTGCTTGTGCTTAAACTATAGCTTACACCTGAAAACTGACAAGAATTCCAGATGTGCCCGATATATAGGATATATAATATAAGGAAGCAAATACCTTAATTCTGAGCTCGAATCGTAAAAGATAGGGGTGTTTGCGAAAACACCCCTATCTTTTGTTGAAAGCGCCAATTCAGGTTGTCCCTAGGGTGAGCAACCAGACGGTGGTCGTCTACTAAGCGAGTTTCTTGACGATCTCTTTGACGCGCTGGGAGAGGTCTTTGCGAGCGACCAGGATGCCGTTGGGGGTGTTGACCACCACTACGTTGTCGAGGCCAATGACCGCGATCGGCTTGTCGCCGTCGTTGCGGATGTAGGAGTTCTCGACTTCGATGGTCTCCACTACCCCGTCGCCGGTGATCACGTTGCCGGAACCATCGTTATTGTTGGCTTCATACAATTCCTTGAATGAGCCCACATCTAGCCAATCGAAGGTGGCGGGCACCACCATGAGGTTGTCGACTTTTTCGCTGAGAGCGTAGTCGATGGCGTCGTTTTCGAAGCCGAGGTAGGTTTCATCGTATTCGGCGGGGGTTTTGACCTTTTGGAGACTTTGGAAGTCCGCGTAGCGCTCGGGAGCGTGCTTCTTCATGGCCGACAAGAAGACGTTGACGGAGCCAACGTTGTAGCCGCTGTTCCAGAGGTATTTGCCGCTGGCAAAGAATTCCCGTGCCTGCTCGAGCTCGGGTTTTTCTTTGAAGCTGGCGACTTCGGACACGAAGGCGGCTTTGTCGATAATGGCGCCTTTTTCAATGTACCCAAATAGGGTGGACGGGTGCGTCGGCTCAATACCGACTAGGGTGAGGCGGCCGTGGTGCTTGGATTGGGCTTCGGCGGTCTTGAAGGCGTGCACGAAGCCGTCAATGTCGCGGATGAAGTGATCGGCCCACAGGAAGCCAATCGGCTCGTCGAGGTCGTGATGACGCGCTACGCGGTCGAGAGCGGCAATAAAACAGCTAGCAGTCCCGCGGCGGCCGGGTTCCACGATGAAAGCGTGGTCGGGCAGGTCGGGCAATTGCTTTTTCACATGCTCAGAGTGGCTGGCTTCGGTGACCACATAGATGTCGTCACTAATGCGCTTGGCACGATCATAGGCCTCTTGGACTCCCGAGCGCTCACCGGTTAGTTTTAGTAGGTGTTTGGGGTAGTTACCAACAGACAAGGGCCAGAGCCGAGTTCCCGATCCGCCAGCGATAATCACAATAATCATGGCGAAAGTATATCAGATTTGTCTCGGTTGCGCTTCACCAAAGGGGCTGCCTCAGCAACCGGTTTAAGCAGCCTCTGGCGAATCGGGCTTTTCCTTAGGCCAAGGTAGGGTGCCCTCGACCATGCGTCCGTCTTCCTTCGACCAATTATCCCTATCATATGCAATGAGATCTTCAGAATGAAAATCGGGGCTCTCCAGCATTTGCACAAAGCTAGCCGGACCGTGGATATTAATGACATGATAAGTCTCGGGAAGGTTGCGCATTTCGGTTCCGATAGGAACGTCTGACTGAATGCGCCCCTGTGCACGGCCCAGATCGTATTACTCGGTAGTAACCGATGATCCCGCTGGGATGTCGGTAAATAGAAATGTTTCGACCCCCGAGCCTCCAGTTTCTACCTCGGTATGATGATGCTTGGCCAGCACGGCGTCATCTTGATTCTTTTTAACGAAAAACTGCTTGAGACCATCGGGATAGGTGGCAAATAATTCCCGAACCTTACGCTTAAGGCCTCCCGGAACGGGTGACTGTTCACCCAGAAAGAGGTCGACATCATCAATGGTGTATATGCTGCGGCGATCGTCTTCATTTTCGAGGCGCAGGCCGATGGCCTCTGGGTCTAATTCGGGGCTAATTGCTTCAACCTCGGGATCGTTCGCCAAGTCTCTGGCCTCGGCGGCATTGCTGAAGCCGGCCTCTGGCTGGTCACGATCTGGCCCTGGCAGTGTATTTTCGCTCATAACCTTACGTCTCCTTAATTTGCTCAAGTAGCCCACTCTTGGGCGCCCGTCAATTAAACGAGCCGAGTTCGATGCGATTATACCAAATTTCGAGGCGGGTGCCTTATAATGGTTATGATGGAAGAGACTGGTGAGCCGAGAGCTTTAATGCTACCCAAACCGACGTCACGTTTTGCGGTCGTAGATCTGCTGCGTTCTATAAGTATTGCGATTGTGGTATTTGGTCATAGCGCTACTGTTTCATTCGCCATGGCTGGCTGGCCAGGCTGGCTACAGGGGCGGCTCGAAGGAAACTCCGCTTACGGCGTGACAATATTTTTTGTTGTGTCCGGTTTCATTATTACTAAGACAATATCCATTCGTAGTCCTAACTTGTCAGCTGTCTCAAGCCTAGACTTCTATGGACGCCGGGTGGCTCGCTTACTGCCACTTGCGATGGTGGTGGTTCTAACGGCAGCGGTGCTCGCTCACTTAACTCACCCAGGCATAGCGCGCGACTTCGTCCTGCGGGACCCCCAAGCCCAATTCAGTGGCTGGTTTTTCGTCTCTCTGCCATTATTTGCGTTCAATTGGGTCCGGATCGCGTACCAGAGCATTGCGAGCGGGTGGGGCCTGCAGTGGGACATATTTTGGTCGTTGGCGATTGAGGAACAGTTTTACCTGTTATACCCATTTATATTGCGGCGCTTCGGGGGTTCCGCGGCTCGTCTGGTGCGCGTTATGGCTCTCGTTGTCGGAATCGGCATTTTGTACCGGCTAACAACTTCACTCGTGGCCCCGACGAATTTTTGGCTCGGTTTTAGTGGCTCCCCGAGTGGCTTTGAGAGCATAGCATTTGGGGTTATGGCGTTCTTGGCGAGCACGAATCCTAGGATTCGGAATCTCGGGAGGAAAACTGCCCTGGGCATGGCTCTAGGGTTCGCAGTGTTGGCGTTTTGCGTTTTTTGGGGTTTGAGCTTGGCCCAGCTTCCGCTGACTCGTGTTTATGCTCCAACTCTTCTTAGCCTCGCGATAGCCGGAATTTTAACCGTGGCGAGGACTCGTCCGTGGGCAAATCGAATGCCTCAATTTCTCACGCTGCCGGGGGCGCTATGCTATGGGATGTATTTGCTTCATCCCCTAGTGATTTTTTTACTGTTAAAGCTGCTAGGCCAACGATCAGCGCCCGTATTTACACTCCTAACCTTCGTCACAACACTCATCATCGCCTGGCTGAGCTTTCGACTGTTTGAGGCACCGGCTAGCCTTTTTTTGCGCGCTCGGCTACCGCGCCGTAGGGTGTCGAGCCGCTCAGCCTACGAACCCGCGCCCGCGCCATAAACTCCATGCGAATCATAGCGTAAGTGTAAAGGATTGAAAGCTTATGCCTTATAATAGTTATGATGGAAGATACCGGTGAGCCAAAAGCGAAGTTATTATATCTGGAGAGTCTGCGGGGGCTAGCAGCTCTTATGGTGGTGCTTTTTCACACCGCGTCGGTTTACTTCCCCGCAATGGTTGTCGGGCCGCCCATTGCGACACACTCGCGATTCGCGCATTTATTTTATACCTCACCGCTCGGCGTACTAGTAAGTGGTAATTTCGCAGTGGCAATATTCTTCACCTTGAGCGGGTACGTTCTTGCTCGGATTTTTTTTAAACGGCGTGACCCGAAGTCACTAGAGCGAGCCGCGTCCAAAAGGTATCTTCGTCTGGCAATACCAGTGCTAGTTTCAGTTATATTGGCATACTTACTAATGAAGCTTGGTCTGTTTCAAAACTGGGCAGGGGTCCAGCTCATTACACATAGCCCAGCAAACTATTTTCAGTTCGAGCCTTCAATAGGCAAGGCGATTTACGAGGGGCTTTTCGGCACATTCGTTTCCGGCTCCGGAATATACAACCCCGTTCTTTGGACTATGCAAATAGAGTTATTTGGTTCTTTTCTGGTATTTGCTATAACCGCCCTATTTGGGCAGAACAGGCTACGCTGGGTTATTTACCTAGCACTGGTTGCTGCGGTGCTGAGAACGGAATACCTGGGATTTGTCGTCGGTATGCTGCTGGCCGATTTACTGGCAACAGCAGATCGGCGTGCTGACTTGGCTCGTCAGATCCGAAGATGTGGTTGGGGGCTACTGGCAACCGGCATACTCCTAGGAGGCTACACAACATATGGAAACCCGGCACAGACGACATACCAGTTGTTGTTTGTTCAAGGGTGGAGTGTGGTTGAGAACACGTTTTTTTGGCATAACCTTGCGGCATTTTTTGTGCTGGTTGCAATCCTTGGACTACCGCGTGTTCAAAAATGGCTTAGCTGGCGGCCGTTGGTTTATCTGGGGCAAAAATCATTCAGCCTATATTTGCTACACCAAATTACCCTTATGGGCCTTTCTACCTATATCTTCTCTTCCCTTATCCCTCACTTCGGATACACGCCTAGTGTCGCTATCACAGTACTCGCATACCTGAGCCTGACCCTACTTGGCGCTCACTATTTTGAAATTTATGTTGACCGTGCCGCAATAAGCATTTCGGCTCAGGTGGCTAACTGGGCTCTAACGGGCGCACAGGCGCCGGGTTTAATAGCAATGGCTACCCCACTGAAACTTATCAAAAAACTTTTATCTGGCTACGCCAAAACTGGATCTGCTATCAAGGTTCGTTTTGAGGGGATGCTCTGACAAGAGTCGGCCGAAGCCCTTCTGCGGATATAGTCGCCCTAAGCTAAGGCGTGATAGTAACTTCGAGGGAGGTCCACGGGTCATTCATAGTAGTGGCGCCCTCGATGATGGGCTGGAAGAACTCGCGCGTGGTTCCTAGCGGAGTGGTGGGGGTGGCAGAGAAGCTGAAAGCAAATTTCACGATTTGGCCGGGCTGGGCTACATGCTGGCTGGCGGCAGGAGTGATACCATCGCTTTCGTATACGGCAGCGAACTGGCACGCGGCGCGATTGCGGGAGCTGCTATTACACCAGCCGCTGGGCGATACGTCAGCCAAACCACTGGCTCGGTTGACGGAGTGGCTAGTGGCTAAGTTGGTGGGCAAATTGCCGGGCGTCACACTGGAAGAGTCATACCAGGGAGTGTTACCGGTATTCTTGTAGCTTATGTAGGCGGCGGCTGTTGCAGACCCGCTCGCGGGTCGAGCTATGCTGGGGTAGCCAGACTGCGAGTAGTACTGGCTAGAATACGTGCCAGGCAATACTTCGACGTCTAGGAAAGTCCCGGGGTCGTTCATGGTGGTTCCGCCCTCTACGATCGGCTGGTAATATTCACGTCTTATGCCCGTGGCAAGGCCGAACGGAGCGCTCAAAATGAAACGATATTGGGCAATTTGGCCAGGCTGAATGAGATGCTGGTTAGCCGCAAGAGTAGTCCCGTCACTTTCGTAGACAGCGGAAGGGCTGCCTGAGGGGCGGTTATTATCTCCTCCCCAGACGTTACCTAGGACGCTACTACGATTGAGTTCGTGACTCGTTGCGAGGTGACTTGGCTTGACGCCAGCGGGGCCAGTGGAAGCATTGGTATCGTCGTACCAGGCAATATTGCCCGTGTTCTTATAACGAATCCAGGCAGTTGCAGACTGGCCCTGGCGAATCTGAGGATACCCTGACTCGCCAGCATAAAGTGAAGAGTATATAGCACCAGAGACGGTCGCACCCATTGAGGCCTTGGGGCCGTCGTACGCTACATTCTGCTCACCGGGGGCAAAATTAAGAGTATAGCTCCCGGCTCCTACTGGCGCAGTCAGAGAGGGGCTGAAGGTAGCGGTGCCTCCCGGAGCCACGCTTGACTCGTTCATGCTAGCGGCTATCGTAGGGCTAGCCCAGCTGATGTTTTTGAAAACCTTGCTAGAGTCATTGACTGCCAAAAGTTTGGTATTAGCATTCGACCAGGCGACGTTGCCCGTATTCCTGAAGGAGAGGGAGGGCGTCTTGGTCTCGCCCGCAACAAATTGCTGAGCGGGGGCACTAACTGCTACAGAAGTTGACGCTGATGATATTGTGACATTTAGAAAGGTTCCAGGGTCGTTCATGGTGGCTCCACCCTCGACTATTGGCTGGAAGTACTCTTGCGAGGTTGAGGGCGCCTGGTTTTCTGGCACAACGAAATTGAAGGTGAATTTAATAAACTGCCCAGGCAAAGCGACATGTTGGTCTGGCGCTGGAGTGATATTATCCCCCAAATAAACGGCGGCAAAGGTTAGGGCGGGGCGGTTTTTACCTGGACCCCATTCGGAGCCTATGGCGCTGGCACGATTGATGGCATGAGACGTTGCCAAATGAACGCGATGACACCCAGACGAAGCCTGTGCCATAGCAATATCGTCGCACCACCGAGTGTTGCCGGCGTTGCGATAGGTTAAGAAGGCGGCAGCCCCCTGTGCGGGTTTTAAAGTAGGATAGCCAGATTGACCGGCCGCTGACGAAGCGTCAAGGTCGGGTACATTTACATCCACGAAAGTGCCGGGATCATTCATTACGCTCCCCCCCTCGATGATCGGCTGGAAATACTCCCGGTATTGCCCTGCCGGCAACGACCGGTCGGCCACGAGAACTAATGAGAATTTAACAATCTGACTCGATTGCGCTACGTGCTGGTTTGAAGCTAGCGTGGTCCCATCACTCATATACACGGCAGCAAAAGTTAGGGCAGGGCGATTTTGGCCCCCACCCAGGACAAATGGGCTAGTCCTATTTAAGGCGTGACTGGTGGCGAGGTGGGTCGGCAACTGGCCCGCGGATTGCGCACTAACGTCGTCGTACCAAGCTAGGTTCCCGACATTTTGATAGCTCAATGTGACCGTTACAGAGGTGCCTGGGACGATTGTAGGGTAAGCCGACACACCAGCGAACTGAGAGGCATATGTGGGAACAAGAGTTGAGCCAAACCAACCCTCGAATATCCCGGGGAAAGACTGTCCGAGGTGAGGAGTGTAGTAGTAGAGCGAGGCGGTCGTGCCGTTGTCGATATGGAGAGCCTGCCCGTCGATAGATGTATTGCCGTCGTAGGAGAATGACTGGCAAGTATCACACCGCTTGCGAACTCCGGCTGTCATGTACCCACCGTAAATAAGGCTACCATCGCCGTCCCAGCTGGTATTGCCATAGGCACGCTCTTTATTGAACTTTAATTGCCATGAACCCCAAAGCACTTGCCTGGCGAAGCCCGCATTCTTCTGATGGGAAACACAGGTTTGGGTAACTCCGATAGCGGGATAGTCATACCGGCCATTTGAATCTGGGCAATCATACCCCATCGCAGAGATTATTTGTGGAGCAACACAACCCGCGCCAGTTATCAGGCTCTGCTCTTTCTGGAGTGTCGCAATGATTACCTGCGGATTCAGCCCCCATTGTTGAGAGACCTTGTAGATGGTGTGGGCGGCTGAGGCGCTTCCGCCGTATGTCCAAGTTGAGCCGGTCCAGGTTGGGTCCACGTCGTTATAACTTGCAAGACAAGACCCACGAGCACTCAAAAAGGATTGAATCTGAGACTCATTCATGCTCGCGTTGTTATCGAAGATCTGGTCGTCCATGAGACGGGAGTTATTATAGTCGGTGGCATGTGCAGGGACAATAAAAGCTGCAATTGAAACCGTAGCTACTAAGAGCACAAGGGCCGAAACACGTAACGATTTAGTCATTCAACAACCACCAGACTGTCAGGGTCCGATTGTGCCTCTTGAGAACCTTTACTAGCAACCGCACGGATAATCCAGGTTCCTTTACTGAGTTTCTTGGCATCCCAGATTATTTCAAGACCATTTGAGCCATCAGACAAGGTAGTTGCCGTACCGACCGTGATGGTCTCAGCGCCCCGAGTGGCCCGGATGGCGCAGGTGGCCCCAGACACTGAGTTGCAGGTAGAATCTATACTGGTTATCCCCGAGCTGAGGCTGACGGAATGAGTGTTCAGGAGTTGACCGGTAGGTTGCTGCACCTTGGCTGTAGAGGGCGTAGGTTCGACCTTGGGGGACGCCGCGATGTCGGAACCCGGGCCAGCGTGGGTTGCGGTGTCTGCTCCGGGGGTTTGGCTAGCCGATGGGGTTGCGCTGGTCGGAACGATGGCCAATCGCCTATCTAGATTGTACGCATAAGCGCCTATGCAAATGGCCACAACAGCCAATACTGCGCAGGAGAGGATTATTCGCTTCTTTGGCAATCTCGGCATTGTGGCCCCTATCTAATATAAGCATTTTAGCATGACTAAAGTTGATACTGTGGCTACGCTACATCTGGAGATATCAATGCCAACCCGCGACTACTTAGTGTAATTTTTGACCTTCATTACCAACCGGAAATAATCGATAGTGCGGCTGAGCCCTGCCTGCAACTGGATATTTGGCTCCCAATCAAGCTCCTTACGGGCTAGATCAATGTTGGGTTGACGTTGCCGAGGATCATCTTGGGGTAGTTCTTTGAAGATTATCTTACTCGTACTCTCTGGTATCTGCTTTAATATCGCATTGGCCAATTCTTTTATCGTAAACTCGTTCGGATTGCCCAAATTTACTGGGCCTATAAGCTGACGAGTGTTATTCATCATTTTAACCATCCCCTCTACTAGGTCGTCAACATACTGAAAGCTCCTTGTTTGTGAGCCGTCACCATAAATAGTGATATCCTGATTTGTTAATGCCTGGACAATAAAGTTTGAGACTACGCGACCGTCATTTGGAAGCATTTTGGGCCCATACGTGTTGAATATTCTCACGACCCGAATATCTACATTTGACTGCCTGTGATAATCAAAGAAAAGCGTCTCGGCGCAACGCTTACCCTCGTCATAGCATGACCGAATACCAACGGGGTTCACATTACCCCAATAACTTTCGGGTTGTGGGTGGACGTCCGGGTCTCCATAGACTTCACTGGTAGATGCTTGGAGTACACTGGCCTTTACTCGCTTAGCTAAGCCAAGCATATTGATGGCACCCAGGACGCTGGTCTTGGTGGTCTGGACAGGGTCAAATTGATAGTGTACTGGCGAGGCGGGGCAAGCCAGATTGTAGATCTGATCCACTTCTACTGAGAGAGGCACAGTGATATCGTGCCGTAATAATTCAAAATTCCGATGTTCAAGCATCTCATAAATATTTTGGCGACGCCCCGTATAAAAGTTGTCGACGCAGAGTACCTCATGCCCGTCGACCAGCAGGCGCTCACACAGATGCGAACCAACAAACCCGGCACCACCCGTAACCATCACTCGCTTGCCCATAATTTGCTCCTTCTTAATTAGCACCACCTAAACGACCGGCCGACCGATACTATAGTACTTAAACCCCTGTTCTTTCATTTCGTCGAGACTAAACACATTGCGGCCATCAAAAATGACTGGCTTTTTTAAATATTGTTTAATCTTCCTGAAGTCGGGGGTCTTAAATTCACCCCATTCGGTAGCAATAAGGAGGGCATCAGCCCCACCTAGGGCATCGTAGGGGTTAGAGGAAAAACTGAGATTCGGGTTGTCCCCCCGTTGTCTCTTGACGTTGGGGATTGCAACCGGATCATAACCGACTACCTTGGCACCAGCCGAGGTAAGTTGCTCAATAATAGCCAAAGAAGGTGCCTCCCGAATATCGTCCGTGTCGGGCTTGAAAGAGAGACCCCACAGCGCGAATACCCGGTCCCGGAGGTCCCCTTTGTAGTGCCTAGTAATCTTTTCAAACAGCCGGGTTTTTTGGTACTCATTAACCTGCTCAACAGCTTCAAGCACACGAAAATGGTAACCCTCCTGGCCTCCCATATATTTGAGCGCCGCGACATCCTTGGGGAAACAGCTGCCTCCGTAGCCGATTCCTGGAAAGAGGAAACGTTTGCCTATACGAGGGTCATGGCCCACCCCAAGCCGAACGGAATCAACGTCTGCCCCAACATATTCGCACATGTTGGCGATTTCGTTCATGAAGCTTAACCTCGTAGCGAGAATTGCATTGGCGGCGTACTTAGTCATTTCGGCAGAGCGTTCGCTCATAAATAGGATCGGGTTGCCTGTCCGGACGAATGGGAGATACAGCCGCTCCATAAGTTTGTCCGCTCGCTCCGACGAGCTCCCAACAACAATACGATCCGGCCGCATAAAGTCGGCCACGGCAAAGCCTTCTCTAAGGAACTCAGGGTTTGAAACAACGTCAAAGTCTACTTTGCTGCTGGCAGCGATTTTGGCCCTAACTTTTTCCGCAGTGCCAACCGGTACTGTGCTTTTATCCACTATCACTACATACTCTTCCAGCATCGGGCCAAGCTCTTCGGCCATGCCAAGCACGTATGACAGGTCGGCCGAGCCATCCGAACCGGGCGGTGTCGGAAGCGCAAGAAAAATAATTTCAGCACCTTGGATACCAGCCTTGAGGTTAGTAGTGAAACTGAGCCGCTGCTCCTGGATATTTCGATGGAATAGAACCTCGAGACCCGGTTCGTATATAGGCATCTGGCCGTTCTGCATCCGGCTAACCTTATCTTCGTCGATATCAACACAGATAACGGTATTCCCTTCTTCGGCGAAGCAGGTACCCGAGACTAAGCCAACATAACCCGTACCAATAACGACTATCTTCATGCCGGTTCCCGGTCGGTATCGAGATGATGCCGCCAGATTACCGACCTTGCCCAAGTGTAGTTCCAGAACAGCACAACGGCGGAACTGGCGACCAGGGCTACAACGTAATTTAGGTGAAGGTACTTTACTTGAGCGCCTACCAACGCGGCACTGCCCAACGTAGCCGCCCAAGAGCTGGCGTGAAATTGCACCAGCAGGGTCGGTATCGAGCTAACGATGTTCCGGTGTTTATAAGTCCATTTGTGGTGCAAGATGAAATTGAAAAATAGTGCAATCTCGGACCCGATCAATTGAGCCAGAAAAATTGAGACGTGAACGCCCCTATATAGCAGCATAAGTATGGAAAGATTTATGACAAACCCACAACCACCAACAAGGCTGAAGCGAACGAAGTCGATCTTAAGAAGTCGCCGCAAGATGTAGTGAGTGCGACCCACCGTCGACTGTGATAACATAACCATCAGT
Source organism: Patescibacteria group bacterium UBA6017 (assembly GCA_002429485.1). GTDB lineage: Bacteria > Patescibacteriota > Saccharimonadia > UBA4664 > UBA4664 > UBA5169. The sequence goes on along the minus strand of DIZX01000015.1, from coordinate 277,124 downwards.
ATAATGACATTGAGGCATGATGGCAAAAATCGACACCTTATCCATCGTGATCCCTTGCTACAATGAGCGGGCGACGATCGAAAAGATTCTTAAAGAGGTTGCTGCCGTTGACCTGGGGGCAACCAAAAAAGAAATCGTAATCGTGGACGACTATTCCACGGATGGCACAAGAGGGATCCTGTCGAAGTTGGCTGCGAATAGCCAAACTATCCGCGTGCTACTGCAAGACCGCAACCAGGGTAAGGGGGCGGCTCTTAAGCGTGGCATCCTCGAGACTACGGGCGACGTCGTGGTAGTTCAAGATGCCGACCTAGAGTATGATCCCCAGGAATATAAACGCCTCCTATACCCGATCGAGCGCGGACAAGCTGATGTTGTCTACGGATCAAGGTTTATTGGCGGACAACCACACAGGATTATTTACTACCGCAACCAAGTTGCAAATAAGTTCCTGACTTTTCTTTCGAATGCGCTGACTGGTCTCAACCTCACCGATATGGAGACTTGCTACAAAATGATGCGAGGCGACTTGGCGCGTCGACTGGCACAAGATCTTAAGGCGCAGCGATTCGGTTTTGAGCCCGAGATCACGGCTCGGATTGCCAAGAGCAAAGCGGCCGTTTACGAGATAGGGATTAGCTACTATGGCCGGAGCAAGGAAGAGGGCAAGAAGATCGGTGTAAGTGACGGCATTAAGGCTATTTGGGAAATTATTCGTTTTAACTTGCTCACTAAGTATTAGGCTTAAATGATGGCTAAGCTAAGCGAAGTCGCCTCCACGATTTGGGCGAACGCAACAAGTCCCAGAAAATATATCCGCCGGTACTGGATAGGCACACTTCTAATATTGGCGGCCACAGCAATATTTTTCTGGCCTATGATAACCAGAGCAGCCTCTTATAGCGAGGGCGGCGATGCTATGTTCAATGCCTGGACGTTGGCGAGAGATCAGCACTGTATTCTGGCCCAAAGCTGCCCACAATACATTAACTCAAATATATACTACCCCCACCCAGACACTATGCTGTATTCGGAAACACAGCTTTCAGCCGGCCTCCTCACGCTGCCCTTATACTGGATAAATAATAGCCCACTGTTTTCTTATAATATCTGGACAGTTATTAGTTTTTTCCTATCCGGCTGGTTCGTCTACCTGCTCGTAAAGCACATCAGCCGGGGGAATGAAGTTGTCTCCGTGTTAGCAGGCCTGGCGTTTGAATTTGCCCCCTTTAAAATTGCGGCAGTATCCCACCTCCAGAGCCTTAGTATTTTCTACTTGCCTTTAGCAATCTTGATGGTGTTGAAGTATCTAGAGAAAAAGAATATCAAGTGGCTGGTCTTTTTATGGCTATCTTTGGTGCTTCAGTTCTATGCCTCTTGGTACCAGATGGCGTTCGTGTTATTGGCGATGTCTGTACTAATACTCGGACTTATAGCGTTTAGGCTTACGAAACCAAAACAAATCCTTATGCTGGGAGCAGCAGTTGCGTTGGCTATTGCTACGACTATGCCACTAGCGGTTCAATACGTACGTTTTTCTAAAGCCAACCATGCGGCTTTCAGCGTGGCGGATCAGACGAAGTATGCCTCGAGTTTGGCGGATTATTTGACACCAGATCCATCTACTATTGTGGGCGGAGTTTTTTATCATTTCCACCCTCACGCGCAATCATATAACCTCGATAGCCGGTCATTCCACGGCATAACATTATATCTAGTTTTTGCTCTAATATTATTGATGGTATTCGTCTGGCGGCGTGGCAGTCTGGCGAATTGGCGGAGGTATGGGTTGGCGATGACATTCCTCGGTATTGGCGTGGCGGGGTTTATAGTGTCATTGGGCCCGCTGCTTAAGATCAGGGGTAACTTTATGTATCCAGGATTAGGCGGCGGCATACCGATCACAATTCCGTTGCCTTACCTGCTCGTTGATAGATTCTTGCCTCAACTGTCCTTCATTCGCGCCGTAGGAAGATCGAGCGGGTTGGTACTATTAGCACTATGTATAGGGTTAGCTTTTCTCCCTGGGGTGCTTAAGCAATGGAACATAGGTAACAAAGCTCGAACAGGGCTATACGCTCTCATTTGCTTGCTGGTTGCGATTGAATTATTGCCACAGCACCAGGTAGCCATGAGCACCCACGAATACAACTACAATCTGAATATTCCGGCGGTCTACAAGTACATTAAGGCGCACCCGGAAGTGAACAATATTGTAATTATTTCGGCCGACGTCGACTACCCTAACGCACAGATTCCAGTAGCCCGGGCCGAAGAGGTGATGTGGTCGGGCTACTATAACCGGAACATTTTTAACGGTTACAGCGGCTACACCCCACCTGAATATTTTTCTCAAATTAATGATTTTTCCGACTTCCACTCTGATGATGTAGCTAAAATGAGAGCGTTGAATCTACGCTATATTCTAGTTGATAAGCAACTGTCTACGAGCAACCCGGAACTTGCGAACCAAGTGGATGCGGCCGTCCATCATAAGATTTATGAGGATATGCGATTTTCCCTTTTCAGCCTGCAGTAACATCTTTATTTGCTACTATCGAGCTGCGGGAACACAGACTGAGTTACTCTTCACCCGCGAGATTGCGCTGAACCTGTTGGAGGGTTGCGGCCCAAGAGGTGGTCTTGAATTCGGACTGGATGCGTTCGTGATGAGCGGCTAAGGCGCCGGGCTCCAAATAGGCTTTGATAGCCAAGAGACAACCCTGCGGATCGAGGGGGTTGAAGTAATCCACCAGATCCCCTCCGACCTCCGGCATCGACGACGTATTAGAGGCCAGACATGGCTTACCGTAGGCAAGAGACTCGGCTATCGGAAGCCCCCAGCCCTCGTATGTAGAAGGGTAAATCGTAAACATCGCGTTTTGATACAGCCAGGTCAGACGAGCGCGACTGATGCCTCCCAGAACAGTGATAGCTTCTGCTACGTCCGGATCTAGCTGCATTGCTGCCAGCGTATCCCCTGCTGCCCAGCCCTTAGAACCAACGATAACCAAACGAGGAAGGATTTGCCCGTTGAGGGCGGCCTGCTTCCAGACACTGTACAGAAGGGCGTAGTTCTTCCTGGCTTCAAAAGACCCAACCGCAAGAATATAGCTTTCGGATTCGATGCCTACGACTGGTACCGATTTCACGGGCTGGAGCTCGGGATTATCGCCAAGCCGTATGACACTAACCGGCGGCGCTATTATCCCAACAGAGGTACAAAATGTCCCAAAATCGCGACTGGTGGACTGTGAGATGGCCATGATGCCGTCGGAATTTGCCGCAAGCTCAAACATGAACTTGGTATATCGCTCCGGTAGCCCAGGACCAAAAAATTGAGGCTGAATTACGGGGATGAGATCGTAAATTAAACAATGCAGTTTAATCCCATGGTCTTGGCGGAGTTTCGCTAGCGAGGGCAGTAGGCCTGGCCGCTCCCAGGCTGCCCCGAGAACGAGGACAATGTCTCCGCGCTCAAATTGGGCGGGCCCATCGGTCGGAAGGCTTGTGGAGCGCCCATTTGCCCGTAGGGAGCTAATCATCTTGCCACCAGCGGCTCGGATTTGCCTCCGGCGTTCAGGCGGAACAACTCGCTGGATTCGTGTCGGAGTATGGGCGTACGTCCAGCGCATAAGAGCTTTTAGCCTGACCCCTAGCGAGCTAGCCCGGTCGGGGGCGGGCATGTCGTCGGTTTCTGGGCGTGTAATAGTAGATAGCTGAGTGCGCAGGAACTCGTTGCGCCGTTGGTTGTAAACGAAGAAACGCACATCCTCCTCGCTGGCCGCAAATTGGCCGCTAAGACTCACTACGACGCGCTGAATGCCCGTGTAATGACCCTTCCAGGTGCTGATATCGCTCAGATCAATCCAGACGCGGGGTCGCTTCATAGTTTGTTCACTTCCATGGTTAACGGCCTAAGAGTTTCACTCCAGACTACCTGGCCGGCAGTCTGCTTATCTTGAGGACTTCGCTTGGGCTCAGACGACTCCAGGGCAGCAACCAGTGCCGTACGAAAACCCTCCGGAGTACTCTGGATATCGACGCCGGGCAGGTGCTGAAATTGTTCTTGCCCTCGAAAGGCAAATGGCGTGGCGACGATCTTCTTGCCGGAGAGTATTGCTTCCGCGGTTTTGAGGTTGGACCCACCGCCGGTGGTGATGGGCAGGATGATTACTTTAGCGAGAGAAAGCAGTGCAGCCAGACTGGTCTCATCTACCCTCCCAACGACTTCAGCGCGCTGAAGGAAGCCAACCCGCGAGAACCAAGGGCTGAATCGGTAGCTATTAACCATCCCGCCGACTCCGCCGACAATCATAATTTCTGTTCCAAAGGGCAGAAAACCCAGCTTGGGGCCAATAATTTCAAGGAAGCCTTCCCAGTTGGGAAGGTGAGCGCTGCCAACAAAGATCGCCAGATGAGCAACATGGCGCTTTGCCAAATGTCGTCCCCAGTATTTGAGCGAGGAGGGAGAGACTACTGAGCGAGCGATGCCATTCGGGGCCAGCACAATTCGACGAGGTCCATAGCTCGTGAATTGCGCCGCATCCTCCTTGCTTACGGCAATGACCAAGTCCGCCGATTTGACTAAACCTTGCTCGAGTTCTTGAATCTGGGTGCAATATCGATTGACCGTCGCCCGATTGCACCCGGCCGCGGTTAGCATTTGCTCTTTCATCTGAGATTCAACGTTCTGGGAGCTGTATATTATCGCTGGATTCAATCCTAGCTCAGTAAGTGTTTCGGCGAGGCCCGAATACACATATGGCTGCTCGACCTGAATAATGTCCGGCCGATATCTAGTGAGTAACTTAACAATTTTTCCCTTAACACCTGGGTCGGAGGCGATGGCTCGACCGAGGGCCAAGTCCGAAACGAGGCTGTCCTCGGGGTGTTCTTGATTGATCGGCGGGTTAAAGGCGATGTCATCGCGACCTGAAGCCGGATAATCTTTCGGCGAAAATACCGCAACATATTTGACCTCGGCGAATATATCAGCGTAAAAGTCGAGGATAGCCCGGGTCCGCTTCTGGCCCCCATGCTGCGGCTGAGCGATCGGGTATGTCCCTAGAATAAGGACTCGCTTTGAACTAATCCTTTGCATCGGTCTGTTGCCGTACACCGGAAAGTAGATTCTCATAAGCAGATATGACCTTTGGCGCCACCTTTGGATACGAATGTCCGACCGCAAAAAGCGTTGAAGCTTTCCGGGCGGCCTCAATATTGATGCCCTTGAGTTCACGGGCTAATTCATAATAATTGAACGATTTACAGAGAATCATCGCCTCATTATGCGTGTTTAGCTCTTGGAAAGCGGCCGTGGGATAAGCAATTACCGGCTTATGGTTCGCAAAAGCATCGGCAAGTGCCGCAGACGATACTCCGGCATAATAATGCTGCTCGTATGGGTACACGCATATATCGCACTCCCGAATCAACCTATTGAGCTCATCGTTTTCGGGCACAAACCCTGTAATATAAACTCTGTCTTGAAGCCCATGTTGCACGACTATATCGCACACGTAGTCGAGATAACCCATATCGGCGCTCTGAGGATGGATCCCTCCAATAATCGCTAATTTATAGTTATCCGGCAAAAAGCTCAGCGCACGAACTGCATGATCTACCCCTTTAACTTTCGCAACAAAGCCAACTATACCAATTAGGACATCGCCTGACTTTACCGATAGCGCTTTGTGTAGCCGGGCCGATGGCGAGATTTGACCTAGCATTGGTACGGGGAGCTCAATAAGCTTCACCTTGTCGGCGGATAGCTTGAGGTCAAGCAGAACGTGATGAGTCCGAAGATTATGAACGAGAATACGATCTGCTTGATGCATAGGCGATATGAAACTTTGATCAAAATGACGCTCTGCGCTAATATTTTTCAGAAATAGTAGGCCGCTACGGACACCCCGAGGGCTAACGGCGGGCAAATGGACAATCTCGGGCGAGGTGTGAATTGTAACTACTATTTTTTTGCCAAGCTTCTTGGCGACATCAAAATACTGACCAAGCTGATTGCCACGATAAAAAGCAAACTCATGCTGTAGATGCAGAATATCGTAATCTTGGAGCTGCTGTTCAAATTCCGCAAGAACCGCAGAGAACTGGGCCCGAGACATGAGCTTTGTTATATTCGGAGAATACGGAAATAGGTCCGACTTAATACCCTCGTGATCATTCAGGGCTTCCATATATTGTTCCTGATACTTCGCAATGCCGCAGACTTCATGCTGAGTTGTTATATTGAGAATCTTAATTTGCATTTTTCAGCTCTCCTATTAAGCGCTCAACTGTGATAAAAGTTTCGTCCCACAATGTGATCTTATATTGCCGAACGCGGCGCTTGGCGTCCGCAAGTTTAGATGGATCTGTAAGCCCCATGATAGCGCCCAAGCACTCTTCGGTGGAAGCCGGGCTAAAATAATCGATAAGCGAGCCGGCGATTTCAGGCATACTGCTGGTGTTACTGCTTATACATGGCACCCCATGCGCTACGCTCTCTGCGATGGGCAGCCCCCAGCCTTCATAGAAACTAGGGTACACCGTGAAACTACAATGACGATATAGCCAAGTAAGCTCGTCGTCGCTGGTCTCCAGCAAAGGAATGATCTTGTTGGCCGTATCGGGGTCGGTCGTGATTAGCTCAAAGATGTTTTCCGTCAACCACCCGCGCCGGCCAACAATTATCAATTTCGGTAGCTTAATACCGCGTTCTTTGGCCAACTTATACACGTAGTAGAGAAGAGCGTGGTTCTTTCGGGCCTCAATTGTCCCGACGCAAAGAATATAGTCACCGCCCATAAGCCCAGCGCTATCAAATGAGGGATCTTGGGGCTGGATGGCGTGTTTATTAGTGAGCGTATCACCAAGCCGAATAACTTCGATACGCGGAACTTTGAGACCCTGCTCGCCAAGCCAGACCTTTATGTCCTGGCGGGTATGCTCAGATATAGACAAGACGAGGTCGCATATTGGGAGGATCTCTCGGTTGTAGCGGATGAATGGTGCGGTGGAATGACCCGAATACTGCGGGGTAACAGCAGGGAGCATATCGTAGGAGACCTGGGCTAGCAGGACCCCATTGGCCTTTAGCTCAACTATGCGGCGAATATAAGTATCGTCGGCCCACTCCCCCCATAAAATCAACAGGGTATCACCATGGGCGGGAGTCACGAGTGAACGCGGGGTCTCAAAACTGCTTTGGAGCCGAAGGTACGGTCCAGCAACCCGGTTAGCGTATTCATATATGCCGACGCGGCGAGAAGCTCCCGCGGCTAGCCTCTTTCCCTTCCGCAGGGCTCGATGGACGAGAGAGTAACTATCTGTATGCCCGACCTCTGGCGAAGCTACCTGAGGAATCACAGTTGTTTGCCGTCTGCCCATTGATACCTTGAGATCAACGGGCTCAAAGCCGCCAAGCGGGGCGGACCAGGCGACAAAGTGGGGATCATTTTCAGATACCGCATACCTACTGGCGATTTCGTCCATCACCCGGGGTATGCCGGTGAGTTTACCCTGCCAGTTCACTAACTGCGTGATGTCTACTATTAATTTACTCACCTTTTGTCCCTACATTCGATATTTCTGGAGACACCAATTTGGTTAAGGCATCAATCTCATGTTCCGAGGCTTGTTGCGCTCCGGCGAACCCTAAAAATCGCTTAATCGCATGTCGCATATCCGACTTCGAGCAAATAATGCTACTTGCATATTTGAGTGCAAAATATGCGGTATAGAGGCTTTTACCGGTAAAGATAACCGAACGAGATTCGACGGGAGAACCTTTTGACGCTACATAGCTAACAATGTCGTTAGAGCGCAAAAAATGACGCTGGACGAGTGGCAACTCATGCCGTGGCCGATTTTTTTCAATATAAGTATCAGCCCAGAGTGTGACTGCACCGAGTTCATGTTGCTCAAGGACTTGCCCTATTTGCTTTATATCGCCATATTCGGTGTCGAACTCGATAAGAATATCATGATGGTCTCGGGATAGCTCTCTTGAGGGAAAACCGGTAAGCCCCTCGACGAATGACCTTGAGGTCTGGTGCCAAGAAAACTTATCGTTAATCCCTCTATATTTATCTGCGTAGTTTATACCGGCACTGGCGTCAACTACGGCCTGGAGGAGCCCCCTTGCGATCGAGTCCAGAGACTTCGGGTCAAAAAAGTAAAAATCATCCGAAAACTCCCTAAAGACAGGTATGTCCGAGCAAACAACGGGCTTACCATGCATAGCGGCCTCAAGGATTGGTAGGCCGAGGCCCTCGTCGAGTGAAGGGAACATAACGGCCTCAGCGTCGCCATACATCTTGGCCAAAGTATCCGAGGACACCTCCCCGCTCAATAAAATATTTGGAGAAATATTTTGAAGATTCCGTCGCATATGTTCAGGGTAGTTTGAACTAATAACTAATTTAAAGGTATCGCCAAAGTTCTTATTGAAGATATCAAAAGCAGCAACTGCACGATACATGTTCTTGTGAGGCGAGGCCCCCCCGGGCAACAAAACATACCGCTGTCCTGCTAGCTGATCAAGCAGAGCTGTGTCATCCTGCTCATTGGTATCATCGAGTAATGCCGCGGGAATGGCCGCGCCCATAATGTTGGTAATGCGCCCGCTATTGACCCCGAGCAGGCCGATTAAATCCTGACGGACCGCCCCTGAGATGGCGAACAGATGGTCGGCAGAATATATATACGAGAACCTCTTGAAATACTCTTCGAGTGGAAAATGATTAGCGAAGATATCCCAATTCTTGTAAGGAATCAGGTCGTAGAAGATGACAGAGTTACGTGCTCCATGCAGTAGGAACGGTTGAAAGTCGAAACTAAAAATAGAAGCTGCAATAAAATTAACTTCGCCGACGACATTTTGCTTCACCCAGGCAGAGGTTGCTGCGGCATTATATCGTTCTGCGGGTATGCTGCTGCCTTTTTTAAATTTGAGCACAACAGTTTCGATCCCTGGAGATATCTTCCTCACCTCATCGGCTCGTTCCTTGGCATAGGGGAGATCAGTCCCAAACAGCCCAACTAACCGAGTCCCCTTTGGAATTACCCCGGGAAGTTCTCCAAGTAGTGCCGCGGTGTAGCGGCCCATGCCTCGATACCACGCGCCGGTCTGAAGCAGCCGGAGATCAAAAATAATGGTGTTAACTTTTTTTTGCATATACCACAATCGCCATAGTGAGTTCATTGAATAGGTAAAGAGCTCTTAGTACTACTCTTTTTATCAAAATTCGGGTTGAGTTGGGTTGAGGCACGGGTACCAGTCTCTCTACTAGTGCGTTAGGACGTAATGTAGAGGATGAGGATACTGCCTTCACTAGACTTTGCTGCAGTTTTGCCCGTCGAGAAAGCATAATTGATTCAACGAATATATCCTCTACCGCGCTTCGAAGTGCATAGGCATGAAAAATCGCCCGTTTCTTGGGCCCCACGTGTGGCTCAACAAGCACTGAGGCCTCTTCGCTAATGAGTTGCTCAATATCCACGCAACTGCGCTCACTTTGCGATTGATAAGGAACTACGCTGCCTTTCATGAGGACTTTTTCGGGGAATTTAAATGCCTTCAGGCGAGGAGAGTCTTCTTGGGCATAATATTCGTTGAGGCCATCGTTAAAAAATTGCGAGTAGCCGTGGCTAGACAGGATTGGGTGCCAGTCCCGGTCGACGTGGTTGGCTTCGATACATATGACCTCAGGTTTCAGGATATTCCAGTCGTTGCCCGCGAGCACATCATACTCAAAACCCTCAACATCAACCTTGAGGAAATCAACCTGAACCCCCTCCAAATACTCCTTGGCTATACTTGCCAGGGTGCGAACCGGGACCTTGATGTCGACATAATCCTTTTTTAGATCCACATAGCTTGGGTCCAAGGTCTGCATTTCGGTTTCAGAGAAAGTAGACAACCCGTCTGCGGCGTCGTATTGCCGAAAGGTAGTTTCGGCATCGACAGCCCCAATGCCTAGGCACAGATTCGTGTCTCGAGGTCTGTCGGCAGTTAGGAGGCCGTGTAACTTAACATTCGGTTCGAAATTTATACCATGCCACCCCCGCTGGTAGAAACGTTTGGTTACCGACGCTTCGACTGGATAGTTGGCCCCAACATCCAGGTAGAACCCATCGTCTTTGTAATCAAAAAACGCGTCAATAATGATATCTTCGCGATTTTGGGCGTATGAAATGAGCTGGTTCATTTGGTTGAATTCATGCTGTTTATGGCGCTCAGCAGGCGTTCCGCGCTAGCGGCCCAAGTGTAATGTTGCGCGCGTTTCGGACCGGCCAATCTGAGGCGATCCCGAACCGCCTTATCTGTAAGGATCGTATGCATAGTATGGGTCATTTGCTTTTCTGAAGCAACATCTACCATGAGCGCGGCACCTCCAGCAACTTCTGGCATCGAAGAATTATCGCCGGCCATCACCGGCGTGCCGCACGACATTGCTTGTAGCGGAGTAAAACCAAAGCCTTCATAGATAGCGGGATGCGCCAACATTACAGCCCCCGAGTACAGGGCGGGCAAATCCGCATCCTCAATGTATTGTTGGGGACGAATAATGCGCTCCCCTGCCTGCAAAGCAGCTGCAATCTCGGCATCAATTTCCGAATTTTGCCAGCTACCTCCGCCCACGAGCAGAAGCGGATGCATCTGTTTTAACTCGGAGGGAAGCTGGCGATAAGCGCGGACAAGACGGGCCAGGTTTTTCCGCGGCTCAATATTTCCAAGATATAAAATATAATTTTCGGAGAGAGAGTACTTCTCAGACAGGCTCTTGACCTCAGCAGGAGGGCGGGAGGAGAACTGGATCGTGTCGACACCGCACGGCACATAAACTAATTTGTCTTTTTCAACGCGAAGATATTGCTCGATCTCTTTCTCTGCACTTCTTGAAATAGCGGCAATTTTTGTGCTGCGTTTGATCCAACGGGGGACCCAATTACTTAAAAAACGCTGATTTCGAATTCCAACCGTTTCTGGGTGTGTTATATAGCTCACATCATAGATAAAGGTGATGGAAGGCGAGCGTAATAATGGCCAGGCGCGATAGTTGGTGAATAGATATATCCCCCGACCGATAAACAGATCTAGGAAAGGTGCAAACCATGTTCCGGGGGCCCGGTTAAAAACCCTGGTGGGTAGAGGAAGCAGGGCGAATTTCACGCTGGGAAGATTTAGCTTTTCGAGCTGGGCACGCGCCCTAATACTGCCAACCAGAACCAATTCATAATCCCGAACGAAGATTTCCATTGAGCCTAGGGTACGTATAAGCTCAAGGGTTGCATGCCCAATCCCGCTCATGCGAGGGGTAGATATTGGCCCGGCGTCTATGAATAGCCTCGTCTTAGATCGACTACCCATCACTTCGCTCAACGGATATGTCGGGCTCGATTTCGTAGGGGGTGTGCTCAGGCCTAAATATCGTCAGCGTACTGGCATCTTCCCACCAATCGTGGACTGTCACATTATCATCCGCAACAACTGCAGCGGAAACCGAGAATGTCCCATCCCCAAGGATATTATCTAAGCGCCAAATATGCCGAACTGTCTCGCCTTTTCGCATCGACTTAGCAGACATCTTCTTGAGTTTGGTGTTAGTCCCTAAGATATTTACGCCGGCGCCAGTCTTGATGGCAAATCCAAAAATCGGCTCGTGTACATCGGCCATCGCTTTAACGGTGGTATCTATAATGATCTGATTGCTGGCATCATCGACTGAAGCAGTCACTTTGGTGTACTTAATTTGGCCATCACCCCAGCGCATATCCGACTGAGAGCCACTCACTCCAGATACTTTATGGGTAAACAGCCGGGTATAGGCAGAGGCGATCTCTTCGGCAGTTCCACTGGCCTCAATACGGCTGTCATCGATCAAAATGGCCCGACCGCAATACTCGCGAACTGCACTCATATCGTGGGTTACGAATACGACCGTCTTGCCAGCTTTTTTGAGCTTTTTAAAGTAGTCGAAGCACTTACGCTGGAAATCGGCATCGCCGACAGCCAGGACTTCGTCGACGAGGAGAATGTCGGCCTGGGCACGAGTAGCCAGTGAAAACGCCAAACGGACCTGCATGCCCGAGGAGTAGTTTTTCAATTTCTGATCCATAAACTCTTCAAGTTCGGCAAATTCGACAATATCGGCATACATGCCTTCCATCTCTTTTCGGGAAAAACCTAAAAGAGCACCGTTGAGATAGACATTCTCGCGACCAGTAAGTTCACCATTAAAGCCGACCCCCAGCTCAATGATGGGTACGAGTTTTCCGACCACATCTACTTTGCCGTGGGATGGTTGGTATATCCCGGCCAATATTTTGAGCAGAGTACTCTTACCTGAGCCATTCCGCCCGACGATACCGAAGAACTCCCCCTTTTTGACTTCGAAGCTGATGTTGCGAAGCGCGTGCTGGACCTCGACCTCCCGGTTGCTACTGCCAAACATCTGGACGAAGGTGCTTTTGATGGTATCAATGCGTTCGTGTGGCAGCACGAAGTTCTTTGAAACATTATTTACGCTAATTGCGATGTCGTTACTTTTTGCGCCCATAACTTAAACCTCCTCCGCAAAGAAGCGTGACCGACGGCGGAAATACATAACTGAAATTACAGCGAATGTTGCGACAAGACCAATCGGAACCAATCGAATGGCGGGGTTGGAGTAGAAGCTAGTAATGGTCTGAGAGCTTGGATCGAGGAGGACATACCGGGAATCTTGGATGATTTGGGCCAAGGGGTTAAGGATTAGGAATTTGGCATATTTGGCGGGAACATAATTCAGGCTATACATAATAGGTGTCGCATAGAAGGCTGCCTGCAAAACTAACTCCCAGATATGACTGAGGTCCCGGAAGCGAACGAATAGCGCGCTCAGGTAAAATGCCAGCGATACTGCGAGAACGAAGAGTTCAACTATCAATATCGGCAGCAGAAGGGCTTCTGTGCGAAGGGCAGTATGTGTGAAGACCATGAAGACTCCTACCACAATCATATTGAGGAATAAGTTGATCAATGCTGAAAAGGCGGTAGAAAGAACTATGACGTAGCGGGGAAAGTTAAGCTTTCGTAAAAGGTCGCCGCGACCCACGATTGAGTTGATACCCTGCATAGTGACTTCGGCGAAATAGGTCCAAAGCACAATGCCTAGGAACAAGGGCACCGGTTTGACGCCAAACCTTAGAAATCTGACGAAGACGACGTACAAAATTGAAAAAAGGGCGAGGGGCTTGAGCAGCGACCAAACATAGCCAAGTACTGAGCCTTGGTACCGAAGCTTGAAGTCGGTAATAACCAGCTGCCGAAGCAGGATCAGGGAGTAGCGATATCGATTGGCTAGATTGCTAAAGAATTGTTTCACAAGCGGAAGTATACCTTTACGGATTTATCTTGGTTACGAGCTGGGTTCTTGCCCACCTCACGGGTAGACTGTTCTTATGATATCTCATACCATAGGATTTATCACACCTAAACGGATCTGGAGCACGAATGAAAGTATTAGTTACGGGCGCGAATGGATTTGTGGGGCCGCATTTATTGAGTGCTCTGCTGGAAGCTGGGCATCAAGTGATGGCTACGGGGAGCAAGGGGAAGAGCGAATTACCCGAAGGGCTGACGTTTGCCAGCCTCGATCTCACAGACCGGGCCCAGGTGGACACGCTCGACTTCACTCAGATCGACGGGGTGGTGCATTTGGCGGGGTTGGCGGCGGTGGGGCCGTCGTTTGATGCGCCGATGCATTACATCGAGGTGAATGGCGGGATTGAATTGAACTTATTTGAGGCAGCGGTGGCGCAGGGGGCGAAGCCGCGGTTTGTAATTGTGAGCAGCGGCAGTTTGTATGACCCCACTTCCCCATTGCCGCTCACCGAGACTTCGCGGGTGAAGTGCGCGTCGCCGTATTCCGTGAGCAAGCGCTTGCAGGAAGAGCTGGCCGGATACTACGGGGTACGGGGGTTTGAGTATGTGATCGCCCGGCCGTTTAACCACATTGGGCCGGGGCAGAACGAAGGATTTATAGTGGCCGACCTGGCAAAACAGGTGGCCGAGGCCGGAAAGTCGGGAGCGACGACGATTGCGGTGGGTAATTTGTCCGCTCGGCGGGACTACACCGACGTGCGAGATATCGTACGAGCCTATATAGCGCTACTGGAGAAGGGCAAGAACGGGGAGACCTACAACATTTGCTCGGGACGCTCGGCGAGCGGAAACGATATCCTAGCGGGTCTGTTGGCGCATGCCAAGAACTCCGATTTGAAGCCGGTGGTGGATGAATCCAAGGTAAGGCCGGTGGATGCGCCGGAGATTTATGGCGACTACGGGAAGCTAAAGGCGGATACGGGCTGGGAGCCTGGGATTGCCTTGGAACAGACGCTGGGCGAGGCGCTGGAGGATTGGCGGGCGAGGGTTGAGGGCTAGAGCAGTTCTGGCTCTTGACAAACATAAGTATTATAGGGTATAATAGTACGCGTCATCAGCGACACCCGTACGGCAACCTTGCCGACAAGTGAAATGAGATGAACATGTTCTATGTTGTGCTGGACGCCGAAATGCCCCTGGTCCACGAAGATGATCGTCGATCGATTCACGAATCCACGATCACGGCGGAAGACGGAAGCGTCGTGCGAACGACAGTCATCAAGGCCAACGCCAACGCTGACCCGCTGGGGAACCACTACCACGACGGAGACGAACACTTCACGCTCGTCGATGGTGAGGCGATTCTGTTCACGCAGGACGTCTGGGAAGGCTCACACCTCGTGAATCAGACGCTACTCGTCGCACCGGCCGCAGTGCAGATCCCGCGAGGGGTTGCACACACGTTCACCCCGGTGGATGGACCGTTCACCCTCGTGGCATCCACGAGCTGCTCGTACGAGGACCTGGGGACCCACACCTGGAAACTCGTCCGTGTATGAGCCCAACCCCGCGAGCAACACGCTCGCAGCCCCGCCGACTACTTGTCGGCGGGGTGTTTTGCCTTTTTATGGAGTTTTTTGGGTCGAAAATAGGCACCTTTACTCATCGGGTGCGGGATGAAACCATTATTTCGCAGAATGACCGTCTAACCTATCCAGGTATGCAAGAGTTCCCCTGTCGAAGCCTTGGTGGGTTTCGATGTCATATTGCCTGCTAACTCCCTCGAATTTAGTGGGATCGCCAACAAAAACAAACTTAACTTTTTTACCTCTTCGATCTAACTCGTCGGCCATGGCGAGGTCGGAGAGACTGTCGCCAACGGCCTCAAATTCACCGGGGTTAACCTCTAGGTCATCGAGCCACTGCAAGAACCTTTGTGCGCCGAGGGCCTTTGAGACATGGGAACTCTCTATATCTGTGGCGATGGTAGTAGCGTCCACATTGTACGTGTCGGTTTGACCGGCGTCAGAGAGTATCGCAGCGAGCTCAGGAACAATTTGAGCCTGGCGGCGGGTGAACTCGGCCAAGTTGAAGCCTGGACGCATCTCGACGGTCAACATAGTTTGCTTAGTCTCATCTATGAACATGCAATCCGAGTATTTTTCTTCGATGAGGCTCTTCACCCGATCTTTTAGCTCTTCGGGCATGGAAATCGACTTAACACTCCCATCTTTCTCATTCCCTTTGTCGTCAAAGTGCGTCCACGTTCCACCTTTTTCGCCGATTACAACGAGATTTGAAAGCAACATCCGGTCTTCGTTATTGGTTAGAAGCCGTTCGATCACGTGCTCTTTGACCCACCCAGTTGAGCGACCGGTATTTAAGCCAATCGGTATCCCCTGCTGTAGCTTTTCGGAAATCTCCAGGATTAGCGCAGGCGGCATTTCATTGGTCTCAGGACTTGTTAATACACCGTCAACATCAAAGATGAGTGCGCTATCTACGAGCTGACGACGCTCCTGGACTAACCCCGTGCGTACCATCTCATCAATGAGACTCGGTAGCCCCTGCTCGTTCGGTGTATAAGAGGGGTCGTATCCGTTGACGTTTCTGCTCGGCACTGATTTGCCCCAGAAACGCTCAGGAACTTGATTGTGGCTTTCCGGATGTTTGGCGTAGTACGTAGAGACCATTTCGTCCATTAGACGATAATTTGCCTGCATCTGAGCCTCAACTCGCCGTTTCCACTCCTCAGCTGCCTCGACCCCGTGCTCTTGGACTTCCAGAGAATAGCCGGCGGCAACCAACGCTGCCGCATGAGTAGGGGGTAGCGGGCACTGCACCTGAGCCGCCAATATTTCGACAGCCCGGGGGGAGGCTTCAATATCGAAGAACTTTTCTTCAAAATCGGCGTCGCCAAGGTTTTTATTTCGGGTTGAGGTTCTCGAAGCTTCCCGTACCCGTTCGGCGGTCAAGTTTGAGAAACCAATGAGCAGGAACTCGTCATGGGGCTTAACTTTGTCCTCGGCGAGCCCAACTATTCGTATTTGCTCAAGCTGCTCCGGACTTAGCCCCAGCTCCTCGCCGGCCTCTTTGTAAATTAAGCCCTTTATAGATGTGGTGTCGATGGGGTCGGGGGTGCCCGGTTCGCGATTGGATTGAGCCATGGTCGAATCAACCCAACCGGCTGCACTCGCGCCCGGAATGTCGGTGTAACTAGCATTGCCGCGCGTCATACTTGGCTCATGAAGTCGCTGCGTGGCGACCGCCCGATGCTGAATAATAAACCTATCATCAGCCGTGTGAAGGATCATGGCCGCACCCAACGTCCGACTCAAATCAAGAATATCTTGAGAATTCTCAGGTTTAGAGAGCTCGCTGTATACCGGGAATGGAACCGACAGGACGTCGGCGGTAATAGTGTTGTCGGTTACTGAGATGTTTCGGATACCAATTTTTTTGCCGCGTTGCTTATATGCGGATTGGAGAGCCTCGAGATTTGCAGTCGCTTGTTCGAGATCAGTTTCTAGCTGAGCCGGAGTGGGTTCGTCTGCTACTTCTTGCCCACCAAGAGCCCTTCGGGCATCTAGAGCAGCCTCAAAACCACGAACGACGCTCTTGGCATCTTCTACGCTATCTCCGCCGTTAAACTTTATCTCGCCCTCAACCGGAGTTGATCTTCGATCCGAGGTGGCGCGGTCGAAGTCCGACTGAAGTTGGTCAATTTCTGCATCGGGTGCACCAGATTGAATAGCCGAATTCAGAGCGCTGCGAGCACGCTCTGAATTTTGCAAGGCCGTATATTTCGGCATTCCTTGATAGGCAGCCGCCAACCTGGCGCGTTGGTCGGGGTTTAGCTCCAACGGACCATCGATGGATGACGTTCTGCCGATACTTTGGTGTGTCGCAACTTCGAACCCTTCGGGAGAGTCAGACAAAGCGGTTATAACAACAGAACCGGCATCAAATTCAGGGGTACGGATGTCGGCCCGGTCTGTCTCCGGGATCTCTGCAATTTCCTGGTTTGTTAGGTCGTCGACATTCGGGAAGTGGCCGTGGTCGTCGGAGCCACCACCAGGTTCGTGATTCTCTACGCCCGACATATCGCCTAAGCGCCAGAGTTTGCGGAGCCGAGCTCTTTTTTGCCTTCGATTTCGAGGTCGTTTGCGACCATCATCTTTACTAGCTCGGGGAACTTAACTTTAGGCTCCCAGCCTAGTTTGGTTTTGGCTTTGCTCGGGTCGCCCAGAAGCAGGTCGACTTCGGCCGGGCGCATAAAGCGCGGGTCTTGCTTCACGTAGGGCTTCCAGTCGGTGATGCCGACTTCGGCGAAGGAGAGGTCGAGGAGTTCGCTGATGGGGTGAGTGACACCGGTAGCTAGCACGTAGTCATCGGGCTCGTCCTGCTGGAGCATGCGCCACATACCTTCGACGTAGTCGCCGGCAAAGCCCCAATCGCGCTGGGAGTCGATATTGCCGAGTACGAGCTCCTTTTGGAGGCCGAGCTTGATGCGAGCTACAGAGCTAGTGACCTTGCGGGTGACAAATTCATAGCCACGGCGGGGAGATTCGTGGTTGAAGAGAATGCCGCAAGAGGCGTGGATGCCGTAGCTCTCACGGTAGTTGACGGTCATGAAGTGAGCGTAGCCCTTAGCGACGCCGTAGGGGCTGCGCGGGTGGAAGGGGGTGAGCTCATTTTGAGGAGTTTCACGAACTTTGCCGTAAAGTTCGCTGGTGGAAGCCTGGTAATAGCGCATCTTGCCCTTACCACCATCGACCACGCGAATGGCCTCGAGCAGGCGCAGAGCTCCGAGACCAGTAATGTTGCCGGTGAGCTCAGGTTGCTTGAATGATAGGGCGACGAAGCTGATGGCCCCGAGGTTGTAGACCTCGTCGGGCTGAGAGACTTCGAGAGCGGCGATGAGCGAACCCATATCGGACAGGTCGCCTTCGAGAAGCTCAACCCAAGGGAAGTGCTGCTCAAGGATGTGCCGCTTGGGGTTGTGCTGACCCCGAATTAGTCCATAAACTTGATAATCTTTCTCGTGGAGTAACTCAGCGAGATACATTCCATCTTGACCGGTGATGCCCGTGATGAGGGCGCGTTTCTGCGTGTTTGCCATGTGTAATTCACAACCTCTTTACCTTATCGATTTTGCCGTCTTTGCTATCTGAAGTCAAACGGAGGACCGCTATCCCCGGACGCGACGTACCTGGGGCAGGGCATCAAAGTCCTTGTCGTGCGTAAGCAACGGATAGCTGTGCTGGATGCAGAGCGCCCCTATCCAGAGGTCATTATTGGAGAATTGCTTACCGTTGGAGCGAGCGTAGGCGTAGAGCTCGGCGTAGACCGGTACGGTGTCGTCCGTGATCTGCAAAACGATAGTGTGGGGATCAGAGAGAAAGTCATCGAGGATGGGACCATACTGTGCAGTTTTTTGGCCATGCAGGAAGCCGGCGCGCAGCTCGGCTACAACAATAATCGGGACAGCTACGAGCTCGGCCGTGCCAACTAGGTCTCTGACGTCGTCATCACCGCGCAACAGGAGTGAAAAGGTGCTGGTATCGATGGCGAATGATTGGCTATAGGCCATGATTGTCCCATTTGTCGGGAGTGGGGCGGCGCTGATCGGCCAGCGTCTCCTCAACTATGGGGTCGAAGGGCATAAGACCGGCAAAGCGCTCGAGCCCATTGGTGGGCCGGGCGGGACTGGTGCCCGCGTCGCGACGTAGTAGCTCAAGATTGTAGGCATTGAGGCTGAGGCCGCGCTGACGGGCACGGGCCTCCAAGCTCTTCTTGGTGGTCTTATCGACGCCGCGAATGGTAAGTTGTTGGCTAATGTTCATGCATACATTGTAGTGTAGGCATGCAGGCGTGTCAATGCATGCATGCTCTGGTGAGCTAAAAGTTAGATATTGCCGTTATAATGCGTTTATGAAGATCGCAATCGACGCCCGCATGCTGTACTGGACCGGAATTGGGCGCTATACCAAGGCGCTGCTGGATGAGCTGGAGCAAATTGATGCTGAGAATACCTACGTGGTGCTGATGCGCAAGGCGGATTGGGGCCTGTGGGAGCCTACCGCACCAAACTTCACCAAGGTGGAGGCGAGTGTAAATCCGTATACGCTGGGTGAGCAGTGGGCGTTTTATTTGCAGCTGCGGGCGCTTGGTGTCGATCTGGTGCACTTTACCGCACCCAATACTCCCCTGCTCTACCAGGGGCGGCGGGTGGTGACGATTCATGACCTGACGCTAGTAGATTACGATACTAGCCGCGGGCGAGGGTTGGCGAAATTATTGCGCAGCGCGAAACGACTGCCGTTTCGATTGGTATTTTGGAATAATACCCGCTTTGCGACTCAGCTGTTAGCGGATACGGATTATGTCCACGATCAGCTGGTAGAGCGATTCGGAGCGAAGAATGGACAGGTGCGCACGACTTTGCTTGCGGTGGATCCGAATGTGGCCGAGCCGGCGCCGATTGAGCGATTTGGGGCGCTGGGGCGGTACGTGTTTTATATCGGCAATGTGTACCCATATAAGAATTTGATCTCGACGCTGCTGGCGATGGTGGCGCTGGGCGAGGCGCACGAGGACGTGAAGATGGTGGTGGCGGGCAAGCGCGATGCGTTTAGCGCCGAATTGGAGCGTGAGGCGGCTCAGCTGGGGCTGAGCGAGAGGGTGAAATTTGTGGGCTACGTGAGCGACGGCGAGATGATTTCGCTGTACCGCGGGGCGGCGGCCTACGTGAACCCGTCGCTGTCGGAGGGCTTTGGATTGCAGGGGCTCGAAGCGATGGCGCAGGGGGTGCCGGTGGTGGCCTCGAAGGCATCGTGCCTGCCCGAAGTGTATGGCGAGGCGGCGGAATACTTTGATGCTAAGGATGCGGGCGATCAGGCGGCGGCGCTGGGTCGGGTGCTGGAGGACAAGGCGCGGGCAGATAAGTTGCGGGCGGCGGGCCTGGAGCGCGTGAAGGCGTTTTCATGGCGGCGGATGGCCGAGCAGACGCTCAAGGCCTATGAAGCGGCGGGCGAAGGGCAAGTAACAGAACCTAAAGGGTAATGTTTGGTTTTTGTTTGGCATATTATCAAAAATACCCATCCGTAGCACCACTATGTTTGGAGTAACCGCCCATGCTTGCATGGGCCTCCATTCTGTAGGATATTGGCGTGACGTAATAAAGTAAGCTATGCTTGAAGCACAAGCGCTATGGAAACTACAATGACAGCTCAAACAGTAGCCAATGCCTTTCTCAAATTGAGTCAGCCCGAATTAGGTGACTATATGACTAATTTGAAACTACAAAAACTCGTTTACTATGCTCAGGGCTTCTCCCTAGCAGTACATGATCGGCCCCTATTCAGCGAAGATATTCTTGCATGGGAACACGGCCCTGTAGTTCGTGAACTATATAATCGCTACCGAGATCTAGGCAGCGAACCGCTTCCGGTTCCTGACGAGGCAGTCGATATAAGTCAGGAGGATCTAGAATTGATCGGCGAGGTCAATAACGTATACGGTCAGTTCTCCGCGTGGAAACTCCGCGATATGACTCATCAAGAGCGTCCATGGGTTGAGACGCCACGGAATGAAGTGATACCGTTGGGACTTTTGAAAGAATACTTCACTACGTTAACCACCTAGATATGGGTGGCAAAAAGATAAAGCCTCCTAAGGTCAATACGGGGGATAGGGTCAGTGTAACTGACGCCCAAATGAAACTATTCGAGGTGGATTACCCCGTCTTTTGTTTTAAGTACCTACATAGCAGCCATGATCTAACTCAGTGTGACAAAGACGAGAAGTCGGCACTGATCGAACAATTGGCCAAATTAAGCCAACTCTCGTGGCTTCAGATTCACATGACAGACCGCCACGGAATGGGAAGCGAAAAGATTGCACGAAATTCAATCCGTCCGAGCATTCCACCCTCAATCACAGAGGATGTACAGGATTTTCTAGCATTTCGTTTTCATGGCAAGAAGCCTTTTGTCGGTTTCCGAAACCAATTTATTCTACATATCGTATATATTGATCGAGATATGACCGTTTACCAGCACTGAGTAGTGCTGCTTCCTCATATCATTCTTGCTATACGCAATGTATCTAAGGATTGCACTGGTCGATTGTACGTGGAATTATTTAGCGGGCAAGACGACGATGCGGCGGTCGTGGAGCTCACCGCGGGATTCGGTAGATACGCCCTCGATGTCGCGCAGGGTCATGTGGACGATGCGGCGGTCGGCGGGGTTCATGGGCTTGAGCTCTTCCTCGGCACCAGATTCTTTGACTCTGGTCGCTACTTCGCGGGCGAGCTCTTCGAGCTGGGCGCGGCGGGCCTCTTTGTAGCCGGCGATGTCTACGAGCACGCGGGGCGACAGGCCGTCGTGGGCTTTGACCATCTGGTTGAGCAGGTATTCGATGGCGCGCAGGGTTTCACCGCGGTGGCCAATGAGTCGGGGGCTCTCGGGGGTGCCATCGATTTTGAGCTCAATACCGTCGTCGGTGACGTCGGCGGCCACTTTGACGTTGATGCCGAAGTAGGAGATGAGCTCCTCGAGACGCAGTTTGGAAAATTCTAAAGTATCACTCATTATTTCTTCCTCTTTTTCTTACCCTTCGAATGGTGAGGGTGGCTCGCGGGCAGAGCGGGAGTGGGAGTACCCTCTTCGAGCTCGCGCACATCGCGCTTGAGAACGAGGTACTGCTGGAGGATAGCCATTGAACTGGCGGTCACCCAGTAGAGAGGCAAAGCCGAGGGCAGCGACAAGCCTATAAAGAAGGTGATGGCCGGGAAGACGTAGACCATGCCCATCATCATCTGAGCCTGAGCATCGCCAGGAGTGTGCTTGGGGGTGATTTGCTTAGTCTGAATGAACTGGGCGAGGCCGGCGAGGACGGCCAGGAGGATGGAAGGCTTGGTGAGGTTGATGGCACCAAACAGGGTGGGGTGGAAGGCGACGTGATTGTTGATGATGGCGGCGATGGGAGCCAGGTGAGAGACAGGGGCGTAGACCAGCTTGGCGATCTCTCCGGGCTTAACGATGTCACGCAGGACGATAAAGAGGGCAAAGAAGATGGGCAGCTGGATGAGTAGGGGTAGGAACGAGGCAAACGGGTTGATCTCGCGCTCTTTGTAGAGCTCCATGGTGAGCTTGCCTTCGAGCGTACGGTCGCCGGCGGCTTCGGTTTTGATGCGTTTGAGCTCGGGCTGGAGCTCCTGGAGGGCACGCTGAGAGTGCAGCTGCTTGGTGACCAGTGGCCACAGGGCGCCGCGGATGAGGATGGTGAGCAGAATGATAGCGAGACCAAAGTCGCCAACCAAGGCGTAGCACACCGCCAGGAGGTTGAAGATCGGTTGGACGAAGAGAGTGTTAAACATATCTGATGAAGCTCCGAAAGTGATTAACGTTGGTCGACGCGGGCGCGGGCGAGAGCTTTAGCCAGATGACTTGATAGCTCTGGGGCGGGCAATTCGCTGATGTCGGCGTGAACACTTACTACTATATCGTAACCGGGTTGGACTGTCGCCCAACTTTGCCGCAGCAGCTCAATGAGGCGGCGACGGATACGATTACGGACCACGGCGCGCTTGCTGACTTTCTTGCCGACGACCACTACTAAACGAGTGACGGGGCGGCCAGAAGTTGCGGCTTTAACCGACAAAGCGCCCCCAGAACCTCCATAGGCACCGCGTTTGTAAACACGGGCAATGTCGGCGGCGGAGCGCAGGCGGTTGGCGCGAGCCAGCACGAGACTAGATCGCGACGCGGACGCGGCCCTTGAGGCGGCGTCGCTTCAAGACCAGTCGGCCAGCACGAGTCGACATCCGCTGGATGAACCCGTGGACGCGTTGACCGTGAATTTTCTTGGGTTGGTAAGTTCGCTTAGACATAACTTTGGTACTTTACGCTATCTGGGGGTCTTAGTCAACGGGTTTGAGGGTGGGAGAAGCCTACACCCGGCGCATTTCCAGTCAGGCTCTCGCTACGAAGCGGCACGCTCCTGTTGACTAAATAGATGAATTATGAGATTATATCGCGGTTAAAGCCCCCTATTCCCCAGTCCATGCACCTTCACGTGTCCACCTTCCGTCTCGAGAGGATTAAGACGATGAGAACCCAGATCACCTTGCGCAACCGCAAGAACCGCATGCTTCATGCCGCCTTGAGCATTAAGCATTACCTCGATTTCTGCAGCCTCGTGGTGAAGTCAGTTTGGCTTAACCTCATTCTGCGGCGGAATCGTCAACTCACCTTCCGTTCGAGGGTAGTGACTCTCGCTGGGATCGAGTGGGCATTCGTAACCGCTCGATACACGTTCGCCACCCTCGAGGGCACACCCACGAAACTGCCCTGGCTGTTGCGATTGGCCCGGATCAGCGAGATCGATACCTACAACACGGCCGATTTCCCTCGCGTTGAAGACTCGCCCTACAAGAGCGGCGTCTACGGTCACCGAACCGCGCATGCTCAAGTCTCCTACAAGCAGGTGACGGAGGGAGAGACTCAGATAGTGCGGTTCGCGTTGGGCATGCACTCCGGTACCTTGCCAGACCGGGCTGAGCTTTATGCGGATATGTTCGCTGGACGGGCAACCTCAAGGCGAATCCTGAACTGGCCGATCGAAATGTTTGAGCAACGCTATCGCCGGTATACGCCGGAGGAACTGAGACGCGCCGTGGAGGTCGAGGGGCTGGACCTTCCAACCGACCATGAACTCACCCGCCAAGACTACATCGACGCTCTCGTCGATGCCAAGTGGGACAAGTGGGAGGTCGAGGAGGCACGACAAAGAGCGGGGCGTTTACCTGCCTAACACCGCTTAGGGCGGCCGACTAGGACGAGTCTCGTCCCGGTCGGCCGCCCGATTCTTTTCAACTATTAGTTACATAACCGATAAATATCTCCAATGATTTTTCCCCGCCTTATCCCCATCTATCCATAGGGTTATCCACCTAGGCTATATCTGTTGGAGCGGATTTTCTGTGGATAAGTTGGGGTATTTTGAAATTTGTGGATTGCCGTTGTGGAAAAGCGCCGGGCTGACTATGATAGTTCTAACGTTAGGAGTCGGGAGTTATATGCAGGATGTGAAGGGGCTTTGGCAATCTGTGCTCGGGGAGTTGGAGATGAGCGTGTCCGAAGCTCACTTCAAAACCTGGTTGAAGCCAACTTTTATTGTATCCAGTGAGGATGGCCACATTATCGTGGGGGTGCCCAACATCTTCAACAAGAAGCGCCTCGAAACCAACTACCACGCGGATATTAAGAGTTTATTGACCCGTTTGGATAGCGCCATCCAAACCGTGGAGTACAAAATTGTGGGCAAGGGCCCCGCTGGAGCCACGATGGAGAACGCCTCGGCGCCGTTGCGGCCCGCCAAGCGAACGGAACCGACAGCGCGCCGCGAAGCACCACCGCGCCGAGGGGAACAGATCGCCATCCCGACCTCGGCTACGGCGCCGCAATCGAACCTGAACCCGCGCTATACCTTCGAAAACTTCGTAGTGGGTTCAAGCAACGACTTCGCGCACGCGGCCTGCCAGGCGGTGGCCAAGAGCCCGGGTACCAAGTACAATCCCCTGTTTATCTACGGCGGGGTGGGATTAGGCAAGACGCACTTAATGCAGGCCGTGGGCAACGAGATCATCCGCCGGGACGCATCTAAGCGGGTGGAATACGTGACGATCGAAGGGTTCACGAATGAGTTTATTAATTCGATTTCCAAGAAGAAGAATGAAAGCTTCGTTGAGAAGTACCGCAACGTTGACGTCCTAATAATCGATGACATGCAGTTTCTGGCCGGCAAGGAAAAGACGCAGGATGAATTCTTCCACACCTTTAACGCGCTACACCAGACCAACAAGCAGATCATAATCTCGAGCGATAAACCGCCTAAACAGCTGGTAATGCTGGAAGACCGCTTGATTTCGCGTTTCGAGATGGGAATCACGGTGGACATTCAGTCGCCGGATCTGGAGACGCGCTCAGCAATTATTCAGAGCAAAGCCACCAGAATGGGCATCGTACTGCCACTGGAAGTGGTGGATTACATCGCCCGGCACGCGCAGAGCAACATCCGCGAGCTCGAGGGCACACTCACCAAAGTATTGGCGGATCTAGACCATAACGGCGGCGAACCTACCTTGGCGCGACTGCAGCACCTATTGGCAGCGGATGTGGCTTCCAGGCCCAAGCTGCGCCCGATATCACCCAAAACGATTATCGACCGGGTGGCGGCTTACTTTGATCTGGCGGCGGCCGACATCTGCGGCACCAAGCGCGACAAGGAGATTGTGGTACCCAGACAGGTCACGATGTACCTGATGCGCGAAGAGCTGGGATTGAGCTTCCCGAAGATCGCGGCGGCCGTGGGCGGGCGCGATCATACTACGGCGATGCACTCAGTATCGAAGATAGAGAAGCTGGTAGAAACCGACGATAACCTCCGCGGGGACATCGGAGCAATTCGCGAGCGCTTGAACGCCGCTATCGTTTAGGGTAGAATTTGTCCCCACCCGTGCATAACCCATGGGGATAACCGGGTTATAGATTGTTGAAAACGTAAGCATTATGGGCAGTTCTACCCAGGGCCCCGAAGTCCGTCCACAGGTGCGTCCCAGACTCATCCCCAGGAACTGGAGTTGGTTATCCCCCGGTGGTACAATTGTTTCGAAGCAGCAGTAAGCCATAAACTGACTTATACCCATCTTCCACAGCCCTTATGATTACTACGATTACTTTTAATTAATATCTGTATAATGAAGAAAAGCTCGTAAGGGGAGGAAAAGTTTTGAGACTCAGTTTAACCCAGGAGAATCTCTCTCGAGCTCTCGCCAGCGTTGGTCGGGTAGTGTCAACCAGAGCTAGCCTACCGGTACTCGCGAATGTTTTATTGGCTACTGACGGCAATCGATTGAGATTGTCGGCGACCAATCTCGAGATCGGGATTAATTATTGGATTGGTTCGAAGGTGGAGGAGCAGGGATCATTGACCGTGCCTGCTCGCCTATTCGCGGAGTTTGTATCAAGTCTCCCCCACGGCAATATTGAGTTGCATGGGCTGGATAGCGTATTGACGGTCAAGAGCCCTCATTACGAGTCGAAGATCAACGGGATCTCGGCGGAAGAGTTTCCCTTGATCCCGACACTCACGAGCGACCCCGCGCTGACACTGGATGCGGTGATATTTCGGGATGCGCTGGCCCAGGTAGTGGTGGCGGCATCGGCGGACGAGGCCAGGCCGGTATTGGCCGGGGTGTATATGTATATCGAAGATGAATCATTGTTTATTGTGGCAACCGACTCTTACCGCTTAGCTGAGAAGCGCATAGAGCTGCCCCAGGGTGCTCCTAAGGAGTTTTCAGTCCTCGTGCCAGCTCGCACGATGCAAGAGCTGGTGAAGCTTCTAGGCGACGCAGAGGGTGACGTGGAAGTTTACGTGGATGAGAACCAGGTGATGTTTAGAATCGCTGACGTCGAGGTAGTGTCGAGATTGATCGAGGGGCAGTTTCCCCCTTACCGGAGAATTATCCCCGAGAGCGCCGAGACATCGTTCGATATTGCCACGGCAGAGCTGGCACGAATTACCAAGGTGGCAAGTTTATTTGCCAGGGAAAGCGCCGGCAGTATTCGGTTGGAAATCAAATCTGAGGGCGAAGTGAGTGTGGTGTCGAATGATTCCGAGGTGGGCGGCAATAAGTCGTCGGCCGAATGTGAAGTTAATGGTGAGGACGGCGAAATTTCGCTGAATGCCCGATACCTCACGGACGCGTTGGCGGCGGTGAAGAGCCCGATGGTGACGGTGGCAATCAGCGGCAAGCTGAGCCCGTGCGTGATATCGCCGGCCGGTGAAAATGCGACGGATGATTATCTTCACATTGTGATGCCGTTGCGGACTTAAAACCCACTAAATATTCGAAATAATTGCGTTGACATGGTGAGGCCCCCGACGTGGCCTCACTTTCTTGTGATGGGTGGGGGCCCCGTCGGGGGCGTAGTTGGAGCTATGAGAGATGGCGTACCACCGCTCGTGCGAGGTCGTTGAGCACGGTCTTGTTACCTTCGGCGGTAGTGCCGCGTCGGTAGTACAGGATCATGACGATCATGCCGTGGCTGGAGACGTAGCTGGTACCACCATCGGTGAAGGGCATGTACACGGAGGAATCTCCGATTGCGACATCTTTGACGGTACCGGGAACGTAGGTCGCGATCAGATTTTCGCGAATCAGGCCGAGGGTCAGGTTGGCAACCATCGGTGAGGCGAACTTCATGAAGCTGATGTCGAGGTACGGCCTGGGGTTGAAGTACGCCGGAGACCCGAACGCACACCGTTTGGCGGTGCCTGAGATGACCCCAGACTTGTCGATGTGCGGGAGTCCTGGGTTGTATCCGAGGGCCTTGGCTGCATCATCTTGGGAGATGAAGCGGCACTCGCGATCCGTCGGGAGCTGGGCGAGGTTGGGAATCGACGCAGCTGGTTCGGCGGATGCAGCCGAAGTTGATCGCGCCGGTGAGGGCGCGACAGACTTGGTGGTACCTGATGCACAAGCAGCAGCTAGCGTCGCGATGACGCCGATCGCTGCAACAAGCTTCAGAGTGCGAAAAAACGACCTGAGCGTCATGATTCTTCCCTCCAATGGGAACTGGGTTGTCAATCTCGGGTGAGATAACGAATGGCGTACCGGCGCACGCTCGTTCAAGTTATATAATAGTTTAAATGTACAATTCTGTCAAGGTTATGCTTGGGGAGGTAAACAAATCTGAATCAGATACAATGAGTCTATGAGGATACAGAGCTTGGAGCTGACAAATTTTCGCTCGTACGACACGGCTCAGTTTGAGCTGCATCCGGATGTGACGTTAGTGGTGGGCCCGAATGCCAGCGGCAAGACCAATTTACTGGAGAGTTTGTACGTGCTGGCCTCGACGAAGAGCTTTCGAGCCAAGGACCGTGATCTGGTGCGGCACGGGCAGGATCATTTTCGGGTGGTGGCTCATACCGACGTCACGGAGTATGCGATTGGCTACGCGGCCGGCGAAACAACTGAAAAAAAGATTACTCACGACGGGGTGAAACGTACTCTGGTGGGGCACGTAGGCCAGATCCAGGTGACACTGTTTGAACCGACCGACTTGGAGTTGGTAGCGGGCGCGCCCGAGGCCCGGCGGCGGTATCTGGACTTTTTATTGAGTCAAACGGATCGGACTTATTTGACGACTTTGCAGCAATACCGGCGGGTACTGAAGCAACGCAACGCATTGCTGGACGGTTTCGACATGGAGCGGATTCGGCAGCAAATATTTACCTGGGACATTAAGTTGGCTGAATTGGCGGTGGAAATATACCGTCAGCGTCAAGAGCTGCTGCGGGTACTGTCGGGGGCCACTCCCCTGCTCTACCGGGATATTGCAGGTGAGACGGTGGAGGTGGGGTTTGAGTATATTCCAAGCGTTCAGGGGGTGTATGAAGATGAATTTCTGGAGGCATTGGCGCGTAATCTCACGCGGGATTTGGGGGCGGGATTTACCACGATTGGGCCACACCGGGAAGATTTTCGGATTTACTTTAAAAATAATGACATTACCAAGGTGGCCTCACGGGGTGAGACTCGCACGTTGGTGCTGGCGATGAAGCTGGCGGAGCTGGGGTATGCCGAGGAGCACACGGGGGTGCGTCCCCTACTATTGCTCGACGATGTGTTTAGCGAGCTCGATAAATATCGGCGCGGGTACCTGCTCAACCGGCTGGAAGGTTATCAGACGATGGTGACGACGACCGATGCTGACGCTATCGCACGGGAGTTTAAGACCGCTCACAAAATTATTTCTACGGAGGCAGCACATGCTTGAGCCGGATTATTTTGCACGCTTGAGGGCGAAGCTGGGGATGGACCGTGAGGATGTGCTGGTGGGGATCCAAAAGGTGTTGGACGACTGGTACCCACAGAAGGTGCGGGCCCGGCAGCTGCACCAGGGAACACTGCGGCTGGAGACGCCCAGCGCGGGGGTGGCGGGAGAGCTGCGGATGCGGCAGGTGGAACTGCTAAACCTTGTAGAGAATTTGGCTGGTGAGCGGCCGAAGCGGCTGGCAATCAGTATCGGACAGCTGCGAGGGTAGAAAGTTAATCCTGATCGGCGCCACTAGTGTCGTCGTTGATGAGCCAAGTGCCATTTTGTTTGATTAATTTGAGGGTTACCGCTGCTTGTGCGCCGTTGTGGCTCCAGCCAAACGGTAGGGACTCGTCGGGTATGACGGCTTGCGTGGAACGGGAGAGGGTGCTGTCGGTGAGCTCGCAATAGATATCGCCGGCGTTGGGGGTGGGAAGGCCGAGCTTAAAATTCCAGATACATTTACTAAGATTGGCCGAGACAATGTAGTCGTTGTTGTGTGCCAGGTTAAATTCGGCAGTTGCGCTTCCGGCGGATCCTTTTTGTCCGGGTTGGAGCTCGGCAAACCAGGCCGTTGTTGAAATTGGTTTAACCGAGGCCAGCCAGGAATTCGGAGTCGCCTGATCTGCTCCTACGGAATTCTCTCGGGCTTGTACGTAGTTGGTGACTAAGGCAATAACGTCTCGAGCGGGATGAGGGTCGGGAAGCGGGGTGGAGGTGGCGTGAGCGACGCTGGACGGTTGTGGGCTTGTCGAGGTTTGAGAGACTTTTTTGGATCGATTTTGCGTGAAGGTTAATAGGCCGATTAGACAGATTACCCCGAGGGCTACAAGGATGATTATTTTTTTGCGGCTTGAAGCTGGCTTCATTGGATCTGGGCTGGTTTGGTCTGGGAAGTCTGGATTCATGGTGTTGTGGCCTTTCCGTAATGAAAATTAGTAAACGTTAATTACAATTGCTGCCGGCGTATTCGGGGCCAGGACCGGGGTCTTGTTGGGTTTTGGCTCCGAGGTGGCGGAGGAAACGGGCAAAGGCTTTTCCTCCCGGCATAGAGGACCCATCTGCGGCGCCATTATACGTCGTGCTAGGGGTCTGAGGTCCGGCGGCCCAGCCCCATTCAGTCCAGGGGTAACCCGGCAGGGTGGTGGCAATTTGTTGTCCGGCTTTCACTTTTGTGCCCTTGGGCAATACATTACTGAGATGTTCGGCAACAAAGGTGCATTTTCCTATGTAAGGGCCGGCCGACATTTTTATGATTACAAAGTATCCGCCCGGCCAGCCGCCGCCATCGGTTTCCACTATGGTGCCGTCGCAGATGGCACGGACGGGGATGTTGGCGTTCTCGACGTAGTCGACGCCCTGATCTGTTCGGGCGGGCTGCCAGCGATGATCGGTGATGGGGTTGGTGCAGCCCGAGATCGGGCCTCCGGTGGTAGGAGCTGAGGTATCGGGGCATGAGCTGTTCGCAGTCCCTCCGCTCGATCCCCCGTTGCCGCCACCGCCACCGCCGCCACCCTTAGCCAATGGTACTGGGAGCGCTATGGCGGGCGAAGAGTCATAGTATTTAGTTAATAGGGCTTCGGCGGCGGACTGCTGACGTCGGTAGTTGCCGCCACTAGGGTCGCCTGACGCCTGGACTTTTTGGGCAGCGACTGCAGGGTCCATGGTCTGCCACCCAGAGACGTTCGTCAGGGCTTTGGTGTCACCTTTCCCGGCCGGCATGGCAAAGAAGGCCTCGGCGGAATAGGTTGGGGTCATGAGCCATTTAACGTTTCCGGCCAGGTCCTTGGAGGGGCTCACTGGCCCCCAGCTGCCATCAACCGCGCGCTGCTGAAACAAGCCGACGGAGTCATGATCTCTGCCGACGGCGTCGTGCGGAAGGGCTTCAGAAATTGCCTTTAAAGGTGCATAGCTGGGTTGAAATGAGCCGTCATTGGCGTAATTTTGAAGACTGGATTCGGCTAGGGCAACCATAAGCCCAATGAGAGCGCCTTGCTTGCCCATGTTTAAGGTTTTCGCAATACCGATGATGGATTGAGCGTGTTGAACTTGCGTACCGCTGGGGTTGCCGCTGCCAGCGGGAGCGCCACCGCTCGTGGGGCTGCCGCAAGTTTGGCCAGTGTCGGCGGGGTCGTAGAAGGTAGATTGATAGTTGAGGATATGGCTGGTGGCGGGCGTGACGGCTAGCGCCTGAAACGGAACAAGGGCGAGGGAAAGGATGAGTAGTAAGCGTCGCATTGTTATTTGGCCTGATTATTATTGAGAACTACAAGGGCGTGGGAGGCGCGCTGATCGAGCTTGAAGATGCGGTAGCGAGTAATAGGTTCGGTAATGTCGTTGCAGAAGGCAAGGTCAGTCAGTCCGGGTTTGGTAAGCATTTTGTTCATCGGGGTATTGAAGCAGTCTTCGAATTTGGTCTTGGTAGCGGCATCGATATTGGCCTCTACCCAGCGGCTGTTTTCGATAACGCCGTATTTGTCAGCTTCGCTGTCCGGGACGCCCCAATCCGGCAGGTTGTAGGTTTGGTATTCGGCCGTGGCGGCATAGGCCGTGGTGGGGCTGGCAGCGGCCAGCTGGCCAAGCATCTTGAGCCATCGGCCGGGTACGGCGTTGTTGATGATGGCGGTTTGGACCATGGTGACGGCGCTGCCGACGTGGGAAGGAACACGGTCGGCGACGAGACCAAGGACCGAGTTGGGGTTTTCGGGGCTGAAGAGGCGGTAGGCTATGCCTTGGCGCTGGGCGTACTCGACCTGGTCGTGGTGGATGGAGTCGGAGAGCTGCTGGTTTTGGGCGGGGGTGAGCTGGTGGCAGCCGCTGCGCATGCAGGCGTCGGAGCTCATGACCTTGGAGCCGGCATCCATCATGTTGCCCATTTGGGTGGGCGTGAAGGGGCCGCGGAAAATGAGGCCCGAATAATGAAGGACGGCATCGACGGCGAGGGCAGTGCCCGCCTTGGTGGCGAGGATTTGGGCTGCAGTAGTAACGGCAGCTAGAACAACATCGCTGAGGCCAAAGTCGGCAACACCACTAATGGCCAGGGCGACCTGGGCGAGGACGAGGGAGATGGTGGCGGTGATCTGGAAGGCCGGGGTTAGCACTATGGTGCAGACCGAGCCTAGGCCGGGAAAGTTGGCGACGCTATTGACGCTATTGATGATACCCATAAGCTCGCCGGCGAGCCCGGTACCATGATTTACTGGTTCCATGGCCGGATCGAGGTCACGGTTGGACTTGGCGTAGCTGACGGGTTGGTTGGTGGCGCGTTGGTAGCCGGCAGTATTGATGAATGATTCGGTGGCGGAATCGAACATCTGGGAAACGGCCGCTTCACTGGCGAGGCCGCAATGGTTGTCGACTTCGCGATGGCAGTCGGCGTGCTTGGCGATGGAGGCGGCAGTACGAGCCAAAGCGCTGAGTTTAATTTGGGAAAATAAGTCGACGCTTGTGACATAGATATCGCGGGCAATACAGCCCATGGTGGCGATGAAAAGGGCGGCGGCGGCCTTACCGGTGACACCCGACAGCAGGCTGCCGACGTTTTTAATGGCGCCGGCCCTGATCTCTTCGGGGGTAGCTCCCGCGTCGGCTTGCTTGTTGGCTTCGTCGACGGCATTTTTCAACGGCCCCGGATCACCTGTAGTACCTTTGGGACCCCTGATTTCGTCTTTAATTTCAGTTTCCACGGCGGTTTGAGCTTTCCTGGGGTCGGTTTCGTCCTCCGGAGCCACGCTGCGTTTAATGCCGAATTCTAGATCCGTCTCGCCACCGACGCCGGCCTTGGTTTGCTCAAAATCGGTGCCGGCCTTAGCTTCTTTTTCCATCGCCGCCGGATCATTTTTGATCTGATCGATGGCATCCTTGTTGGCGCCTTTGAGCTGTTCCTCGGGGGTGGCATCGGCGGCGACTTCGGTCGTGGGCGTGCCCTTGGCTTGAGCTTCTTTGGCGGCCTTTTGGAGGCGGCGGCTAAAGGCGCGGTCGAATTTGGCGAATTCGTAATCGATATAGATATTGCGGATGTGGACGCTCTTGAATAAGAGGAGGAAGAAGAGAATCCCGATAATGCCGAGCGTGGGGATGCCAAACCCAAAAATGTACTTGAAGATCGCCCGCTTGAGAGTTTTCTTGGCGGCCTTTTTGACACCGGATTTAGCGGCGCCCTTGATCATGGCGCCCGTGACTTTTTTGGCTTCATGTTTGGCGGCGTTTTGGGCCGCTCCATGCGCAACATCCTTGGCGGCGTCTTTGACGATCTCTTTACCGATTTCGGCGCCGGCGTAGAGGGCGGTTCGCCTGGCGGTATCCTTGGAGGCTTGTTTGGCCATGGACTTTTTTTCGTCGGCAGCCTCATCTTCGGCGGCTTGTTTCTTATCTTCCGCGCTAGGGGTGTCGGTATTTTCCGGGTTGGCGTCGGGCTGGGCCTTGGCATCGGAGCGAGGAGCGTGGTTGGCTGCGGATTGGCCCGAGGGTTGGCCGGCCGAAGAAGCCGGCTCGGAGCCGGACTGTGCTGGCTGCTCTGGCTCCGGGATGCTGTCGGTGTCAAAACCGGCCTCCATTTGATCAATGGTGGCTTGCTCGTGGGGGGTGAGAGGGGCGCCGTCGGGCTGGGCTGGGACTATCGGACCATTTGTTAGGTTGTCGTCATTCATCTGCGGACTGTTGCTTATAGGTTCGTCAGAACCGTCGGTAGGTTTAGTCCGGTAAGATTTAAAACCAGTAGCCATTATTGAGCCTCACCTCCGGTCGGCGGAGGGGTTTTGGTACCGCCGGGATTAGTTGATATGAGCTGGGTCTCGGTATCGGACGCTAAGATGCGGATGATGACATGGTTGAGGCCGGCAAAGAATAGGCCCTCGCCCACCGGGAATTGGCTGAGGCGGTTCTTTTCTTCTTGGGTGAGCTTGAAAGTTTCGGCGATGATGTCGGTGGCGCTGGGGGCCTGCTTGAGCAGCAGCTGGAGGGAGGAGTTGGCCACCACGGCGCGGCCCATCTTGCTGCCGAGGAAGTCTTCGACGTCCTGCGAGATGGTGGTGAGGCCGAGGTAGTATTTGCGGGCGCGTTTGGCGAGCGAGAACATGAAGTTGGCAGAATCGTCGTACTTCATGAGCTGCCAGGCCTCGTCAATAATGAGCAGGCGCTTGCGGCGGTCGGATTTAACTTTATTCCAGATGTAGTTGAGGACAATGTACATGCCGACGGGGCGGAGGGCGTCTTCGAGATCGCGGATGTTGAAGACCAGGAAGGGGTTGTCGAGCTCAACGTTGGATTGTTCGGAGAAGATGCCAGAGAAGGTGCC
The DNA here is from genome assembly GCA_002429485.1 of Patescibacteria group bacterium UBA6017. GTDB lineage: Bacteria > Patescibacteriota > Saccharimonadia > UBA4664 > UBA4664 > UBA5169. The sequence continues at coordinate 242,563 of DIZX01000015.1, read as the reverse complement.
AGTGGTGTACTGGCGGAGGCGCTGGGCGAGGCCGGGGCCGGTGCCGGTCATGGAGGCGAGGGTGTTGTAGAGGTCGTTCATGGTGGGCGGGGTGGCGCTGTGGGTGAGCGGGTCGCGGGTGATGCCGGCGCGGGCGTAGGTGTTGATGATGGCGGCATCCAGATCGGCTTCTTCGCCGGGTGAAAGCGGCGAGGACAGCGTGGCGCCGGTAGAGGTATTGACGGTGGCGCCGCCCATCATGAGGCGCAGGAGGCCGTGGAGCGAGATGATGTTGGCCTGCAGAGCGTTATCGGCCTCGTCTTGGTCGAACACGCGCGGAAGGTCGAAGGGATTGATGCGAGTCTTGGAGGCCAGGCTGAGGCGCAGGTAGGTTCCACCGACGGCCTCACAGAGGGGCTTGTACTCGTCTTCCGGGTCAATAATGATGCATTCGACGCCCATCATGAGGCTACGCAGGGCCTCCAGCTTGATGGCGAAGGATTTACCGGCGCCGGACTTGGCGAACACCACCATGTTGGCGTTTTCGAGGCTGAACCGGTCGAAGAGTACCAGGCCGTTGTTGTGCCGGTTGAGGCCATAAAGGATGCCTTCATTGCGGGAGAGTTCGGAGGAGGTAAAGGGGAAGCTCGTGGAGAGCGCGCCGGTGTTCATGTTGCGGCTGATCTGCATCTGATCGGTTCCGAGCGGGGTGGTGGAGTTGAAGCCCTGTTCCATCTGCATAGTGGTGGGTTTGGTATAGACCAGTGACTGACCGAAGATACCTTCAATCTTGCGCGTGGTTTGGTTGAGGTTGTCCAGCGTGTCAGCGTACATGGTGAGGTAAAGTCCAAAACGGAAGAAGCGCTCCTCCCCTACTTGCAGCTTGTCGCGGAGTTCTTCGGCATCTTGAATGGCGGCCTCTAGGCCAGGGTCGCGAACGAGGCCTTTTTCTTGGTTGATACTGTAGCTGGCCTCGAGCTGGCCCATTTTGCGGCGGAGGTTGGTGAGTACCACTTGGCTCTCGACTGGGTAGATAAAGAGCGAGAGATCGACGAGTTCGTCGAGGTTAATAATGGGCGATAACCAGCCCGTGAAAACTTGGCGGGGGTAGCCATAAACATAGATAGTCTTGCAGTAGCGCTTGCCAAGGCGAAGATAGGCCGATTCCACCTCGATTGAGGGCGGCGCGATGAGGTCGCGCATGGTGACGATACCTTGACGGTAAATGAGCTCAGCTTCGCGAGACTCCATCGATTTTTGCATCTGTTCGAGTTGAGCTTGGTCGACGGTGGCAGCAGGTTTTTTCCCAAATAGTCCCATTACAGTGGTGCTCCCGGTAGCGGGCCGCGCGGCGCGGAGCCGACTCCCTTGGTGACGGCTGGCGTGCCGAGCTGTGAGGTGTCGATGAGTTTTTGGTTGACGGCGACGTCGGGGTTGTACCAGGAATAGTAAAGGTCAACCAACTCTTGGGTGCCGAGCGAGATGGCGCGGACGCCCATTTGGGTCATGCCGTTGGCGGCCAGAGCCATTCTTTGCGAGAGCTCGGTTTTGTTCTTCTTGAAATCTTCCTCGCTGACGGTAATCATCGGGGTGGATTCAAAGGCGCCTTTGAGCTTATCGATCAGGCTGTTGCTTTTTTGAACGGCGGACGGGGGGAAATACGGGATGACCACGTAGAACTGCTTGTCCATAATATTGACCTCTTCCACGAGGGCGCGAATGTTGGCGATGTAGTCGTCCATCAGGACGCCAAGGAGCTCATTGGGTTGCTCAGCACGGAGCGCATCGAGCTTCTCGAGGTAGCCGGTGATATCGATTTTTTGGCTCTTAATGGAGATTTGTACGGGGAAATGCAGCGAGTTGAGGAAGCCCTGATAGGCTGATTCGACGGCCTCTTGCTCGCTGGGACTCATGAGGTCGAAGTTGATGGCGCTGCTGAGAATAACGCCTCGGAGGGAGCCATCTTTCATGACCACGATGCCATCCTTGATCTCGGCGATCAGGAGGGTATCTTGGGCGCTTTTACCGGAATGTGTATTGGCGTTAGCTGCCATTGACGGGAATCTCCAAGGTTTGTCCGTTTGGCAGCGCAACCCGGCGGGTGGCCTGGGCGGCAATCTGCGTCACACTTAACTCATCACTCTGCGTTGCTAATTGAAGTATATCGTTCGGCGACGCGGCTGTCACGCCGCTTATGCTTGTGGGGGCTGGAGCGCCTTTTACGGGCCGGACTGGCTTGCCGGCCATTTGCTGGATAGCCTCTTCGCGAACGTCTTCGGCTGCCGCGCGTAGTAGCTCGGCAAGGTTTTGGGCCAGCGGACTTTGCTGCAGGTCGAGGATATCGGTGGGTACTTCACCGGGGGTTGGCGGCGGCGTGGGCACGATGCGGTCGGTGTGGGCGATAGATGGCATGATCTGTGAGGGTTCGGGCTCCTGGGGGTGGTTCCAGCCGCGGGAATCGATGAGGTTGGCGAGTTTTTCGAGCTCACCGCGGACTTCGGCCGAATTGCGCTGGGTGGCCTCGGCGGCGATGACGGTGGCCTCCACGTGGAAGGTTTCGATGATGTCATCTTTGGACCAGGCGCGGCGGCGGGAGGTGGCAAAGAAACCCACCATGGCTACCAGGAGCTGCTCAAAGCTTTGGCCGTCGCGGTTGTAGAAGGCCAGCAGCAGCAATAGCGTGGTGGGCGGAAAGCCGATGACGACCATGAGGACGGGAATTTGACGGAAGATGGCAAAGCTCAGCGCGGCCCAACCAAAACCCATCAAGAAGTAGATAAACTCCTTGAAAGTTAACGGGCCAAGAATCTTGTCCTCGGCCTCTACGTTTTGCGGCACCTTATACTGGCCCATGTTTCGGGAACTCCACCTCTATCTCACATTAAGCTTACGCTAATATGGGTCGGCGGGCTAGAGGGCTAGAGGGCTAGGGGGTCGGAGGGGGTGGCACTGGCGGTAAAACAGTGAAGCCAGAATCTGCGTATTGTTTGAGAATATTCCTGCTTGGGTCGCCGCCTTGTTTTTCTAACCATCTCTTTTCGGCTTCAGCCGCGCCACCTGACGCATATATCTTCTTTACGATGTCGAGGCCTGTTTTGCCTTTCCCTGCGTCTGTGTCTCGTGTGGCCAGAGCAGTTAGGGCCTTGGGGTCTTGCATATAGATCCACATTTGAGCGTAGTCATCGGAATTCAGTTCCTTTGTAACTTGAGCGTTGGTTAGGGCTTGTTGGATATTTCGAGTAGATTCGTCGTAAATATTATCTTTGTCTACTCTTTTGGCGAATTCGAAGTAATTTTTCTTTTCTCCCCAACCAGAGCGACCAAACTCGGATGAGCTGTAGCCGTCATAGGCGGCAGGTTCGGGCATGAAGAAGTCCTTGGATACATCAGATTTGTTTTTTGACTGCACGATCTCCCAGAGCTCACTGGCCCGGCCCTTAAATCTGGTGGGATCGATCAATTGGTCTTCAGTTCTTCCAAATAGGTCACGTTGAATTGCGCGAACTCTTTCTCTGCCGCTGCCCGTTAACGACAGTCTGCCTACGAGCGCGAGGGCGCGATCTTCGTTTTCGGGGTCTTGGTAACCATCTTTGAGCAACCTCCTGATTTCATCGTCCTGGGCTTTGACGCCGTCTGGGCCTAAGTCGGCGTTTTTGACACTGTCGGAGTGTGGCACTCCGTCTTTGCCCATAAAGGTAAAGTCTTCATTGCCGGCTTTTTCGACGCGATCACCTATTATTTTTAGCCGTTCGGACTTTACTACGTGGTCTTCGGCAGCTTGATAGGATTGGTTTAACGATTGTCCGGGACGAGTAAGGTCGTAGCGGGCTCTGGCGGCTCCAGATTCGGCAGCTAGTGTTGCAACGGAACCTTCGGTCTGGACGGCTAGGCGCTCTCTAGCATCGAGTTTTGTGGCAGACGATTCAACGGCCTGATTGAGGGCGGCAGTTTGGGCTTGCGAGGAGGCTTCTGTGCGCATGGCTAATTCTTCTGCGGCTGTTGCGGAGGATGCGATCACGGCTCGTTCGGCATCTGCGGAATTCAACTTGCCTACGGCTGTGATTTTGTCGGCTGCCTCGCGACCAGCTTTTTGGCCCCTTTCGGCGCCGAGCGTATCTCTGGCTTTTGCGGCATAGTCTCGGGCTTCGCCTTCGGTGAACTTGAGAACCTCGTTGCCTGCGGCGTCTTTCACGATCTTGCCTGCCTTGTCCGTCATTTTGGCGGCTTTTGCGATTTGATAGGACTGTTCATAGGTGTCGGTGCGGGCATTTTCATCGGCACGCTCAAAGGCTGCTACCTTGGCTTTTCGGAGGGGGGCTTCTCGGGCCTGTTCGATGGCGGCTTCATACGCCTTGATGACGCCTCTGTCTTTTGCGGGAGTAGTAGCAAATTCTGCGTTCGTAGTTATTTCTTTGGCGCGCGCAGCGACTTTGAGATTATCGGTGCGGACGGCTTGGGCGGCGGCGGCTGTAGATAAGCCCTTCTCCCCGGCAACGGCGGCGATTTGGGCGTTAACGGCGCTGGCGGTGGCTTTGACGGCGGCGTCGGCGATGGCGGTGCTGCGCTCGGCCGTATAGACGGCGGCGTCGGTGTGCTGTCTGGTGCTGGCAGCGGTGCCGGTACGGACGGCGTTGACGGCGGCCAGGCGCTGGGCGGAGTCTTGAGCGGTCTTAGATTTGGCGGCTTCGGTGCCGGCGATTACGTGGTCGGCCAGTCTGGGGGCAGGGTTACCGTCGCGCAGGGCTTTGGCGATATCTTCCTGCTCCTGGGCGATCTCTTGTTTTTGGGCGCCTATGCTGGCACCTATACGCTTGTTGGCTTCCAAACGGCTGGCCTTGAGTGAGTCAGCGGTCGACATATAGCCTTCGGGAGTGGCTTGGAAGTCGGCGCGGGCTTCGCGCAAGGTCCGGGCGCTGGAGAGCTGCTCGCGGGCGGCCATCCGCTCACCAGTTACCAGGCGGCCCATGTTTTCCTGGCCGGCGGAGGCGGTGATGGCATTTCGGGCATCGATCTGACCTTCGGCGGCACCAATCTTTTCACGCTCTTGAGAGTGAGTGGCGGCGGATAGGTTCTGCATACGTAGACTGCGGGCTTGCTGGGGGGACATATGGCCGCCGGCGGCTGCGATCTGCTGGCGATCGAGCTCGGCATTGGCGGTTACATTGGTGTTAGCAGTTTGTTGGGTCGTGACTGCCGAAGCGCTTTGGATGTTGCTTTTGGCTTTAGCTACATTACGGAGCCGAAGATCGCGGGCATCAGCGGCGTTTAAGCCGGTTTGACTTTGAATGATACGCTCAGCCTCAGCCCCGCCCTCAACGATGCCTCTGGCTGTTCCGCGAGCATCCGAGGCCGAAAGGGCGGCTGTATCGTGAGCGGCGGCCATTTTCATGGATGGGCTGACGTAATTGCCGGTGCGATTGACTCGTTCGCGTTCGTTGAGAGCGTCGTCTTCGATCTCGCCCTTGGCTTTTCCGGCTGCAGCCAGATAATTGTCGCGGGAGTTGATGCGAGCCTGGTGCTGCTTGTCTCGTGCGCCTGGAGCGCCCGCGCCATTGTAACCTTCTAATACACCTTGGCGGGCACCGCGGTTGGCAGCCTTCTCGTCGAGGATGCTCTGCGTGGTGGAGAGGCGGCGCTGCCGGAAGTCTTCCGGATCTGCTTCTTTGGACATACGGTTATCGGCATCAATCGTACTTAATTCTTTATCAGCTTTGCCGACGGCCTCACCGCGCCTCAGCTTGGCGCTGCCGGTACTGCCCGCCAACCCGGCTCGGCGCCAGTTCATGGCGGCTTTGCGGTTCAGGGCGGTCTTGTGAAGGCCATGAGCGCTCTTGGCGTTGCTTTCGGCAATCTTGGCAGCTGCCACATTCTTGCGCTGGCGCCCTTCGGCGAGGTCCTTGGCGAGGGCGCTGTCCTTTCCGTATTTCTTGTCGATGCCGCCGCCAAGCTTGTTGATGGCGCCGCTGCCCGCCGCGAGACCCTTGCCGGCAAACTTGAAGGCAAACGGGATGATAAAGAGCGGGACGGTGAGTCCGGCGATGGCGAAGAATGGTGCTACCCAGGCTGTCGCCTGACAGGCCGTATCGCCGGCGGCACAGATGGCGCCGGGGGAGGCGGCGGTGGCAGTGGCGGAGAACAGACGGCCAACCTCGATCAGCATCATGATGATGGGATAGAGCATAACGAGCTTGAGGAAGTTTTGCCACCATTCTTTGAACCACTTCTCGGTGTTGGGCAGGACCCAGGCCAGGAGGGCAAACGGGCTGATGATGATCAGAAACAGAATTAATATTTTGCGGAATACCAGGGTCAGAAATACGCCGGCGAAGGCAATTAGCAGCGAGATTATGGCGCAGAACCCCAGGATGGTTGCGGCACCGATTAATGCGAAAGTGCCTACTCCCCCGCCGACACCGAGGAATAAGGTGGTGAAATTCGAGGTGAGATCTACTTTGGGCGTGCCGATAATAATAATATTAGTCATGAGTACGACGATGCCTTGGCCAAGCACATTGCCGATATCGACCAAAAAGGCACATAGATACCACGAGAACGGCATCAAAATGGCGCCTGCTACCAGGTGCGGGAGAACCTTCTTAATGGTGTAGTTGTCGAAGCCGAGGGCGGTGCCGATAATCACCAGGAAGAAGACGAGGATGAAGAAGACGCTGGCAACGTTTCGAAATGCTGACCAGATGGCATAGACTGGGGCAAATTCTTTTTGGTTTTTGTCGAGCGGGGGTTCTTTGAGGAACGGAACGATAACATCGTTAGTAATGGTGTCGACGACACCGACGAGGATTTTGATGCTGCCGCAGACGAGCCAAGTGAAGGCGCCTGCTTCACAGTTGACGGGTTTATCGGCGGTTGGACCTCCGCCAGGAGCAGCTGGGTTTTTGGTGGCGTTGGCCGGATTGCTAAGGGTGACCGGATTGGTAGGTCCGGGCAATCCCGATTGAAGCATGGTGTAATGGGTGGCGGCGGTCTTGTTGGCCGATACGTTGGCAATGAAGCTGGTGGCACTATTGACCCAGCGATCTTGGTTTTGCGCTGCTATATGAATAAATTTAAATTGTTCGGTGCCGCACTGAATGAGTGTTTTGTCTGTCCAGGAGCAGGCAAGGGAGGTAGACGGCGGATTTTTGGGTGTAGTTGTGGCATTAGCCGGGCTGCCAAGCGCCATCGGGTATGTATTGGCCGTCTGGGGCGATTGGGTGATTTCGGTGAATGTTCCAGCCGTATGGGCGGCGTTGATATTTGCAATAAAGTGGCTTATATCCGATCGGTAGATGGTTGTATTTTGGAATGCAGTCTTGGTGTAGGTGCTGGTGCCATCACAAACGATGTGGTTTGGGTCAGTCCAGTGGCACTCGGAGGGCGGGGCGGCTTCTGCCGCCGGGGCGAACGCAAACAGTGGGGACATAAACGCCCACGCCATGAGGAATATTCCGAACCACCTACGTCTCATGTGTCATATTGTACAACGCTTATGCTATATAAATGAAGTCAAATCTTAAATAACCTCCGCGTTCAAAGCATTAGAGTTTTTGACTTTTAGGTGGGCGGGTCGGTACAATACACCTAATGAAGCGCTTAAGTTTATTCCTGTTTGTTGCGTTTGCGGCTGTTGTATCGGCGCCACTGGACGTTGTTGTTTTGGGTAGCCAAGCGTATGTGGTGCCAGCTGAAGTGGGCGCCGCAGCAAAGGCGCCGGCCGATATTACCGGGGGCGGCGGTCCGGTCTGTTTAGCGCTGCCGATCGCAGCCGGTGGATCTCAGGGATCATGCAAGTCGGGTCAGGTGGAGGTTCCGAACGATCCCAAGACCGGCGGAGCAATCATTTTTTACCTTAAGCAGATACTTTTTCTGGTAAACAGCCTGATTGGCGGGATAATTATATTGGTCCTGGTGATCGCGGGTGTTCAGTACATTGTTTCGGGCGGCGATCCGTCGAACGTGAAGAACGCTAAGGGACGAATAATGAACGCCGTTACCGCGCTGGTACTCTACTTGATGATGGTGGCGATCTTGAACTTCCTGGTACCCGGAGGGTTGCTGTAGATGATCTTTTTGCAGCTATTTCATATGGCCGCCGCGGACTGCGGTACCACGCACGGGGTGCTTCCGAGTCTTTACGACGGCCTGTGTAATTCGAAGAATGAAATTCAGATTTCCTCACTGACAGAGGTTGCAAAGATTATCGGGAACATAATGCGAATTTTGATTGCGATATCCGGTTCGCTGGCGATCATTGCAATATTAGTGGCGGCAATTTACTACATTACCTCGACAGGAGATCCGTCCAGGGTGAAACGGGCGAAAGAAATCCTCATCAATACGGTAACGGGCCTAATATTAATTATTATGTCGTATGCCGCAGTTACGTTTATTTCGGGGAACTTTTAGATGATGGGCGGTTGGTTGGTCGCGGTGCTATACGGTATTTCGTGCAAAACGATCAACAATTGCCCGAGTTCCGCTACAAATTTGAGTACGGGGTTCGCAAGTATTGCGCATACGCTTATAATAATAATTGGCATGCTGGCGGTAATATTCGTGATTGTAGGAGGGCTGCAAATCACTTTATCGGCTGGTGATGCCAAGCGGTATCAGCAGGGGCGGGATTCGCTCCAATATGCAATTGCTGGGGTGATACTGGCGATCATGGCTTACGCGATCGTGGACGGAATCGCTGCGGCGCTCGGGAAATAGCATAATTTAGGAGAATGTAAATGAGTAGTTTGGTTGTTTTACTGGGAACAGCAGCGAGTAATATTACGGCCGGAGCAAATCAGGCTTGTGCGAGTGGGGCTAATTGCAACAATGTGAGCTTGGCTCATATCTTTGCAAATGTCGCCAACTTTTTGACGATACTTATCGGTGCCCTATCTGTCATTATGATTATTCTCGGCGGGTTGCGTTACGTGACCTCCAACGGTGATTCGAAGAACGTGACGGCCGCCAAGGACACCATCATGTACGCTATCATAGGTGTAATCGTAGCAATCGTAGCGTATGCGATAGTGCAGTTCGTGACGACTACTATAGGAAAGTAGATTGCTAGTCGTTAACGCTTATGCTAATGTCACATCAAATTGAATTTTATTAAGGAGATTAGATTCTAATGGGTATAGAGAGATTATTAAAGAAAGTTGCGCTCTCGCTCCAGGCGCTCGTCCTGGTGCTGGGAGTAGGATCCGCATCCGTTGCGGGTGTGATGATTTCGGCCTCCCCGGCCTTCGGAGCTGCATCAAACTGTGACGCGAGTGGCAACGCTACTGATCCGCTGACCGCTGGCGCTTCATGCTCTCAGGGTGGCAGCCAGAAGGATAACTTGTTCGGACAGGGCGGTATTTTCACCGTGATTGCCAACACCTTGATCTTCCTCGTCGGTGCTATCTCGGTGATCTACTTGATCATCGGCGGCTTGCGCTACGTGGTCTCGAACGGTGACTCCAAGAACGTTACGGCCGCCAAAGACACAATCCTTTATGCCATTGTCGGTATAGTGGTGGCGGTGATATCCTTCGCCCTCGTCCAGTTCGTGATTAATGCTTTATCCAAAGCCAACTAATCACCCTCCGACCAAAAAAGGACCCGCAAGGGTCCTTTTTTATTGTCCGGATTGCCGTCCTCAAATAGAAACACCGCCGGTGAGGCGGTGTTTCTCGGGATCTAAAGGGGGCTGGCTTAGACTACCGGCTTGACCTTGATCTTCTTTACCTTGTCCTGAGCTACCTTGGGTATGGTAACGGTAAGTACGCCGTCCTTGAGGGAGGCGGCAGCCTTCTCGGCGATAGTCGAGGTCGGCAGAATGACTGAGCGGGAGAATGAACCCCAGTAGCATTCCTGCACGTAGTAGTGCTCGCGATCGACTTCTTTTTCTTCGATACGCTCGCCGCGGATGGTAACGACGTCTTCGGCGACTTCGATATCAATCTTGTCCGGCGTAACTCCGGCGATGGGAGCCTTGATGACGACGTTTTCTTTGGTCTGATAGACGTCGACGGCTAGCTGCCCTTCGGCCTCGGCCATCCAGTCTTCCTCACCCTCGACGGAGGTGTCTAGGAAGTCATCTTGTAATACGTTTTCTTGATCGTTGAGGGGAGCGTTTTTCTTGCCCGGCATGCAGGTGAGCCTCCGCGTTAATGACTTCATGATTTTACAGGCCTGCTTTGTAATTTGCGATGCAGGTAAGTTTTCCCTATTATAGCCAAACGTTGAGTTGAAAGGCAAGCAAGCGGGTGATTTTTAGCCGAATTTTGGAGATTTTTGCGCCCATTAATTGCTTGGGATGCGGATTCGAAGGTGATGTAATTTGTACAACGTGCCTGGACGCCTTGAGCCTGCCGGACCGGACATCTTGTTATGCCTGCGGCCGGACTAATTTGCGGGGACGTACCTGTGAGGTGTGTCTGCGAGGCACTGTTCTGGCGGGGGTCAGTGTGGCGGCTCGCTATGACGGTGTCGTGAAGGAGCTGATTTTGAGGCTAAAATTCCATCGTTTGCGGGCGGCTACCGAAACGGCTGCGAAGCTTCTGCTACGGACTGCTCAGGACTGGCCGGAGGTCCAACTGGTGACGAGTGTGCCGGTGGCTGCCTCGAGACACCGCGAGCGCGGATACAATCAATCGGAGTTACTGGCCAAGGCGGTGGCGCTGCGAGCCGGCCTCCCCTACCAACCTCTGCTCGGGAGGCTCACTGCGACTCATCAGATCGGTTTAGACAGGCGCAACCGTCTAGAGCAGGCAAGTGGAGCTTTTTATGCGATTCGCGCCTTAGAGGGCCAGAAAGTGCTTCTGGTGGACGACGTGGTAACTACTGGCGCTACATTGTCGGCCTGTGCTGATGCGCTGCGCTCTGCCGGAGCCGGATCAGTGTGGGCGGTGGCAGTAGCGCGGCACTAGTAGGTTAGGCTGCTAATTTTCGACCGTCGTAGACTACGGCAGGGATAATTTCAGCTTCTGATTTGCTGTTTTCGGGCTGCTTATTGACCTGAAAAAATACTTCGCCGTCTGGATTTATGATAATTTCGCCGGTAGTGGGCAGGGGTGAGCCGGCGACTTTGACCCCGTGTTCATCGCTAAGGGTCTCAGCGATGTTGCGTACGCCGGATGGCGAGCCGGTAGTAGAGCATGACTTGAGGATGAGGCGGAAATCGTTGCCTAGATGGCGTCGGTAGTCATTCAGACGACTTTTGATGCCGGTCTTGATGCCGGTCTTGTTGCCGGGAACTTCAACATAATCAGAAACAGTAATGCCTTCGCCGTTCACGCCGAGCTGGATGATGTCGCTATTTGAGTGACCGTAAATAATAACGTTTTTCACGGAGCTGTCCTTGAGCGGATCGCGGCCATAGGCTCTATCTCGGTCACCGATGGCTACAAGGTCTTTGGCGAGCGATGTGGGACCTCCGGCTTCGAAGTAGATCGACGAGTCGCTCTTTTGGCTCATGAGTTGAGAACCAGCTCGGCTGAGCGTGCCATTCCAGTCTGCGACCGCGGAGACGATTACGTTTTCGAATGACTTAGATGGATCGTTCCAGTCCATGAGCTGTTGATGGAGCTGCCCGGGTCGGTAGCGGCTGAAGTTATGGATGCCGAAGGTGGTGATAATGCTCGCGAGTTCGTCTTTGCCATATTCATCAGCGTACCCGATTAAGGCCTCGACTTGGCTTGAGATCATGGCGCGTTGTTTGAGGGTGGCCTCTTCGACATCCTGCGGGCTTACGCTTGAATTCGATGGATCACCTAGTCGGCTAGGGTCGGCCGACAGCGCTGGATAGCTGTTCCAGGTAGCGAAAATATCCTTGGCCACATCGGGCGACAAGCCGGCTCTGGATAGGGCCTCCTGCAGTGAGGGTACATCCTCTAGACGGGGCTCGAGCTGGGGTTTTATTGAGCTTATTGGTCCGGATTCGGCGACGGGGGCAACGTAGCGTTCGTAGGCCTGTGCGTACTCGTGATTGATTTTCCAGTTGGCGCAGAAGCGTTCAATTTCCGCGGTTTGGTGCTCGTCCCCTGCCGTGTCTTTGATGAGGCGAGTTAGGCGTGCAAACGATGGCATGTCCATGGAGCCCGGCTCGATGTCGTGCTCGGATAGACTGCCTGCTGTCTGGACGAAGAGTCTGGAGAGTTCGAGAGGGTTTGAGGCAGTGGTAATGGTCTGGGTCACCAGGTCTATTACTTCCGGTGACTCCCGCGAGTCGGTGCCAACAAGGGGCTGCGCGAGCTCCAGGGCATCATCGAGCTGGGACGCGCTCAGTAGTTTGTCCGATAGTTCGGTGTTGAAGGTTGAGTCTGGGCTTGAGCCAGGTGTTGATCGTTCAGAATCCATAAGGTTAGTATACCGAGAATACGGGGAGGTAGGTATTTTTTTGGGGGGGTCAGTTGGAGGCCTAAATCGCTGTGACGTCGATTAATTCGGCAATTTCTTCGTTGGTTAATGGACTAAATCCTTCGGCGATAAGCTGGTCAATTTGAGCTTTGGCCGCCGCGGCTTTGTCGCCTTGATTGCTGTCCTCGAAATACTTTATATCAGCCTTGATGGAGCTGGCGCGTAGCCGTTGAGAGTAGCCATAGGGTAGTTTTTCGTCGGATTCGAGCTCTTCGGCTTTGGCGAAGCCATCGTCTTGAAGGGTCAAGCCTTCAATTATTTCATCATTTTGCTCAAGGAATGCTTCAATACTCTTGGCTGCCGCTTCACGCTCGGTTTCGGTGCCTTCGATTAGCGGATGGACGAGGCCATTGGGGTCATCTTGGCCGCTAAGGGAGTCTTGTACGAGCTTGAAATTAACTTTACCCGACTGCCTTAATTTATTGAGGGCGATTCCCATTACGGAATCCATTCTGAAGAATTGTCGGCTGATTCTATCGGCTAAGGTTTCGGCTTCATGCAATGTATCGATGCTCGGCCAACGCTTCAGGGACATTTCGTTGCCATCTTCTGTGTCATCGAGTGACTCAATAAACTTTATGGCTTGATTTGGGTTTGGATCTTGATTGGATGGTCCGTATTCGCCCATTTTCTTTCTCCGGCTTAACTTTTCGCGCTTAGATTTTAGTATACATAAAAGTCGTACGGGTCTTGAGTGAAAGCTTTCTGCGCGGTATAGTATCCAGGTTCAGCTAGCACGGAGAGGTACCCAAGTGGCTGAAGGGGCGGGTTTGCTAAACCTGTAGGGGGGAGTAATCCCCCGCGAGAGTTCGAATCTCTCCCTCTCCGCCATAGAAAAGCCCCGTAGGCATGATTGCCGCGGGGTTTTTCTATGAGGCGGTTAGTTTTGAGGGGGTTGGCGAGAGATCAGTATGGCGCTGAGGCGAGTTTTGAGTTCTCGGTAGAGAGCCTTGCCGAGGATGGCGACTCCGGCGACAAAACAGATCTCGGCCGCAACGAGGACGATTATCCAGATTACGAATTTATGGCTGATGTGCGTGAAGGGGATGATGAATTCGGCGCCCCAGCCCAGGCCGGCAAGGTAGATTAGGCCGAGGCCAAGCTTGAGGCGGAGGGTAAACGGAGGTAGTTTTAGGCGGTTGGCGGTGATGATTTGAGGGCCTCGAGTTCTTGGGATAGGTTTAATTCGAGCTCGGTTTGTTGCGCTGGCTCTAAGTAGTCGAATATTTCCAGCCAAATATTGAGCTCAGCCTGGTCTTCGCCGAGCGAGACTAGCTGGTTGATGATTTGGGCGAGTTCGGGTTTAGTCATCTAGGCTGCCTCGGCATTGTCTAGCGGCTGGTTACGCAGGCGGTAGGATTTGATGTTGCTAATTTGATGTTTGATCTGAGATTCCGCCGCACGTTCGGCTTCTGCGGTCAGATCCGGGTGAGCGGCCATAAAGGCGGCCGATATCTCGAAAATTCGGCCAGATTTGACGGCTCCGCGTTCGGTTAGTTTGGCTGCGAGTTTACCGACTAGGCCTACGCTTTTACCCGCGAGCATCGCGCTCTCCCTGGCCTCGCCGATACCAGTGAGGTCCAGCCCGAGGCTGCCGGCGCCCATGGCGGCGTGAATAATCCGGTTTTTGCCGGTCATCTCTTCTCCGTTGAGTGTTTGGCCGGCGATTGATTCGACGAGCATTTTGCCGCCGCCCACGAACGGAACGAGGTCGAGGCCGTTGCTGACTAGCGAGGAGGTGAGGGTGTCTCGGAGAAAGCCGCCGCGTTCGGCGCTGGCCTGTTCGAAGATTTGATCTCTCTCCGGCCCTGCTTCGGGGCCAGCTTCCGGCATAGGCTGGGGGTCATAGTCGGCTTCTTGGGCGGCCTCGGCTCGAATGTTGAGCAGATCATTCGTGAGGTCGGCGTGCCGCTGTATTTCCTCTGAATCAGGTTGCTGATCTTCTGATAGATTTTCTGGGCTCATACTGGTGATCTCGATGTTTAGTGCATAAATTGGCGGAGGGGGTGGGATTGTGGCTGTGCCACTCTTGCCCTTTCGGGCGTCGACCGAACCGGCGACGTTCGAATCCGCGGTCGAGCTACTTGGCGGAGGGGGTGGGATTCGAACCCACGGACCCGTGAAGGTCTCCGGTTTTCAAGACCGGTGCACTCGGCCGCTATGCGACCCCTCCAGGTAGGCTGACACGCATATTGTACACTGGGCGCTGCTTGCGCCATAATGTTTGGCAAGAGGATAAGCATTATGGGCGATGAGCTCAGTCAGCAACCGGTCGAAGCCGTCGATGACAGCGAAGTAGAAGCAGCTCAGGTAACTGAGCTGGACGAACAAGCCCCGGACTTAGATGCGGGTGATGAAGGCTCGGTTGAAGCCGATGATGATAGCTCGGCTGAATCCGAGCCTGAAGTGGCGTTTAGCTGGCAAGCTTCCGAGTACGTTCATAATCATAAATCGAAAGCCTGGTATGGTGCTCTCGGGCTTATCGTGGCGGTATTGGCCGGATTGGCCGCTTGGCTGCATTTATGGCTTGAGGTAGTCGTTTTCATTGCCATGGGGGGTGCTTTGGCGGTGTATGCACACAAGCCTCCGCGAGTAATGCAGTATGAACTCAGCGACCAGGGGGTGCATATTGACGGCAGTCTGTATCCGTTTGCTGAGTTTCGGTCATTTGGCGTGATCCCGGACGAGGAATGGCATTCGATTGACCTGGAGCCGACAAAGCGATTGAGCCCGCGCAGGGTGATTTTATTCGACACAGTAGATTTTGATGAAATTGTGGGGCACCTCGAATTGCACCTGCCCCGGGAAGACCGCCCGCTCGACGTTATCGAGCGGATTACGCGGTACGTGCGCTTTTAGCCTTTATTTTGACCGTGAGCTGTGCTAAAGTCTGACGGTACTAACAGATCATGCGCTCGTAGCTCAGTGGATAGAGCATCGCCTTGCGGTGGCGGGGGTCGGAGGTTCAAGTCCTCCCGGGCGCACCAAAATAAACACCTCACGTGAAAGTGGGGTTTTTATTTTCCCCTTATAGGCTGTCTTAATTGATTTCGGTTGGGCAGTGTGACCGGCGCTTGAGCTAAACCGAATTTGTTGTGAGTATAATTCGACCCCGGCGCTTGAGCTGTTGCAAATTTCTTAGCCTCAACAAATCAGGTGAAATATGCTACCTTAAGTTGGTTATATTTATTTTCATTCCAAAACATAAGCGGAATGGATTTGGAGAGGTCGCATAGTGGACTAGTGCGCCGCACTCGAAATGCGGTGAGGCCGCAAGGCTTCCGAGAGTTCGAATCTCTCCCTCTCCGCCAAAGAAAAACCCCCAACCTCGCGCTGGGGGTTTTTCTTTGGCGCTAGGTTGATTCGGACTCAGGCTAGTTCGGCGTAGAGAACGCAGTGAGCGGAGGTCGCGCAGCGACGATATCTCCCTCTCCGCCAGCGCATTAAATCGATTATGAAAACTTGCTTCAAAACGCTTATTTTCATTTTTGAGGTACGGCGGCCGTACGGCTCAACAGATAACGCTTATGGTCGACCGGACTGAAGTTTGGTAATTAAAACGGTTTGAGCGGCGCTTTCGGCATGGAGACTGCTGTCGGAATACACGCTTGCCAGCAATTGGCGTGCCGCAATGCCGCTGGGATCGAGGGCGACGGCGATTTTGAGATAATTGGCGGCAGAGGCGAGGTCCGGTTGCGAGTGGCGGGCGTAGAGGATCTTAGCGAGGAGCAAGTTACGCTCAAATGAGGTAGGTTGCTTCATCAGCAAAGTTCTCGAGCTCTCTGGAAGCCCGCTAGCGTAGAGTTCGGCGGCCAAGGGTAGATCGCCGGATGACGCCCGAGAAAGGCGCTGCGCGGCCTCTGGTGAGCCCACAAGCGGTATCAGTGCGGGTATGTCTGTGGTGCGGCCGGCCAATGCGTAGGCCAAGCCGGCGAGCAGGATGTCGGAGTCGCTGCGGCCGTGAACTGCGAATGAGGCGGCGCGGTCGGCTGCTTCGTTGGTGCGGCCAAGCTCAATGAGGGTGCGCAGGCGCAATCTGCCCGCCTCACTCCCCTCCCCTGCCCGATCGAGCGTAACGAGCGCAGCATCGGCGTGCCCGGCGAGGATTTGCGTGTGGGCGAGGCCTACGAAACCAGCGGGGTTAGATGGATCGAGCCGAGTGGCGAGCTGATAATCGGTGGCAGCTTCGGCTGAGTTTGCACTCCCCGCCTCCCCTATTAGGCTGGCGGCTTGCGCGCGCGCGGCTACTACGGCAACCGGCCAGCTAGCCGCTAAGGCTGCAGCAGAGGCAATAATCACCACTGTGGCGAGGACGAGAATCTTGGTATTTGAGGTTGGTGAGCTGTGCATAATTTGATTTGATAGTAGCATAAGAGGATGAAGAAACTCTTGGGTGGCTTGAGGGTGCGGGTGCGACGGGTACCGCATTGGGTGCTGCCGTGCGTTGGGCTGTTTAGCATAATATTCACGGTGTTTTGGGTGCGGCTTGATCCTGACTTTGGCTGGCATTTGCAGTCGGGGCGAGATATCTTGGCTCACGGTATACCTGCTCACGATATTTTCACTTATACGGCAGCAGGTTTCCCCTGGATTAACCACGAATGGCTGAGCGACATTATTATCGTGGGGGCGTACGGCGTAGGTGGATTCGCGGGCGTGGCGGTAATGTTTGCGGCTATCTGGACGGCGGCGCTGGCGGTAGCGTCCAGATCTGCCCGCTGGCCGGTATTGGCGGTGGGAGTGGCGGCGGTGCTGGATACGATTACGGCCCGGCCGAATGCATGGACGGCGCTGTTTTTTGCTCTGGTACTGCTGGCGGTCAGTAAGAAGATTTATTGGCCCCTGGTGCCGTTGTTTCTCTTGTGGGCGAACTTGCACGGGGGTTTTGTGATTGGTTTGTTGGTGCTGCTGGCGGCCGCCGTGCGTGACCGGAAGTACCGATGGGTATTCGCTGCGTGCGTACTGGCGACATTCGTGAATCCGTACGGTCCGAGAGTGTACGTCGAAATATGGCGGACGCTGTCTGATGCAAATCTACGTACAAATGTAGTGGAATGGCGGCCGATGACGGTGGGGCTGCTGAGCGGATTATTTATCGTGATGTATCTGGGGATTGGTTCGGTTTCCGGCTGGCGTCAACGCAAATTTATACTTCCGAGCTTGATGCTGATAACAGCACTGGCTTCGATGCGCCAGTTTCCCCTATTTGTAGTAGCGGCCCTGGGCTTGCTGAGCGAGCGATACGATCGGCTGCGGGGTCATTTGAGCTTGAAATCGCGGTTGCAAACATTGGCGGTGCCGACGCTGGCGCTTGTAGTGGTGGCGATGCCGGTATTGGCGATAATTTCACATCCCGACAATCAGTCCCCCGTCGCCCAGGTGGCTCAACTGCGCGAGCAGCCCTGCCACGGGAATTTGTTTAATGATTATGATTTTGGCGGCTATCTCATTTGGCAGTTGCCGCAGACAAAAATCTATATCGACGGCCGCATGCCGTCCTGGAAGTACGCGGGCGAGAATTATCTGGCGAATTGGATGAGAGATCTGACCGACGTGCGGGCTCGAAATAGCGATTTTGCTCAGTACAACATCGGCTGTGTATTGATTCGGCCCAAGCACGCTGAAATTGTGCGCGATCTGAAGGCTGATGGCTGGACGGTGACTTCGGCCGATGCTCAGGCGATCCTGCTCAGGCGACCAAATTAGCCGAGCTTGGCGAGCTGATCATCGAGCTTGGTGATAGATGCTACGGTTTCGGCGTGAAGAGTACGGGTCTCCCCCACTAGCTTGGCCGGGGCGGACTGCACGTACTTGGCGTTGCTGAGCTTGGCCTCGAGGCTGGCCAGGTGGGCGCGTTTTTCGTCGAGCTGTTTATGGAGCCGATGGATGGTTTGGGCAATGGCCTTCTGGTCGGCTTCGAGCCAAGCTTTGGTCGACGAGCTATGGATAAGTAATCCGTTCGATTCATTCCTGGATTCGATGGTCAGATTGCGGGCTAAGCGAGCGATGAGATCGCCGTTGAGGCTCCACATGTCACCGGATGCGTAGACCGCGGTAACTTTGTCGAGACCCAGCTCGGCGCGGGTAGTGCGAATTTCGCGGACAATGGCGACGACTTCATCAAATTCCCGTATCTGATCAACAGATAGTACAGTTTTTGTTCTTGTAGTGTCTACTACGGGCCAGGCTGTAGTGATGAGCTGGCTGGACCTGCCGGGGAGCTCGCCCCAGATAGCTTCGGAAACGAAGGGGGCGATGGGGTGGACGAGCGTGAGAATAGTTTCTAGGGCATGCACGAGGAGGTCGTGGTTGGGGGAGGACTTGGAGGCTTCGAGGTACCAGTCGGCGAAGTCGTCCCAGAGCAGGCTGTAGATCTGTTGGCCGGCATCGGAGAAGCGGTAGTCTTTGATGGCCCCAGTGACGTCGGTAACGGCGGTATTTAGCCTCGACATGAGCCAGTGGTCGGCGGGGGAGCGGAGCTCAGGGATGGCGGGGGAGTAGTCGTCGGGGAGCTGGCCGAGGATGAAGCGCGCGACGTTCCAGAGTTTGTTGTTGAAGTTGCGGTAGCCTTCGATTTTGGCTTCGGAGAGAGCGCCGTCGTTGCCGGGGGTGATGCCGATGGTGAGCGCCAGGCGCAGGGCGTCGGTGCCGTACTTCTCGGTCATTTTGAGCGGGTTGATTACATTGCCCTTGGATTTGCTCATTTTCTTGCCGTGTTCGTCGTTGATCATGCCGTGGAGGTAGACGGTGCGGAAGGGGACTTGGCCGGTGCGGTAGAGGCCGAGCATGACCATGCGGGAGACCCACTGGAAGAGGATGTCGCGGCCGGTTTCCATGACGGTGGTGGGGTAGAACTGCTGGAAATCGGGGCCGTCGGGGTAGCCGAGGGTGGCAAAGGGCCATTGGCTGGAACTGAACCAGGTGTCGAAGGTGTCGGTCTCGGCTTCGTAGTTGCCTTCACCGTAGTATTCGCGGGCTTCGGCTTCGGTCTTGGCAATGAGGTAGGGGGTTTTGGTGGTGTCGGCGTTGCCGGCGGCTGAGTTGCCTACGCGGTAGTACACGGGAATGCGGATGCCCCACCAGATTTGGCGGGAGATATTCCAGTCACGCAAGTTTTCGAGCCATTCGATGTAGACTTTCTCGAAGCGAGCAGGGATAATCTTGATTTCGCTGGATTTGACGGCCGTAATGGCGGCGGTTTTGAGTTTATCGACACTTAGCCACCATTGTTCGGTGACGAGGGGTTCGATGGGGGTGCCGCAGCGGTCATGGTAGGCAATGGAGTGGGAGTAGCTTAGGTCGATGTGATCCATGAGGCCTTTGGTTTCCATGTCGGCGGCGACGGCGACGCGGGCTTCGGCGGCGGGCATGCCGGCGTATTTGCCGGCGATTTCGAGGAGGCGGCCGTCGGTGCCTATGACGGGTACGACCGGAAGGTGGTGGCGTAGGCCCATTTCCCAGTCGTTGGGGTCGTGGGCAGGGGTGACTTTAACTGCGCCGGTGCCGAATGCGGGGTCGACGTGATTGTCGGCGATGACCTGGATCTGGAATTTGTGGCCGAGGACGCTTTCGGCCTCGATCGCCTTGCCAACGTACTGGGTGTAGCGCACGTCTTTGGGATTGACGGCGATGGCGGTGTCGCCGAACTTGGTTTCGGGGCGGACGGTGGCGAGCACGAAGGGGCCGTACTTGATGTAGTATAGTGGGTCGATCTGGTCGCGGTGCCTGATTTCGATGTCCGCGAAGGCGGCGTTGCAGCGTGGGCACCAGTTGACAATGCGGTTGGCGCGGTAGACTAGGCCGTCGGCGTGCATCTGGATGAAGGTGTCATAGACGATCGACGTGATATCGTCGTCGAGGGTAAATTTGAGGCGGGACCAGTCGGCGGAGAAGCCGAGGGAGCGGAGTTGGTTGATGATGTTGTGCTGGTTGGCGCGGGTGTACTTCATGACGGCGTCGTAGAACTCGGAAGGGGTGAAGTCGAAGCGTGACTTGCCCTCTTTGGCGAGCTGGCGCTCGAAGACTACCTGAGTCTCAATACCGGCGTGGTCGGTGCCGGGGAGCCAGAGGGTGGGGTGGCCCTGCATACGGCGGTACCGGGTCATGATGTCTTCGATGACGAACATGGCGTGGCCGAGGTGGAGGTCGCCGTTGGCGTTGGGGGGCGGCATGATGATGGTAAAGGGGGCTTTGGTAGCCTTGGGATTAGGCTTGAAGGCGCCGGAAGACTCCCACTTGGCGTAAATGGCGGATTCGTATTTGGATGGATCGTAGGCTTTGTCGAGCTCGCGGCTCATAGGGTTGTCCTCTCAAACGTTGTCGTTATGTGGTGAGAGATTTTGCCGGCGTTTTGGTAAACGCAAGCGCATCATGTGGCCAAGTGTAGCGGTTTGGGCTCGGTTTGGGTAGGTTAAGCGCAATAATTGGCTTTTCCGCTCCTCAGGTAATTAACTTTCTTGCTAATTAACTAGGGGGTGGAGCGCGCGGGGGTTGCCCGCGCGCTGCCCTTGAACTGTGCTTCTTGTGATGCTTCTGGTGACTAGGCCGCCAGCGTCAACATGGCGAGGGCACCGAGGGTGCCGGCTCGTTCGCCGAATCCGGACTGGATCACGTCTGGAGAGGGTGTGTTCATGCGGCGTGAGCCAAGACGCTTGGCGAGATTGGCCACTAGGTGGGTCTGGCCGGCGATGACGCCGCCACCCAGAACCACGATGGGAACCATGTGCAGACTGAGGCAGTTGGCGATGCCAACTTCCATCCAGAAGGCGACTTCGTCCCACTCTTCGAGCGTGAGCTCGGAGGCGGGCTTGCCGTAGCGTTTCTCGATGCCGTCGCCACTCGCGTAGCTTTCCCAGCAGTTGTTGTGCCCGCAGCCGCACATACGTGGCGTGGAGCCAAGCGGGTTGATGATCTGGTGGGCGCCTTCGGTGGCCATGGACACCATTCTGCCGTCCACATCGTGAATGCGAGCAATGGCAATGCCGGTGCCGGGGGCAACCAGCAGGAGCTCTTTACCGGCGAGCTCGGGGTTGAGGATGGCTTCGGCCAGGGCCTGGCCTTCGCCGTCGTTGCCGAGGATCATGTGGCACCCGAAGGCCGACTGGAGATCGCGGAAGATCT
The DNA here is from genome assembly GCA_002429485.1 of Patescibacteria group bacterium UBA6017. Taxonomy (GTDB): domain Bacteria; phylum Patescibacteriota; class Saccharimonadia; order UBA4664; family UBA4664; genus UBA5169. Next base: position 221,068 of record DIZX01000015.1, on the reverse strand, counting down.
CCTTGTCGACCCACTCCGTGACGTTGCCAGCTGCTTCGAGCATCGTCCGGGCTGCGTTGAGGCGGCCCGGCAAGGTGATGCCGATGGCGGTGATGTCTTTGGGTGAGTAACCGGCTTCGATCGCTGCACGCTTGATGCCGGTTTTGAGCGACTCAAGGTCTTCGGCGTAGTTGCCGGAGGTCGTGATAGTAAAGCCGGGGCAGATGGGGATCTGGTCGGTGAGGCTGCGGTAGGCCGCGAAGGCCAACTTGGTTCCGCCACAATCGACTGCTACGTAGAGCGTCATGCTGACCTCCAGGGCGTGGTGGTGGCTCGCGGACGGGTGTTCGCGAGAAATCACCAGCATTGAGCCGGTGATTTTTGAAGCACAAGATTTCAAGGGTGTTCAGATTATCAAAAATCGATAATCATGGTTATATACTCTACGCTATAATGTCGTGTTTGTCAACTATTGCCTTTAGCTATGCATTCCCAGGAACACCTGGGCGGCTTGCGACGTGATGCGCGTGAAGTCGTAGGATGGGGCGAGCTTGGCTTCGAGGATGGCGGCATCGTCGGTTTCGAAGCCGATGAGTACGTGGCCGGTGTCGCCGCCCATACCACGGTAGTGGAAGAGGCTGATGTTGTAGGCATTGTTGACGTGGGCCAGGAAGTCACCGAGGGCGCCGGGTCTTTCAGGGAAGTTGATCTCGTAAAGGAGTTCAGACTTGGCCTCTGGGGCTGGGCCGCCGACCATGTGGCGTAGATGCTCTTTTGCGGCATCGTCAAGGGAAAGGTCAGTGAATTTGTAGCTGTTTTTGGTCATTTTGGCCATGAAGGCAGCTTTGTCTTTGGCGTCTGCGATATTGATGCCGACGAACACGTGAGCTTTGGCACGGTCGTGGAGACGGTAGGCAAACTGGGTGATGTTGTGGCCGTTGACGACTTCTTGGCAGAAATACTGGAGGGCGCCGGGTTTTTCTGGCATTTCGACCGTAAATAAGGCCTCTTTGCCACTACCTAGGAGGGTGCGTTCGGCGATGAACTGCAGGCGTTCGAAGGTGAGATTGGCGCCGGAACAGATGGCCACAGGACGCGCATCTTTCAGGTCGTGATCGGCGGCGTACTTGGTGATACCGGCGACAGCCAGGGCGCCGGAGGGCTCCACGATACTGCGAGTGTCCTCGTAGACGGCCTTTATGGCGGCGCAGAGTTCGTCGGTGGAGACGGTGAGGCACTCATCCACCAGCTCGCGGCAGATGTCGAAGGTGGTGGTTCCGAGCTGCTTGACGGCGACGCCGTCGGCAAAGATGCCGACGTGGGGTAGGATGACGCGTTCGCCGGCATCGAGGGAGGCCTGGAGGACGTTACTGTCTTCGGGTTCGACGGCGATGATCTGGATGTCTGGGCGCAGCGCCTTCACGTATTGGGCGATACCGGAGATGAGGCCGCCGCCGCCAACCGGGACGAAGATGTGGGTAGTTTTTGGCAGTTGATCCAGAATCTCACGCCCGATGGTGCCTTGGCCGGCGATGACGAGCGGGTCGTCGAAGGGGTGGACGTAGGTGCGGCCAGTTTGAACGGCGCGGGTGTGGCTATGAGCGGCGGCGTCGGAATAGCTGTCGCCGGCAAGCTCAACTTCGGCACCGTAAGAGCGCACGGCGTCGATCTTGATTTCGGGGGTGGTGCGGGGCATGACAATGAGGGCGGAGAGGCCGAGCTTCTGACCTGCCAGAGCCACTCCTTGGGCGTGATTGCCGGCGCTGGCGGTGATAACGCCGCGGGCGCGCTCCTCGTCTGATAGGTGGACTATTTTGTTGTAGGCGCCGCGGAGCTTGAAGGAATGGACCGGTTGGAGATCTTCGCGTTTGAGGTAGACCCGACTATTTAGGCGCGCACTGAGTTTGCCGGCGGATTCGAGCGGGGTTTTGATGGCGACATCGTAGACGTTGGCTAGAAGGGTGTCGCTGACGGCGCTTTGCAGATCTAGGGTGTGGGTATGGCTAGGCATTGGGGAGGTCCTGACTGTTGAGGTTTGGTGCGGCCGTGGTGCTGGCTATGGCTTCGATTTCGACAAACAACGGTACGTCGCCGCCGAGGCGGGGCAGCTCGGCAACACCGACGGTGCTGCGGGCAGGGCGCGGGACATCGAAATGGCGTAGATATTCGGTATTCATAGCTGAAAAGTCTGACATGTCGGTAAGAAAGACGGTGGTTTTTACGACATTATCAAGGGTTAGGCCTGCGGTTTCGAGAACTTGGCTCAGATTAGCCATGGCCTGCGCTGTTTGCTGTTCGATAGTAAGTGGAGCGGTTTTATTAGCAGGGTCGATGCCAACTTGTCCTGAAACGAAGAAAAGTTCACCCGCCCGGGTAATGGGGGAGTAGGGGCCGTAAGCGGTCTCAGGAGCGGGCGATTGAGGGTGTGGTGTAGACATGGCAGATCCTTTCGTTATGAACTAGAAAGCCCCGCGATTGGCGCGGGGCTGGAGCTTGTTTTTGTGATCAACAACTAGAGCCGCGCGGAGTGCGAGGGGATAATCAGCTCAATAATCATTACTTTTTGCAGTTGCATATGAGGAAAATACGCTTTTCGGCAGCCTAGGTCAAGCGTATACTGAGCCGATGATGACCTCGAATAGCTACGATGACGTAATTACTGTCCTCCAAGACGGTGGGGTGGGAGTGATGCCGACGGATACGGTCTACGGGCTGGTGGCGCGCGCCGCGGATAAAGCGGCGGTGGAGCGGTTTTACGGCTTAAAGCAGCGTACTCACAAACCGGGAACGGTGGTTGCGGCCAGCGTGCAGCAATTGTTAGATTTAGGCTTACAGGAGCGGTATTTGAGTCGCGTCGAGCAGTGGTGGCCGGGTCCGTTGAGCGTGGAGATGCCGCTGGGGGATGAGCTGGGTTATTTGCATCAGGATACCGGCCGCCAGGCTTTTCGGGTGGTGGCGGATGAGGGATTACGGAAGGTATTGGAGCAAACGGGTCCATTGGTGACTACGAGCGCAAATCGTCCGGGAGAGCCCGGGGCAGTGAATCTGAGTGAGGCCCAGGATTATTTCGAGAATAAGGTGGACTTCTACGTGGATGGAGGTGATTTGTCGGGACGTGCGCCGTCGACGATCATCGGGGTGGAGGATGACGGTGCGATTACGGTGTATCGGCAAGGGGCGGTGAAGCTCTAACTAAATCGCCAGGCTGGGGTCGGTTTTGAGTTCGAGGGGGTTGGTGGTCAGTTTGGCTTTGGCCAATTCGTAGCCCATAGCGGCAATCATGGCACCGTTGTCGGTGCACAGTTGCATGGGGGCGTAGTTCATTTCAAGGGGGATTTGGCGCGAGACCTCGGCGCGGAGACGACGACTGGCAGATACGCCGCCGGCAATCACAACGGATTTGGGATGATATTGGTTGTAGGCGCGAAGCAGCTGACCGACGAGAGTCTCATAGATGGTGCGCTGGAAGCTGGCGGCCATGTTTTTGATTTGGGTGTCGGTGAGGCGCCCGGGGAGTTCACTGGAGTGGGTGCGGAAATCGCCGCCGATTTCGGTTTGGAGGGTGCGCAATACGGCGGTTTTGAGTCCGGAGAAGCTGAAATCTAGGGTACCGTCGAGGCGGGAGATGGGGAGTTTGTAGGCGCGGTCGTCGCCTTCTGGGGCAAGCTTATCGATGCTGACGCCGCCCGGGTAGGGTAGGCCCATCATTTTGGCGACCTTGTCGAAGGCTTCGCCGCCGGCGTCGTCGCGGGTGCGGCCGAGGAGGCGGTATTTGAGCGGGGATTCGAATAATAGCAGGTGGGAGTGGCCACCGGATACTGACAGGGCCAGGAGGGGAAATTCGGGTTGGGGATCGATGAGCATGTTGGCGAAAGTGTGCGCTACCACGTGATTGACGGCGTAGAGGGGCTTGTGGCGAATGTGGGCAATGGTGCGGGCGGTGAGGGTGCCGATGAGCAGGCTGCCGAAGAGTCCCGGACCGGCCGTGACGGCGATGCCGTCGATATCATCCCAAGTGACGCCGGCGGTCGAGAGGGCCTCGTTGATGACGGGCAGGATGACCTCGATATGGCTGCGGGCGGCAATTTCGGGCACTACGCCGCCGTACTGCGCATGGATATCGATTTGGGAGGCGACGATATTCGACAATACGTGCCGGCCGTCTTTGACCACGGCGGCGGCGGTTTCATCGCAGGATGTTTCGAGTCCGAGGATTAACATGTGGTTGATTCTACCTCAGTTGGCCTAGAAATGCGAAAGACTCGGGCTTCACGTAGGGTGTAAAGCTCGAGTCTTGTGGACTCGGTTAGAGTGATGTATTCCGACTCTCGGTGGGGCGGCCGGCGATTCATTATTCGAATCTGTGGCCGCCCCTAGGCGAGGGTTGTTGGGTTGGGTCCGATCTACTTCGAGGGGACCGTTTTTATCTCAAGCGTGCCCTTGTGGCAACAAATGTCGCATTTGCAGCCGGTGCTTGGCCAACAGGTCATATTTGCTGCCATCAGTTCGGCGTTCGGTTCCAGACTGATGTCTTGCTCGTCTATGACTTGCTCCTTTGTAACTAGAGGAAACAACGGATTGGGCTGGAGTTGAGCGTTGTTAGCTGCCCGAGGCTACAGGAGCCTCTTTGCCAACACGTGCGCCACGGCGACGGACAGTCATGAGGTGGTCTCTCATGACTAGGTTCAGGGCGTAGTCTCTCAGGTGGGGGTTCGTCAGTGGAACGAGGACGAACTTTTTGTCCCAGCCGATTTTCTTGAATCGGGTTGTGAGCTCGGTCTCGGTGAGCCGAGTGATGTCGACAACCCAGATGATGGGCGGCCACTCGTTGCCTTTATCGGTGTAGGTTCGCCTGAGCCACCTATCGAGAGGGGAGCCAGCGATGACTGCATCGTGACCAAGAGGGAGCTCCTCGACCTGCTCCAGTTCGGTACACATTACGGCTTGCGGTTCAATGGACATTATTGACGACAGCTCCCCTCGAGCTCCAGATAAAACAGTGGATTGTGCTAGCGTTTTTTGTAATTGCTCTGATATAGGTATATACCTAATATTTTGCTTGTCTAGTGGATTTATTGTCCAGCTGGTGCAACCACGCTCGAAAAGGTCGCATTTGCACGGAGTTGAGATACAATGCCCGTATGGAACTTGTCGAAATTACCGATAAAGCCGCGTGGGACAAGTTTGTGTCGGAGAGCCCCTGGGGGCACCCTTTGCAATTGTGGGGCTGGGGCGACACCAAGAGCCGGAATGAGTGGATTCCGACCCGATTAGCTTTAATGGACGGCGACCAGATTGCAGCCGGGGTGCAGGTGCTGCTGTGGCGGCTGCCGCGGCTGTCGTACTGGATTGTGTATGCGCCGCGCGGGCCGGTGGTGGAGCCGGGGAGCGAGTTGGCGGCGCAGTTGCTGGATGCTCTCACGCGCTGGGCGCGGGCAAACAACGGGTTGTATGTGCGGATTGAGCCAGCTTGGACGAGCCACGCCCCTGGTGGTTGGGTGCATTCTAAGAACCGCTTGCAGCTGGCGGCCACGTACACGATTGATCTGACCGAGACCGAAGAGGAAATTCAGGAGCCGATGAGCCGCAAGCATCGTCAGTACATTCGCAAGGCAGAGCGCGACGGAGTGAGCGTGGTTCGGGCGGGCAAGGGCGAGACGGCGGCAATGTATGAGCTGTACGTCGACACGGCGAAGAGGGCCGGATTTGGCATTCACAGCCAGGAATACTACGAGACACTGGAGCGTGAACTGGGTGACAGCAATTATCTGTATTACGCGTATTTTGAGGGTAAACCGGTAGCATTCTTGTGGCTGGCGGCGGCGGGCAGGACGGCGTATGAGCTGTACGGCGGCGTCAATGCGGTGGGGGCGGAGATGAAGGCGAACTACATCTTGAAATGGGAGGCCATGCGAGCCATGAAGGCCGCGGGTTACGAAATTTATGACTTCAACGGAAGGTTGAATGAAGGCGTGAGTCGGTTTAAGGACGGCTTCGGGCCGGATGAAACCGATTACATCGGGACGTATGATTTTCCCTTGAACCGGTTGGGATATCAGCTCTGGGAAAGTTTGTGGCCGGTGGCCAAGCGGGTTGGCCGGGGACTGCGGGGTAGGTAGGAGCTTAAAAAGTAAGGACCCGCACCCCTCGGAAGAGGTGCGGGTCGGTTGGTCGGTCGTACGTCAGTCTTACCTAGGGGAGCATGTACCGACGGTACGCGCGGGTGTCTGGATGACTGGGGTTGTAGAACGAACCTTAGCTTGGGGTCGGAATGCAGTTGCATTCTGGTACAACTAGGCCGATCGGTGGCAAGCCGTGGTACCTGAAAAGCATGATGGCCATCATCCCCCCAGTACGCACCCGTAACGATGAATCCCGCATAGGAGAGTAGCCGCACTACTGCATAGTCTGAGTACAAAGCCAGAACGGCAATGCACGGCGCTCCAAAGATGATCACAAGGCCAAGTATACCCAAAGCCAGGCCCACAAAGATTCCGATCAAGCTCGAATGCTCCATCTCGTTGATGGAGGCGAGGAGATCAGTACTCCAGTGTAGTATCGGACCAAAGAATATGGTTGCTACGAGCGCGCCGGCCAAGGGCGCTAGGAAATGGTCAAGAACCCATGGTATGTTGCGCTCTTCGATGGCCATGCCGAGACTGCCAATGAAGGAGCCGATCGCGACCACTATAACTACGCCGAGAACTGCGATTGCTACGACTGCGCCGATGAATGATATCACCAACATGGTTGCGAGTGCTTCAGCGAACAAGTAGGCGACGCCCATGACAACAAAAGTTCCGACGGCCGAGCTGCCACTGTCTGACATTATTACTCCTAGGTTTAAGGTACGACTGGTATTTCTTTATACGACATAAGACTGTACTTGTCAATATAAAGAACTCGAGCTTAGGATTGAAGTTAGTACCTCTTGATATGACGATGGCCCGGCTCTGCGCTGGTGTTGCGGAGCCGGGCCGGGGTGCCGGGATGGCGGGTGTCAGTTGGTTGGCCGGATAGTCCATCCGAGGCCTTTGGCGATAGCCTTGAGCTCGGCAAGATGGCCATCGATGGTTGCCGAATCTTTGGCGGTGATTGATACCATGATCTCGAAGGTTGCCGAAACACGGGTCGAGTCTTGGGGGTCGGCGCCGACGGCAACAACCGGGATGACAGGGGCACGTTCGACGGCGGGTGCCATCGGCGAGCTACTCTCGTTTCCGGAATCGGGCATACTTCCTCCTGTGATGTGATCGAAGTCGATGTTCGGTTCGCCGAGGTTGTGCTCGGCGGCGTAGGTGGCCAAACCCGTGACAATGATCTCGATCGGTATCTCGGCGAGCAGTTCCTGGCTTTCCAGGGTGGACAGTAGTCCACTATAGCAATGCCGATGTTCGGCATCACATTGCTCAAGAATCCAAGTGCCGATTGCGTTGAAGCCCAGACTGACATCAGGGTCTTTCGCCCAAGGGCTGTCTTTCGTTAGCCGGCTCTTTGAGTAGGTTTTTGGCTTTCTCAGCTCAAAGAGCATGGTGTGAGGTTCGTAGGAACCGCGGGACCAGAGGGGCTTCCGGCCGATCAGCCGTTGTTCGCGCAGCCAGCGCTCGATCTCGTCCAGAAGATCGAGCTTGGCGCGGTTGGTTGAAATCAGCATGTTGAATTCCATGCTTTTCCCGATGACTGCGCGGTCTTTATCATCACTGGCTGCTTGAAGCTTGTGTTGGGCAGACTCGTAAGCGACTTTAAGTAGCTCTTGCAATGTCATGCCGGCCTCACTTTCTACTGGTTGGGTGGACTGGTTTTGAGGTGCTTGTCTTGATGGGGTTTTGGGACAAATATAAAAAATAGACTAACATGTAATGCTATATTTTGCAACATTCCATATTGCGGCGAAATGATTCAAGTGGAGGTTTATATGTCGAGAGTAATGCTTACCGGGCAGTGGTCGGAGCCCATGACGGCGGGGTGGATCTCGGCGGCGGTGATTTTATCCTTGAGTGAGGCTGAGACTAGGAAGTAGTCGATGCGCCAACCGACGTTGCGGGATCTGGCGCCGCCGAAGTTGCTCCACCAGGTGTAGAAGCCGTTGCCCTGAGTGAATATGCGGAAAGTATCGACGAAACCGGCATCGAGGAAATGCTGGAAGCCGGCGCGCTCTTCGAGGGTAAAGCCTTTTTTGCCTTGGTTGGGCTTGGGATTGGCGAGATCAAGCTCGGTGTGGGCAACGTTGAGATCGCCGCAGAAAATGACGGGCTTGGTGAGTTCGAGGAGTTGGCAGTACTCGAGGAAGGCCGGGTCCCAGTGGTCGCGGCGCAAGGGGATGCGGCTGAGGTCTTCTTTGGCGTTGGGGGTGTAGACGGTGACGAGATAGAATTGCTCGTATTCGGCTGTGAGCACGCGGCCCTCGGTGTTGGGGTCGCCGTAGGCGTTGTCGGTCATGTCGTACCCCAGCTTAATGTCTTCGGGCAGGCCGTGGCTGGTGGTGATGGGCTCGGTTTTGGACAGAATAGCCGTGCCGGAATAGCCCTTTTTCTCGGCCGAGTTGACGTAGGCGTGGTATTCGGGCAGGCCTGGGTCGATTTCTTCGGGTTGGGCTTTAGTTTCTTGGAGGCAAAGGATGTCGGGTTGCTCGGATTGGACGAATGGTTTGAGGGCGTCCTTGCGAATGACTGCGCGGATGCCGTTGACGTTCCAGGAGTAGATCTTCATGGGATTAGTTTAGCGTAATTTTGTGGGGTGGTTAAATTTTTTACTTTTAAGGGGATGTTCCCCGTTTGCGAAAAGTTGATGTAACTTTTTGAGTAGTGTTCTAAGGTTTAGAATTTTGTTAATGATTCACGCTCAAATGTAATGGTTGTTTCTAAACTCTAGAAAGGTTCTCGAATGTGCGTACTCAAAAGTTGGTTTTGCGCTTGCGGAGTTGAGCAAACTTAAACCCCCGGAGGGACCCCGCACAAGTAGGTGCGGGGTGTCGCGGAGGCGGATGGGTCGAAGGGCCACTGGGTCAGCTGTTTGACACGAGTCGGAAGCGTCCGGCGGTGATGAACTCCAACGGCAGTACGAAGTTTTCCAGAGGATCTTTGGTGGTGCCGAGAACAGCATCGTCCTCAAAACCCTCTCTGCCTGTGCGTACTGTGCCGACTCGAAGCTCGGTGTTCAGAGGGAGCCTATTCCATGGCGCGGCAAAGGTAGATTCGGCGAACCAGCCGGGCGGGACCGTGTTATCGAGCAGCCGGAGGATGGTGCCGCGGGCGATATCGATTCGTGCGTAGACGATCTCAATCTTTGGCATGATTTCTCAATTCTGGGCATGGGGAGCGCCAGCACGGGGGCTGGATTTGTATAATTCTGGGTGAGTATTGCCGAGTCGTCAATGATAAGCGTTAGCTCAAAAAAGTCTTTCGGCATACAATTACAGGCATGAGACTGGCTACTGAAGAAGAATTGACCCGTTGGGATGAGCTGATTGTGGCTAATCCGGATGGCGGGAACGCATTGCAGACATTGGCCTGGGGCGATTTTAAGGCCCGTTGGGGCTGGCAGCCGGTGCGATACGTGTATCAGACGGCTTCGGGGTTGGTGGCTGTGCAGTGGCTTGTACGCAAGGCAAGCGGCCAGGGAGAGATGTGGTATTGCCCGAAGGGGCCGGGGGTGAGTTCGCCGAAGGATCTGGAAGAGATTGTACGGCAGACCAAAGCGGCCAACTTGACCGGGATTTTTGCACGATTTGAGGCTGAAGTCCTAGAGGACGAGGTTGATAGGGCCAAGTTGATAGGACTGGGGTTGGTGCGCGCGAACCGTGATCCCGGTTCGAAATCGACGATTTTCGTGGATTTGAGCGGCGGCGAGGAGACGGTGCTGGCGTCGTTTAATCAAAGCGCCCGGCGCAATATTCGCAAAAGCGAGGCTGGCGGGGTGAGCGTGGAGGCGGCTGAGTCTACGGACGAGAATCTCGAGGTGATGTTTGAACTGATGAAGGCCACCGAGGCGCGAGCGCATTACGGGCTGCGGCCGCGGGCGTACTTTTTGGACTATTGGCGGTCGCAGATAGTGGCTGGGCAGGCGCAATTATTTTTGGCGAGGCATGAGGGTGAGGTATTGGCGGGGCTGTTTGCGACGTATATTGGAAAACGAGCTTGGTACAAGGATGGCGGGTCGTTCGATAAGAAGCGCGAATTGAACGCTTCATATCTGATTCAATGGGAGGTGATGCGCTGGCTGATGGCGCATGGTGTTACGAAATATGATTTGGTGGGCACGCCGAACCGTGCCGATGTGGGCACGGGCGATTCGCGGGACGGATTGTACTCGTTTAAGAGCAAGTTTAACCCTGAGATTACTGAGTTTGCGGGGGCATGGGATTTGCCGCTAAATGAACTGAAGTACAAATTGTGGCGTAAGGCCGGTGAACGTGTGGCGGCGAGGCTGGCAAACCGAAGGCCGGAAAAGTTTTTGTATTAGTTTGTGGCATACTCGTAAGCATTAAGTTGGTGCAATTATGTTTCGTAAGTTAGTAAAATCGTTGATCCCTAAGAGTTTATTTAAGGCTATTGAGCCGTACGGGCACTTGGCTGAGTCGGTATTGTGGCAGGTAGTGATGGGCTTTCCGGCCAAGGGGATGAAGGTGATCGGCGTAACCGGGACTGATGGCAAGACGACGACTTCGACGATGATTTATACCATGTTGAATCACGCCGGTATTAAGACTGGGTTGATGACCACGATTGGCTACGGGACACCGGAGCACTGGCGCGACAATCACGTGCATATGACGACGATGCCGACGCGGGCGATGCTGGCGCGGATCAAGGAGCTGCGGGCTGAGGGGATTGAATGGCTGGTGCTCGAGACGACAAGCCACGCGCTGGCGCAGAACCGAGTGTGGGGGATTCCCTATAGCCTGGCGGTGATGACGAACGTGACGCATGAGCATCTGGACTATCACGGTACATTCGAGAATTATCGGGCAGCTAAGCGTCTACTGTTTGAGCACGCGGTAGCGAATACGGCTGGGACGGTGCAGATTCGGGGGATTATTAATGCGGATGATCCGAGTGCGGAGTTTTTTGCGCAGGTGATGGGGCCTAATTTTCTGACTTACAGCCTTGAACACGGCGATATTACGGCCAGTACGGTAATAGGGGCTGGATCGGGCAGTAATTTCGAGGTGAACGTGGAGGGCGGTGAGAAGTATCCGGTGCAGATTCATTTGCCGGGAATTTTTAATGTATCTAATGCACTGGCGGCCGTGGGCGTGGGGCGAGCGCTGGATTTGAATAGTGATCAGATTGCGGTGGGACTGGGAGCGTTGAAGTCGGTTGAGGGTCGGATGAACGCGATCGACGAGGGTCAGGATTTTGCTGTGATCGTGGATTTTGCGCATACGCCGGACAGCTTTGAGAAAATATTGAGCGGAATGCGCGCGATGGCCAAGGGTAGGTTGATTGTGATGTTTGGGTCGGCCGGACGGCGGGATGAGGCTAAGCGAGGCAAGCAGGGTGCGAGTGCCGGCAAGTGGGCCGATATTGTGGTGGTGACGGAAGAAGACGATCGGGATATCGATGGTGAGATGATTATGCAGCAGATTGCGGGTGGGGCGATTGGTGCGGGTAAGCAGGTGGATAATAATTTGTTTTTGGTGCATGACCGCACCGAGGCGATTCGGTTCGCGATTGGCAAAGCCAACGCTGGGGACACGGTGCTGCTGCTGGGAAAAGGACACGAGAAGACGATTGAGCGGGCTGATGGCGAGCACGAGTGGGACGAGAACGGCAGTGCGCGGGCCGCGATACGGGAACGGATGAAGATGGCGGCCGGGCAGGTAACTCATGGCTAGTATTGGGCCAGTCGGGATTATTGGATTTGGGGTGTTTGGTCGGTTTATGGCGGAGCAATTGTCGCCGTACACGGAAGTGGTGGTGAGCAGTCGGACGGCAAATCCGCACGAGGTGGAGGCGGCTGGCGCGAGGTTGGTAGCTTTTTCTGAAGCGGCGTCTCAGCCGGTCGTGGTGCCGAGTGTGCCGGTACAGAACCTGGAGGTGGTGCTGGAACGGATGGTGCCGCATTTGCGCTCCGGAGCGTTGGTGGTGGACGTATCGAGTGTGAAGACGGTTCCGGTGGAGCTGATGGAGCGGATTTTGCCTGCTGAGTGCGAAATCTTGGCAACGCATCCGTTATTTGGCCCGCAAAGCGGGTCCGGCGGGATCAAAGGGCTGCCGATGGTGGTGTGGCCGGTACGGGTAGGGGACGCGCGGATGGATCGGATTCAGAAGTTCTTGACCGGTACGCTGGAACTGGAAGTGAGCGTGATATCGCCGAAGGAGCACGATCAGGAGATGGCATACGTGCAGGCATTAACTTTTTTTCTGGGTAAGGCGCTGGGTGAAATTGATATTCCCGATACTCCGTTGAAAACGAAGACGTATCAGCATCTGCTGGATGTGAAGCGGATCGTCCAGGGTGATTCGCCGGAATTATTTGAGACAATTCAGCATTTTAATCCGTATGCGGCGCAGGTGCGGGAGCTATTTACGCAGAATCTGGACAAGATTGAGGCGGATTTAGTTCGCGTCGAGAGCCAGAGCGCTGCAGCGGATACTGCCGCCACCCTTCCATAACTGTTCAATTGAGAGCTCAACTACAATCAGGCCCTCGGCTCGCAAGGCTGCGGCCATATCTGGTACGCCCGTCGTGATCATTACCGTGGTGCCGTTTGAAATCAGGTTCAGGGCGGCTTTTCTGGCCTCTTTTAGGCTAACGGGAATTATCCGTAGATCGGAGCGTGAGGACAAGCGTTCCTGGCTGGCTTGATCCAGTGTTTCTAAGCAAACTGCGATCACGCCGGGCTTGATGATACCAATCGACAGATCGATGTCGTACCATTCAGCGCTCACGCTTTGGACCGGAATAACCTCATAGCCAAGCGTGTCGGCCACGAATTGGTCCGAGTCGGGGTGGCTGCGCCAGCCGCGGCCCTTGATCACCGCTCCCGTACCGGTCGGCAGGGCGTCACCTTGGCCGCTGAACATTACGGGGCAGTCAAAGGTCTCGTAGCCATGAGCCCGCAGCCAAGCACCGGCCAACTTAACCTCGCCGGCGCGTTCTTTGGGCAGGTTGGCCATCACGGCTCGTTTGCCGCGTACTAGTGCGACGTTGGCGGTATAAACCATGTCGGGCCAGGCAGGATCGGGCTCGATGAAGCTTAGGGTGCGGCCAGCGGCCTCGTGCGAGGACGTAATTGCGGCATATTCGGGAACCAGTTTGGCGGGGTCCGGTTGAAACGAGATGTCCATGTACGGGTTGATCTGGTAGGCGATCCGAAAAAAATCGGGTCGGCACATCAACAGATTGTGGTTATACATGTTTGGTGATGGCCATGAACGAGGTGTAGTTGAATTTGAGATCTTGAATTGATGGCTCGAGCAGGGTGAGGTGGTAGATCTGGGCGGCTGCGACCGAGGCGATGACGGCGGTGTCGGGGTCGAGTTTGCCCTCGGCGAGGTCTTTGGCGGCTAGGGCCGTGTCGGCGTACTCCAGGTGGTCGATGCTGGGCCACTCGCGGCGCAGATAGAATTTACATTGGGCCAGAGCTTGCTGATGCGAGACGATCTTCTTGATGTCGCCGCGCTTGGTGCCCGGCATAACGATAAGGTTTTGGTGTACGTCGATTTCGAAAATTTTCTCGATGTGATATAGGTAGTCGCCAGCAGCATGGACGGTTTCGAGTACGATGCCGCCATTGGAGTTTTCGAGCGGAATGAGGCCGTAATTGGTGCGACCAGAGGCGACGGCTTCGAAGGTGTCTTTGGCGGTAACGGCGTAGATGATCTCGCCGTCGATGGCTGCATCATGAAAAAACTTGCGGGCGGCTTCTTCGGAGAATGAACCGGCAATGCCGGAGATAGCGATGGTTGTCTTGCTCATAGTATAAAAAGTTAGCAGAACTTCGGCGGTTTGGCTACCCAGGTGTCGGTGGGCTACAATGTTTGCATGAAAATTACAGAATCTATCTTCAAAGCGTACGATATCCGGGGTATTTCCGGGACAGAATTGACCGCTGATGTGGCGCTTGCAGTCGCTCGGGCAGTCGCAGACTATTTGCCGACAGATGGGCCCGTGGTAGTGGGGCGCGACATGCGGACCGACAGTGCTGAGTTGGCAGAAGCAGTAATTCTGGGGCTTACTCGCCAAGGGCGTGATGTTTGGGATATTGGTCTGGTTACAACAGATATGGTGTATTTTTCGGCCGGAAGATTCGAGGAGCTGGCTGGCGGGGTGATGGTAACGGCCAGCCATAATCCGGGTAAGTATAACGGTATTAAGTTGTGCGGCCGCGGCGCGGTGCCGATGGGGGCGACGAACGGTTTGCTGGATATTAAGCAGGCGGTGGTAAGTGACACTTATAAGGCTAGCGATCGCATAGGTAAGGTAGAGCAACGGTCGATCGTAAACGAGTGGGTGGAGCAAACTCTCACTTTCGTGAATTTGCCGGCGCTCGAGGCCTCACGGATAGCAGTGGATGCGGGTAACGGGATGGCGGGCGCTATATTCCCGGCGCTCGAAGAGAAGCTGCCGTTTAGCGTGGACCGGCTGTACTTTGAGCTAGACGGAACATTTCCGAACCACGTGGCGAATCCGCACCTGACTGAAACACTGGTAGATATATGCAAGCTGATTGACGAAAAAAAGCTCGATTTTGGGCTGGCGTTTGATGGCGATGGGGACCGCGGCGGGATTATCGACGAGCTGGGCGTACCCGTGCCTGAGCCAATAATGGGAGCTATTTTAGCTGAGCATTTTTTGAAGCTTCAACCGGGCGCAACGATTTTGTACGACGTGCGTACGAGCCACATCGTGAAGGATACGATCGAGGCCGCGGGCGGTAAGGCGGTACGAAGCAAGGTCGGCGGCGATGCGATCAAGGGTATGATGCGAGAACTTGATGCGGTGCTGGCGATTGAATTATCCGGTCACTATTACTTTAAAGATAATTACTTCAGCGACTCGGGTTTGATTGCTGTGATGGCGATCGTGAGCGTGCTGGCAGAGTCGGGCAAGAAGCTGAGCGAGTTAGTGATTCCGTACCAAAAATACGCAACTGCAGAGGAGCAGAACTTCAAGGTTGAGGACGCCAAGGCCAAGGTCTTGCAGCTCAAGGTTGCTTACTCGGACGGCACCCAGGATGAACTCGACGGGCTGACGGTGGACTACCCTGGTTGGTGGTTTAACGTACGAATGAGTAATACTGAGCCGTTAGTTCGACTGAACGTTGAGGCTGATACGGAAGCAGTCCTGCAGGAGAAGTTGGCGGAGTTGACCCGAATAATTGAATCCAAGGAGTAGGTAGATGAATTTACTGCAGTCGCTTAAGTACACTCCGGTAGAATTAAGTTTTGGAACATCAGGATTGCGTGGGTTGGTCACCGACATGACCGACCTGGAATGCTACATAAATGCAGCCGGATTTCTGCGATTTTTGGCTGAAGCCGGTGAGATTAAGACCGGTGACGAAGTGTACTTGGCTGGTGATCTCCGCGATAGCACGCCTCGTATTTTGGGTGCCGTTGCTAAGGCAATACTTGATGGCGGGTACGGGGTTGAGTACTGCGGGTTAATTCCCACTCCGGCCTTGGCGGCGTATGCGCTGAAGCGACAGGCAGCGGGCATAATGGTGACAGGCAGCCACATTCCGGCTGATCGAAATGGGATTAAGTTTTACAAAACCGACGGCGAAATTCTGAAGAACGACGAAGGCGCTATCAAGCAGGCAGTGGCCGCAGTGAGAGCTCAGCAAAATTCAGCCGGGTTTAGTGAGTCTGGATTCGATGCTGACGGGGCTTTGGTTCAGTCTCCGGCGCTTGGCAACGTGGCGGTTGCCGCAACGAGTGAGTACGTCGAGCGATACGTGAGTATTTTTGAGGGGGTACTGGCTGGCAAAAAGGTGGTGTTATATCAGCATTCTGCGGTGGGACGCGATCTGTTGTTGACTTTATTTGAAGCTCTAGGTGCTGAAGTGGTGCCGGTGGGTCGGTCGGAGGTATTCGTGCCGATCGACAGTGAAAACGTGAAGCCGTCCGATGCGGAGTATTTTCGAAAGTTGGCGAAGGAGAATCCGGGAGCTTTTGCGATTATTTCGACCGACGGTGATAGCGATAGGCCATTTGTGATTGATGAGACTGGCGAGTTTCATCGGGGCGACGTGCTGGGTGCGGTGGTGGCTAATTGGCTGCAGGTGGATTTTGCCGCCTATCCGGTGAGTACGAGCGATGCGGTTGATAGTTATCTGACCGAAAAAAGTATGGGATGGAGCCACACGAAGATTGGTTCGCCGTATGTGATTGCTGCGATGGCCGAGAAAGAGACCGAAGGTACAAAACGAGTCGTTGGCTGGGAGGTCAACGGCGGGTTTTTGACCGGCTCGGATATGGAAATTCGCGGTAAGGTGCTGACGGCGCTGCCGACCCGTGACGCGGCATTCCCAATAATGGTGGCACTGGTCGCGGCGCTGGAGGCGGGCGTGCCGGTATCGGAGCTATTTGGTCGTTTGCCGCAGCGCTTCTCGCAGGCAGGATTGATTGATAATTTTCCGGTGGCTGTGTCCAAAGAAATTATGGTGAAGTTTGGTGAAGATACTCCGGAAGTTCGTAAAGAACTGGAAGAATTCTTTTCTGCTGAGCTTAAGTTCGGTTCAGTGACCGAAATTAATGCCCTCGACGGAGTTAGAGTCTATTTTGATAATGGCGACGTTGCGCATTTGCGCCCATCCGGGAATGCGCCTCAATTGCGTATATATAGTGTGGCTGATTCGCAGGCTAGAGCCGATGAAATTGTGGAGCTGTCATTGGCGGAGCCGGATGGAATATTCCGGCGCATGGAGCGCTCTTAGTAAGTAGGGGTGCGATACTAGCACTCGGATACTTTGAGTGCTAAAGTAGAGTTTATTGTGTACTTAACGTAAATGAGGAGCAAAGCATGGCGCTACAACCATTGGCAGATCGCATCGTGGCTAAACCGGTAGAAGCTGAGTCTAAGACTGCATCGGGAATTTTGTTGCCGGATCAGGCCAAAGAAAAAACGCAGATAGCCGAAGTATTGGCCGTGGGCAAGGACGTGAAGGAAGTGAAAGTGGGCGATAAAATCGTGCACACCGAGTACGGCCCGAACCGGTTCAAGCAAGGCACGGATGAGCTATTGATCGTAAAAGAGGAAGACGTCCTCGCAGTGGTAAAGGGGTAAGACAGCTATGGCAAAGAAGATTTTTTATGACGATGACGCCCGCGGGCGAGTATTAGCCGGAGCGCGGGAGCTGTACGAAGCTGTGCGCGTAACGATGGGGCCTAAGGGCCGCAACGTGGTGCTGAGCAAGAGCTACGGCGGACCGACCGTGACTCACGACGGCGTGACGGTAGCGAAGGCTGTGGACATCGAGAACCGCAACGATGAAACTCTGGGCCGCAGTGTGGGTGCCGAGCTGGTGAAGCAGGCCGCCTCCAAAACCAACGACACCGTGGGTGACGGTACCACTACCGCGACTGTGCTGACTTATCACATTCTTAATGAGGCCAACCGCCTGATTGCGGCCGGTCACAACCCAATGGACCTCAAGAAGGGTCTGGATCACGCGGCTAAGCAGGTGCTCGACCACGTGGAAGGATTGACCGAGAAAATTGCCGGCAATCGCGAGAAAGTTGCCCAAGTGGCGACAGTTTCGGCGGGAGATTCGGAAATTGGCGAGCTGATCGCCGATGTAATCGAAGCGGTCGGCAACGACGGGACCGTCACGGTGGAGCAAAGTCAGACTCTCGGCATTGAGTCGGAGATTGTGGAAGGCTTCAAGATTGATCGCGGTTACGTGAGCCCATACATGGTGACCGATACTGCCCGGATGGAAGCTAGCTATGAGAAGCCGCTGATTTTGGTGACCGATAAGAAGATTTCGAGCATTCAAGACATTCTGCCGTTGCTGGAGAAGATCGCTCAGGGCGGCAAGAAGGAGCTGGTGATTATCGCTGAGGACGTTGAGGGCGAGGCTCTGGCTACCTTGATTTTGAACCGTCTCAAGGGAGTGTTTAGCACCCTGGCCATCAAGGCTCCGGCCTTTGGTGATCGTCGCAAGGCTTCTCTGCAGGATATCGCGGTTCTCACCGGCGCAACTGTGATCAGCGAAGAGCAAGGCTTTAGCTTTGAGAATGCTACCCTCGATATGCTCGGCGGCGCCCGCAAGATTATTGCCGGCAAAGATAGTACGACGATTATTGAAGGCTACGGCGAAACAAAAGATGTTGCTAGCAGGATTGATGAGATTCGCGCCCAGGTCGAGAACGCCACGAGTGAGTACGACAAAGAGAATCTCGAGAAGCGCTTGAGCGCCTTGGCCGGTAAAGTGGCCGTCATCAAAGTCGGCGGAGCTACCGAGACTGAGATTGAGGAGAAGAAGTTCCGCGTGGATGACGCCGTGAACGCCACCAAAGCGGCTGTGACCGAGGGCATCGTGCCTGGCGGCGGCGTGACGCTGGTAGATCTGTCTAAAACACTCACGGTTGAGCCGACTAAGATCGGATCGAGCGAAGAGGCTGGTCACTTGGTGCTCAAGCGCGCATTAGTGCAGCCTTTTCGAGAATTGATGCGCAACGCCGGCCTCAACGCCGATGAGAAATTGCCATTAGTACTGTCATCTAAGGGCGGCCAGGGTTTTGATGTAAACAGTCCCGACGCACTGGTAGATATGAAGCTTAAGGGAATCGTGGACCCGGCCAAGGTTACTCGTGAGGCGATCACCAACGCCGTATCGATCGCTGGAACTGCTATGACGATGGGTTCGCTGATTGTGGACATTCCGGAAGACAAGGGTGCTTCAGCCGGCGGCGGTGGCGGAATGCCTGGCGGCATGGGTATGGGAGGCATGGACTACTAAGTCCGGCCCAAATAGCTCGCAAGAAAAAGAGGCCTTAGGGCCTCTTTTTAATTGGTACGGTGACGCTCAAAATGCTAGGCTTAGAGTATGAATAAAGCTTTGGCAGCTGAAGATTTTTCCCGACGAGCGAACGACATCATCCTGCTCATTGAGCTTCAGCGCGGCAAGCTGGGCTTGCACGAGGCTATAAACCTAGTGGTGGAACGATTTGTGGAGGATGAGAATCATCCGGAATTGAAGCGATTGGGCGAGGTGATGGCATTGGCTCGGCGGCAGGCGGTGATTCAGGATATGCTCGATGACGATCGGGAGGCGCTGCACCACGGCGGATTGAATCATGAAGAGCTCACGGAGCGAGGGCACCATTACGAAATGCTGCGCCATCAGGCATGCAGCTACAATCATTTGCTTCGCGGATTGATTGAATCGTGTGGGCATAATTTTTCGCGCGATGATTTGATGGATTGGTTGGCTTCGGCCAGCTCGGGGCGTGACGAGTGGGCGCGCGGGGAGATTACCGGAGCAGCGTCGGAGGTGGCGTTGCACGCGGCACTGCAGGGTCTACCTGAGCTCAGGTCGGTGCGATATGGCACGGTGGAGGAGGATCTCAAGGGATATGATTTCGTGGGTGAATGGCAGGGAGCATTGCTGACGATTGATGCTAAAACGGGCTATTATCCACCATTGTCCGAGATTAAGCATGGCCATCGGCATCTGGAGATTTCGGTGCCGCGCGAGGCCACGAAGGACCTGCAGATAAATCACCGCGGGTTGGCCCGGGTGAGGGGTGAAGTGAGGCAGGTTCTGCGCAATGATGCCAGGGTAGAATTGCATGCTTCGCATCACTTTTTTCAGCCAGCGATCGCCTAATATCGGCTATGCTTGACTCATTGGCCTTACATCTGTCATTATATTTCTAGTACCTTAAGTGTTAAGCAAGTTGGTTCGTGGAAAGAAAAGGGCAAACCCTGAGGGGCGGCGACTCTATTCCTAGCGTAATGCTAGAAATGAGTACGTCTTTTTTTGTATCTGGGCCTATGGATTGGCAAGTTTCGGGCGATTTGGTCTCGATTGGTTTCGAGAGCAGCTCGTCCGGAACTCGCCGGCGCCCATGTCCAGGAGGACTGCCATGAGCACTACCGTAACGACCGATATCCGCGATCTATGGCTCCCCAAAGCTGCAGACCGCTGCGACACCACCGGCTGCGGTGCCAGGGCCTACGTACTGGCTCTATTCCGGGGCGGTTCCGAGTTGCTTTTCTGCGCTCATGACGGCAGGAAAAACAAGGCGGCGCTGGAAAAGGCGGGTGCCACGATCGTGGACAAGACTGATCTGATCGAGCCTCCCAAGCCCCATCAGCCCGAAACAGACTGAGGCCAAGCCTCAAACCGCGCGGTTCCACGACAGTGTGGTGGGGGTCGACTCTCGTCGAGAACCCGGCCGTTTCGGCCCCCACTCATGCTCTTCTCGATTTTCGAGGGGAGCTGTTTCTTTGTTAAATAGCTTTGAGGGCCTGGATGGGGCGCTTGCGGGCGGCTTTGATGGCCGGAGCAATACCAAAGATAATTCCGACGGCAGCGGAGACGCCAAAGGCGAGACCAATGGCTTCGGGCGTGAAGACGGGAGTGATTTTGGCGAGTTTACCGGCTCCAGTGGCCAGCCCAATTGCTACAGCAATGCCAATGCCTCCGCCGACCAGGCTAATTACCACCGCTTCGATCAGGAACTGGCTCAGGACGGTGGAGCTCGAAGCGCCGATGGCTTTGCGCAGGCCGATCTCGCGGGTGCGTTCGGTGACGGAGACGAGCATGATATTCATGATGCCGATGCCTCCGACCAGAAGCGAGATGCTGGCAATGGCCACAATAAAGGTGGTTAGCAGGCTAAGGACGGTGTCGACGGTCGACAGAATATCGCTTTGGGTGAGGACGGTGAAGTCTTCTTGGCCGCCGTGGCCCTTAATCATTTTTGATTTCATGGCTGCAGCAACGCTGTTTACATTGGAGGCTTCATCGACTTGAACTAGGAGCCGGGCGATAGGAGGAACGCTGCCGGTTATTTTGGTGGCAGTATCGAAGGGCAGGTAGACGGCATTTTCGAGGCTGGGACCGGCCGAAAAGCTGGAGGCGGCACTGTCGGTAGTTTTGAGCGAACCGATGATGGTGAAGGTTGTGCCGCGGATGTTGATGGTTTTACCAAGGGCATCCGCTGTCCCGAAGAGATCAAGTTTGGCATTGCCGCCTAGAACTGCAACGGCTTTGCCTTTGTCGGAGTCGTTAATAAACCTACCCGAAGCGAATTTAAGGGTCTGGGTTTTACTAAACGGGGGAGTGGTGGCTATCAGGAGCTCACTGTTCGAGATAGTTTTGCCGTTGGACACATTACCGGAAATGAGGCTCATGGGAGCCACGGCTAGGACGTGATCGAGCTTGGACAGATAATCGGTGTCGGTGATGGTGAGCGTGGAAGCCCCGATTGAGCTGGCTCCGCCGCCCCCGCCACTCTTGAGGTTGATCTTACCCGAAGCTACGGCAATAGCGTTGGCGTTGACCACGCCGGTGATCTGATCTTGGACGGCTTTTTTGACGCCGGCACCGATGGCGAGGATTGAAACGACGGCTGCAACACCGATAATAATGCCCAGCATAGTCAGGAAGCTGCGCAATTTCGCGTTGCTGAGGCTGACGAAAGCCATCTTGAAGTTTTCATAGAACATCATACGGTTATCCTCCGGTGGGGTGAGTCGGCGATCGGGGCGGACTTTGACTTAGTCTTGGAGGCCTTTTGCGAGGTGTCGTTGACGATTTCGCCATCGCGAACGGTCACGGTGCGATCGGTCTGCACGGCCACTTCGGGGTTGTGGGTGACGATTACGATGGTGGCGCCGGTGTCGCGGTTTAGACGGCGGAGTTCATCGATGATGGCCTTGGAGGCCTTGGTGTCCAGGTTGCCGGTGGGCTCGTCGGCCAAAATGAGGCTGGGGTGATTGGCGAGGGCTCGGGCGATAGCCACGCGCTGGGTTTGGCCGCCGGAGATCTGGTGGGGCTTGTAGTTGGCGCGGTCGTGCAGGCCAACGAGGCCGAGCAGCTCCAGGGCGCGGGCGCGGCGCTGCTTGGGCGGTATGCCGCCGTAAACCAGCGGGAGCTCGACGTTTTGGACCACACTGAGCCGCGGGAGTAAATTGAAGCTCTGAAAGACAAAGCCAATCTTCTCACGGCGAAGCTTGGCGAGGCTGGAATCATTGAGGCTGGCCACCAGATTGCCATCCAGATAGAACTCGCCCGAGGTAGGCGTATCGAGCAGGCCGATGACGTTCATGAGGGTGCTTTTGCCGGAGCCGGAAGGACCGATAATGGCTACGAATTCGCCTTTACCTATAGCGAGGTCGATGTGGCTCAGGGCGAGGGTGGGCTCGGATCGGTCGGTGAAGACCATACCGATGTCCTTGAGTTCGATTACGTTCATTGTTAAATAGTAGCATTTGAGCGGGTTTTACGCCATGAAGCGCTTATGGTTTGGTAGCTTTTCAACCTGAAGACTCAAGTGCATTTGAGCGCTCGGGTTGGTGCCCAACCTTCCGCGATGAGGGAAGGTTGGGCTGAGCTGGTCTAGCTCGGCTAGGACGGCAAGCGGTAGTTGGTCTGGCTGACCTGAAGGTCGGCCTCGAGCCGTGCTTCCGCAAGCTTTCTTCGGGCTTCCGGATCTTGGTCGTAGATGACGGAGACCACTCGGTCTGGGTCGGCGAACACTTCCTCGGCACCGTTGTAGACGCTGCGCCGAAGGACGACATGAGTGTCGCCCTCATCGTCGACGTACTCGTATCGGCGCCACTTGGTGCGCCGAAGCCGGTGGCTGAGCACCATGGAGTCGAGTCGCTTTGTGAGTACGAGAAACGTCATGAAGACCGCCCCGACCAAGCAAGCGACAACGATCAAACCAGCGATTTCTTTCAACTGCTTACCTCATTTCGAAGTGATGCCGAAGCCGGCTCCCGGAGCGAACGTGGTGACGTTCGGCGGGATCGCCTTCAGCGTGTCGATGGTGACACAGGCAGGGCAGTTCTTGTAGCCAAGCTGACGCTGGGCGTTGGCCGCGGCATCTGCCGAGGCTTGCTGCACCTTTGCCCGCGACTCCGCAACTGCTGCGAAGGCGGCCTGGGCCTTGTTGATCGCAGTCTGCACCGCGTCGGGCAAGGTGATCTTGGCCAGGTTGAAACGGACATCGGTGATGAACGGCCCGCCCAGGGTGGTGTTGAAGTCATCCTGGAGAGATTTGTTCACCGAGTTCTGGATCTTGGCAATGTTGAAGTTGCTTTTTCCAGATACGGCCGCGACGGCCTGGGGGTTGTTTCCGTTCTGCACGAGTGCGCAGGAGGCCTGGAGCTCGCCGCAAGGGAAGCTTCCGATCTGTTGGCGGAGGTCGTTGCTGATGACCGGCCGGATGATCTGATCGAGGAACGCGGAGAAACCGGCCTCGTCTTCCCAGGCAGTCTTGAACTCCGTTGTCGCGTCTGCCCCGGTACCGCTCGTGACCTTGTAGGTCCGGGTGCCATACTTGTTGTCGAATGACTTGAGTGTGGCAGGGTCACGGTTGAGCGTGAAGTACACGGTGCCCTGGATACCAACCTCGACGCCGTCTGAGGTCGGGATCTGCTCCACGTCCACGCCGGTCTTGTCGCCGGCGTTGGGGTCGGCGGTGATGGTGTAGAACCGCTGCTGGGCAGGGTACTTGTGGGTGGAAGACCACCAACCGGTCCAGGTGAGACTGGAGGCGGGCTGGATGACCTGGCGGATGTTGTTGTTGTCGAACGGACCGCCGTTGCGGACAACGGCGATCTGCCCGCCGTCCGTCTTGTCGAATTGCAGCCAGGCGGCAATGCCGAAGATGGCGCCGAACACGAGGAGGGCGATGACCGCCATTCCAATGTTGCTGGAGGCGCGAGAGCGCCCTGAATCGTCAGATCTTCCGTAACCGGACATGATCGTGATCAACCTTTCTGTCAAAGAACTTAGCGAAAGGGTCGCCGACCCAGCATTAGGATGCTAGCCTGAGGTGAAACTTGCGTTGTGACCTCATGACTGCCTAGTACATTCATGAGATAAGAACGGTAACTAATCTGGTGATAAGCCGCTATAAAAACAAAAAGCCCCCCGGCTGCGGGGCTTTAGGTTTACCCATGCAGTTCAGGAGGACGTTCGATACCATAGCTGATTTAGTTGTAAGGCCACTATAGGACATCTGCGCGGGATGTCAAGGGGTATTTTTTGCTCTGGTAAGGAGTTCATCTGTCGGAAGCTTGTTCTCGAGCGGCATTTCACCGTATAATGGCGAGGTTCTCGGTTCGGGAGAGGTCGCATAGTGGCCTAGTGCGCTCGCTTGGAAAGCGGGTGAGGGGGCAACTCCTCCGAGGGTTCGAATCCCTCCCTCTCCGCCAGGATTTATTTAGAATTTATTGATTAGGACGAAAAGACGCGGGCCCTGTTGCGCAACTGGTGCGCAACAGGGCCGTATTTGCGTGTTGGGGTGTGACACCCGGTTAACGCTGGTGGTGGTTGAAGGTCAGAACATCCCCTCTATACATAGATTCGACCTGGACGGTTGTGTTGGGCGACTTGATGATCTCTCCGCAGGTTTTCGCCTCAATACCGAAGCGAGCAGCCATCTTGAGGAATCGGGTTGTGTCATCTGGAGAAATGACCGCTATGACCCCCTGGCCACCGTTCCAGGTGGTATAGACCTCTTCATCGGTCATTCCGCGCCAGTCGGCGCACTTGCGCATGATTGGAGGGAGTTCGAAGAGATCGTCGAGACGAGCTGACAGACCAGTCGGGGCGAGGAGTTCAACGAACTTTCCGATGCCTCCTCCGGTGATGTGCGCGATGAGGCGAACGTCCACTAACGGCTGGAGGTCTCCCTCGTACCAACCGTTGGTGGTGGCCAGGAAGCGGTCGTAGAGCACTGAGGGTGTTGCGGCGGCAAGGAGATCCGCGTGTGCGTCGGGGCCGTAGTAGTCCTTGCCATAATGCATTGCGAAGGCCTTCCGAACGCTACTGATCCCGTTGCTGCGGAAACCGTTCTCTCTGAGAGCGATAACGGTATCTCCGGGTTGAACACGATCTCCGTAGATGATCTTGTCTTGCAGGAAGATGCCGAATGCCACGCCTGCCCAGTTGAAGGGAGCGCTGGGGTTCGGATTGTCGGAACCAATGCAGGGTCCGAGTTCTGCCGTTTCGCCCTTGTGAATCACGAGACCCTGCTCATTCGCCGCCTCAACGAGTCCGCCGAGCATGTCGGCAAACAGATTGAAGCTGTCGGATCCAGGGTCGCCGAGGTTTCGAACGTCAAGGACGTTCCAGAAGGCCGCGGGCAGCCCACCGAACCGAGTGATGTCGCCGCATGTCATTGCGAGAAGATCACGGGGAGCATTTCGGTGCAACAGCAGCGCATCGTGCATAAGAACCTTCGTACCTACTCCATCTGGTCCTGCGTCGAACAGAACTTGATCGAGCGGCAAGCCACGAACCCGGAAGGGTCGGGGACCGCGAAAATTTCCTCTGGTGAGGTCTAGGACCTCGAGGTAGGGGCAGTTGCCGTGTGTGACAGCGGCTGCCTTCGCGACGAGGGACGAGAAGTCGTCACCGGCTTCAACGTTCACACCATCGAGCCTGTAGGAATCACTCACTGATACCACTTCCTTCGGACGGGTTGGACGAGGCATGGTCTTGAGCATCAAAAAAGAGGTACTCCCTCAGGGTGAGTATACATTAGTAACCCCTAGTAACGTGTGGTCGACTTTTGCTGTAGTGCCTGTGGTTGTTCTGAAATTTTCAGGCCAGGCGCTGGTTTTTTAGTTACACTAGAGGCATGAACGTTTTGCTTGCGACCGGGACGATATTGTTGATTGTAGTACTTGCGCTGTTTGTGGCGGTGATGGGTGCTCACGGTTATTTTATGCTGCGAAACAGAGTGCCATACGTGGTGCTGCCGGACGGGGCGACGATGACGGTGGCAGAGAAGCTTGGGGTGCGTGACGGGGATGTGGTTTACGATCTGGGTTGCGGCGACGGCAGGGTGATTGCCGCATTGCGGAGCGGTAATTCGAAGGCTCGGTATATTGGCGTTGAGAACAATTGGGTGGTTTGGGGGCTGGCGGTGCGGCGGCTACGAGGGAAAGCTCGGCTGATACGCGGCGAAATCTCGAAGGCGAACCTTCAGGAGGCCACGCGGGTATTCGCCTATCTGGGGCCGAAAATGATGGCCGAGCTGGAGCCGAGGTTCGAACTTGAACTGCCGCGAGGGGCGCGGGTGGTGAGCGTGCAATTTCCGTTACCAAACCGGAAGCCGGATAAAGAGATGGAGCTGGCGGGCAGCGCCAGTCATGCGGCACGGTTGTACATATATAATTATTAGATGGCAGCCAAACGAAAAGTAATAATTACGCACGGATGGAATGATAGCCCGGCAAATCTGTGGATTAGTTGGTTGGCGGGCGAGCTTGAGGCGCGAGGGTTTGAAGTAATAACTCCGGCTATGCCGAACCCGCGGGTGCCGAAGCTCGACTTGTGGCTAAAAACTCTGAGTGACGCGGCGGGGGAGCTCGACGGGAATACGACTTTGGTGGGCTATTCTCTCGGTACGCCCACGACGCTGCGGTTTATTAATGATTATCCGTTGGACGTGAAAGTTGCCGGACTAGTGCTGGTGGCGGGGTTTGGTGATGGGATTATGGATAAGCCCGGGGCTTTGTTTGATCCGCCGCTGGAATTTGATCGGATTATTGAGCGGACGAAAACGCGAGTAGTGATTTATTCGGACAATGATCCCATGGTTGCCCCCAAACGAAGTCAGCAGTTGGCGATTGCGCTGAGGGCGCGGGAGGTGATTGTGATGGGGGGCGGGCACTTTATGGGCAAAAATCGCTTCCCGAGCTCGATTGATCGGCTGCCGGCAGCTCTGGAAGCGGTATTGAGCGCTTATCCGAGGGGGTGGAGATATCGATTAAGCAGTATCTGGCGTCGACTGGCTCATCATTTTTGAAGGGCGTAAAATTGTGTTTCCAATGGGATGAGTGAGCATAATGAGAGGTACTAATATGGCAGAAGATTTGAAGAATAAGCCGGATGAATATTGGAAGGCCAAGCTGACGCCGGAGCAGTATCGGGTGGTCCGGGAAAAAGGCACTGAGGCGCCGTTTACGGGCGAATATGTAGATAATCACGATGACGGTACGTACAAATGCGTGGCGTGCGGCGTGGAGCTATTCTCGAGCGAGATGAAGTTTGAAAGCGGGTCGGGCTGGCCGAGCTTTTATGATGTGGCAAGAGCGGGTACGGTGGAGTTGCATGATGATAAGAGCTTTGGGATGGTGCGCACCGAGGCTACCTGTGCGAATTGCGGGGCGCATTTGGGGCATGTATTCCCAGATGGGCCGGCGGAAAAGACGGGTCAAAGGTATTGTATTAATTCGTGCTCGTTGGATTTTGCGCCTAAAACGGTCGGAAAATGAACGTGGCAGAGTATTGCCTGCAGAAGCCCGGCACTCGTGAAACGTATCCGTTTGGGGCCGATGTGACGGTGATGAAGGTGGGCGGGAAGATATTCGCGATAATGCCGGCGGTGGACGCGCCGAAAAGCATTAGTCTCAAATGTGAGCCGACTAGGGCAATAATCTTGCGGCAAGAACATCCGGAAATTACCTCAGGCTACCATTTAAATAAAGTTCACTGGAATACGCTTGCTCTGGATGGCGACTTGCCTGATGATTTGGTACGAGAGTTAATCGATCATTCTTATAGTTTGGTGCATAAATAGGAGGTTTTTATGGGACGAGTAGTGCATTTCGAGATAAACGCGGCCGATCCGGAGCGGGCAGCGATGTTTTACGAGAGCGTATTTGATTGGGAAATTAAAAAGTGGGATGGCCCCGTGGATTATTGGCTGGTGATGACCGGTGAGGATGACGACGGCATCGATGGCGCGATTGTGAAGCGGATGGGCGAAAACCCGAAGGCCTCCGATATGCCACCGGTGATGGGCTATGTGAACACGATACAGGTGGATGACCTGGATGAGTCCATTGAGTTGGTGCTGAAGGCGGGCGGGACCGAGGCGGTGGCGAAAATGCCGGTGCTGGGAGTGGGCTGGTTGGCCTATTTTCATGACACCGAAGGCAACATTTTTGGGATGATGAAGAACGACACCAGTGCAGAATAACCAAGGAGCAAAATAGTGTCGGCAAAAAAGCAGTATCAGGAATTGGTGAATCGCCTTGTGACGACGCACCGCGAGGACGTGAAGGTGAGTAAGATGTATGGGATGTCGGTGCTGACCACGCAGGGGCGAGCGTTTGCTGGGTTTTCGAAGGACGATCTGGTGGTGCGGCTCGATAGCCTCGAATTTAATAAAGCGAGCGGGCTCAAAGGGTCGGAGCCGTACGCGATGAGCAACGGCCAGATTCTGCCGGAATGGCTGCGGGTGCCGGCGGTGCACGTAAGTCACTGGCGCGGATTGAGCGAAGATGCCCGGGTGTACGCCAACGAGGGCTAGGCGGATGCGACGATTGCTCGGGCAAGATGATAAGATACTCAGCGATGGCAGGTAATCCGAACCAAAAAGTGATTGATAAGTTGGGCGTCAAATCTGGCGCCCGATTAATTGTGATGCACGCACCCGAGGGGTATATGGAGCTGATGCCGGAGCTTGGCGAGCGGGCCAATGTCGCGAGCCGGCTGAGCGGCCGATTTGATGTGATTCAATACTTTGCCACCAGCTTTGAACAGCTCGGGGCGGTGGTGCCAAATTTGGCCTCACATTTGGAGCCTAGCGGGATGTTATGGATTAGCTGGGCTAAGCGGACTTCGCGGCTGAACACCGGGTTGAATGAGGGGATTGTGCGCGAGTTGGGTTTAAAAGCCGGGCTGGTGGACGTTAAAGTGGCCTCGCTGACCAATGATTGGTCGGGGCTGAAATTTGTTTACAGACTAAAAGATCGGTAGAAACTCACACATGTACGAATCATTACACAATCACACGACTGCTTCGGATGGTACGCAAACATATCTGGAAGTGCTCGAGGCGGCGCGGCGCAATAAGGTCAGCGTGGTGGCGTTTACGGATCACGATACGCTGCCGAGCGCGGCTGACCTGAAGATTTTGAAGGACTATCAAGGCACCGTGAAGTGGCTGTTGGGATGCGAGATTTCGAGCGGGTTGCCGGTGGAATTGGGCGGCGGGGTGACGAGCAGTTTGCACATACTGGGATTGTTTACGGATCCGACTAATTCAGAGTTACTGGCACATTGCACCAAGGCGGTAGCGGCGCGGATCGAACGCATGGAGCGGATCGTGGGCAATCTCAAGGGGCTTGGTTTTAATATAAGCGTTGCGGATTGCCTGGCGGCTTCGGGCGGCGAGACGGTCGGGCGGCCGCATATCGTGCGGGCGTTGAATTCTCACGTGGAAAATACGGCAGTTATTGAAGTCATGAAGGCCGAAATGGAGAAGGCGGCGGTGGCTAGCGCCAAGGTGGCCATGGATTACGCGCATATGATGGAGCGGCCGCCGAGCGATTATCCGTACCGATTATTTTTGAGCGATGATGCGTTTATTCCAGGGATTTATGTGGATTATTTGTATTCGATTGATCTCGATAGTGCCGTGAAGTTAATCCGCGGGGCTGGCGGGGTGGCGATTGTGGCTCATTGGTACACGGCATCGCGCAAGATCGATGCCGAGATGCTCGAGGGTATGCTGCGCGACGGGCGGATTGACGGCGTGGAGCTGATGGGAAACCCCATGAACGGCATGGCGCGACGGGCGGAGCCGACTTTGAGCGCGATGGTGAAGCGCACGGGCTGTATTGCCACCTACGGGATCGATGGCCACCGCGAGCAGGATATGGAGAACTTTGTGAACGACCAGAGTGTGGCGAGCAAGAGTATCGGCCAGACGGCTAAGTTGATTGAACGGGTGAAGCCAGACTTGAGCTGGAGTAATTTGGCGTAGTATTCGCCTTTTGTTCGTAGTGACTGGTATATACTAGAGGAATGGATGAGGTTGCCGAGGTAAAGAGTCGGCTCGAGATCACGGAAGTGGTCGGGGGCTATGTACCGTTGAAGCAGGCGGGGCGCAATCTGAAGGCGCCGTGCCCGTTTCATCAGGAGAAGTCGGCGAGCTTTATGGTGAGTCCCGAGAAGGGGATTTATCACTGTTTTGGCTGTGGTGAGGGCGGGGATATTTTTAGCTTTGTGATGAAGATGGAGGGGGTCGATTTTCGCACGTGCCTGGAGATGCTGGCGCGCAAAGCCGGGGTGGAACTGGTGGCTAAGAAGGGCGATAACAAAGAGGCGAGTCGGCTGCGCGACCGGTTGTACGCGGCGCATGAGTTGGCGGTGAAGTATTTTCAGGCGTCGTTGATGCAAAATCCGAAGGCGCTGGAATACGTGGTCAAGAAGCGCAAGCTGACGCGGGAAACGATTCGGGATTTCCAGATAGGGTACGGGCCCGATTCGTGGAATGCGTTGACGGATTTTTTGACCAAGCACGGGTTCACACAGCAGGAATTATTGCAGGGGGGATTGGCGGGTCAAAAAGAGGGCCGCAACACTATTTACGACCTGTTTCGGGGACGGGTGATGTTTACGATTACTGATCGCGAGGGCCGACCGGTGGGATTTACGGGCCGAGTGATCGATGACAGCCTGCCGAAATATCTGAATACTCCGCAGACGGCGCTGTACGATAAGTCGCAGGCGATTTTTGGCTTTGCATTGGCGCGAGAGGCGATTCGGGCGGGGGATGAAGTGGTGCTGGTCGAGGGCAATATGGACGTGGTTGCGAGCCATCAAGCGGGGGTGAAGGCGGTGGTGGCGGCTAGCGGGACGGCGCTGACGCTCGAGCAGCTGCGAACTCTTTCGAAACTCACGAAGAACATAAAGCTGGCATTTGACGCGGACCGGGCGGGGTTGGCGGCGACGGAACGGGCGATTGAGCTCGGACAGAAGTTGGGGCTGACGCTGCGGATGGTGGAGATGCCCGAGGGGATCAAGGACGCGGACGAGCTGATTCAACAGGACGTGGACGCCTGGAAGAAGGCTATCGACGGGGCGAAATACATCGTGGATTATTTATTTGATAGATTTGCGCACGATTTTGATCTGGATTCGGCCGTGGGCAAGCGCGGGTATACGGACAGGCTGGCGTCGACATTGAGACGACTGGGGGATCCGGTGGAGCAGGATCACTACGTGAAGCTGTTGGCGGCCAAGACCGGCACGAGCGAAGAAGCCGTGAAGGCCAAGCTCGATAAGCCGGATGCGATTGTACCGGGCAGTGGGTCGGCGGAAAGGGATCGGAGCGGGGATATAACGCGGCGGGCGGTGGTGCAGTCGAGCGGAAAGCCGACGGCACGGCGGATAATTGAGGAGTCGCTGTTGGCGATGGCGCTGATGGACCCGTTGACCAGAGTGGCGCTCGATGATCTCGAAGCGCGTGACTTTACGACGCCCGAACGTCAGGAGGTGTTTGAGGCTATTCGGCAGAACCGAAATGAGGTGGCATCGGTGATCGCTCAGGCTTTGACACAACAGGCTGATTATATTAGTATCTTACTGTTACGGGGCGAACAGGAGTTCACTGAACTAGCTCCCGCAGACCGCAGTTTCGAGGCATTCGGACTGGCAAGACGGCTGCAAATCCAATCGAACAAAGACATCAAACAGATATTGAGCGGGAAACTGCGCGAAGCCGAAAAGAACGGCGACGTGCAGCTTGTTAGTAATCTGTTGAAACAATATCAGGCGGTAATCGAAGAAGAAGGTTAGGAGAAAATAGTTTTGGCGAAGAAGGCGGCTGACGAAGAGACACTTGAACGATCCGGCGGCTACTCACCCGAAGTAGAGCGACTGATTGCAAAAGGCAAAGAGCAGGGCTATGTAACGCAGCAGGAAATTGCCGGCGTACTACCTGAAGCGGAAGAGAATCTCGAAGAGCTCGATGAGCTATATGCGGCTTTGATTGAGCAGGGCGTAGAGATCACCGACCAAAAGGACTCATTGATTTGGGACAAAGAAGACGAGGATGCTCCTGATACGAGCGAAGATTACATTAAAGATATTGCCGATGACTCGGTCCGGCTGTATCTGCGCGAAATTGGTAAAATTCCGCTGCTGACCGGCGAGCAAGAAGTAATGCTGGCCAAACGGATTGAATCTGGCGATAAAGCGGCTAAGGACGCGATGGCTGAGGCCAACATGCGTCTGGTGGTGTCGATTGCCAAGAAGTACATCGGCCGCGGGCTTGATCTGCTCGATCTCATCCAAGAGGGCAACACCGGACTATTGCGGGCAGTGGAGAAGTTTGACTATACCAAGGGGTATAAATTTTCGACCTACGCTACCTGGTGGATTCGCCAGGCAATTACCCGTGCTATTGCCGACCAGGCACGTACGATTCGCATCCCGGTACACATGGTGGAGACGATCAACAAGCTGATTCGAACTCAGCGCCGCTTGGTGCAGGAATTAGGCCGCGAGCCGCTGCCGGAGGAAATTGCCGCTGAAATGGAAATGGATGTGGAGAAGGTCAACCACATCCTGAAGATTAAGCAGGATATCGTGAGTCTTGAGGCGCCGGTGGGCGAGGAAGAGGACTCTCAGCTGGGCGATTTCATTGCCGATGAGGATTCACTGACTCCTGAAGAGGCGGCTACACACCAGCTCTTGAAGGAGCACGTGAATCAGGTATTGGCACTGCTGACGCCTCGCGAGCAGAAGATCTTGCGCATGCGGTTTGGTCTCGAAGACGGCCGCTCGCACACGCTTGAAGAGGTAGGTCAGGAATTTGGCGTTACGCGTGAGCGCATTCGTCAGATTGAGGCCAAAGCCCTCGCTAAGTTGCGCAAGCACCGTGAGAGCAAGAAGCTCAAGGATTACTTGCGCTAAGTCGGATAAGCAATAGCTCTATAAAAAGCGTACTTGAAATAGTACGCTTTTTAGGTTTATATGGATCTGTTCATTTGTTTGTAGTCCACCGGGAGTTTGAAGCGCACGATACAACCGAATCGAGGCAAAGCTCCAGTGTCAGCTGAGAAGAAAAATGTGCAGTTAGACCGGTACACCCGAATCATCACGCCGAAACAGATACGGAAGGCGGTTGCTCGCTACGACGAATTGGCCTCGTCGAAGAAAAAACCTACGGATTCCAAATAGTCCATCTGCTGGAGGTTTGATATGAGCGATAAGAACAAGGCAGGTCTGCCCGAGGACCTGAAAAGGGCGATAAAACAAGCCGACGATGAACTCGCGGCGATGACTGCTCGGCAAAGGAAAAAGGCCGAGGAGGACTACGCAAACATTGATACCGGCAAGAAGAAAAAGCGCTAGCCGCTGGCTTGCTGACCGGACCCAGTACGGCCGGAGGGCTCATACCCTCCGGCTAGTCCAATCCGAGCGCTTGATGGCGGCGTCGAGCTTTCAGATTGGTTAATCGAGAGTGACAAAACTTGTACTCTATACCTAAGCACTTTAA
This sequence comes from Patescibacteria group bacterium UBA6017, assembly GCA_002429485.1. Lineage (GTDB taxonomy): Bacteria > Patescibacteriota > Saccharimonadia > UBA4664 > UBA4664 > UBA5169. Next base: position 187,649 of record DIZX01000015.1, on the reverse strand, counting down.
GATTAGAGCTTAAGAGAGTAGTGCTTTGCCAGAACTCAGTGAAAAGTGTGGGGTGTTCGGAGTAGTAACGGCAAGTCCAGACGCTGCCCGCCTGACGTATTACGGGTTATGGGCATTGCAGCACCGCGGTCAAGAGAGTTCGGGTATCGCTAGTATTGATGCTCAGGGAATACATGTGCGCGCCGGAGCCGGCTTGGTGGCTCACGTGTATAACGAAGCGGATTTGGTTCGGTTGAAGGGCAAGATGTCGCTCGGCCACAACCGTTACGCTACTTCCGGCGATAGTGATGGGGCTCATTTGCAGCCGATCGTACACCCGGAGGCGGGTTTTGCCTTTGCCCATAATGGCAACCTGCCGACAACCGATTTGCTAGAAGAATTTTTGGGTGATCACGGTATTTCCACGATCGGTATGAACGATTCGGATATGATGGCCGCGAGTATTGTTTGTTATATGCAGAGCGGCAAGACAATGGTAGACGCAATCGAAGCAGCTTGGCCTCTATTTACAGGGGCTTTTTCGTGCGTGGCGATGGACGGCGTGAATCTGGTGGGCTTTCGGGATGAATGCGGGATTCGTCCGTTGTCGCTAGGACGGATGGCCGACGGATTCGTGGTGGCGTCCGAAACTTGCGCGTTTGATACCATCGGTGCGGCGCTGTTGCGCGATATTAAGCCTGGGGAGATAGTGTCGATCGGGCCGGACGGGGTAAAGAATCGGCAGGTAAGAAAGTCTCGGACGGCACTAGATATTTTTGAGTATGTTTATTTCGCGCGGCCGGACAGTATGGTGATGGGGCGCAAAGTGAATGAGGTACGCAAGCAATTGGGCCGCAACTTGGCGGCAGAGTTTCCGCTGAAGGCCGATATTGTGATTCCCGTACCCGATTCGGCGATTCCGGCGGCGCTGGGGTATGCCGAGGCTAGCGGGATGCGGTTTGACCATGGATTTATCAAAAACCGCTATATTCACCGTACTTTCATTCGGCCAACGCAAGATCTGCGCGAACGTGACGTGAGAACCAAACTGAACCCGGTACCGGAGGTATTGATGGGCCGCGACGTGGTGGTGATCGATGACTCGATTGTGCGCGGGACCACAACGGGCCAGATTGTGGCGCTTCTATACGGCGCCGGGGCTCGTAAGGTGCACGTGCTGGTGAGTTCGCCTCCAGTAAAGTATCCGGATTTTTATGGCATTAATACGCCCAGCCAGGATGATTTGATCGGGGCCAACAAGAGCGTAGAGGAGATCCGCCAGCATATTGGAGCGGAATCGCTGGGTTATCTGTCCTATGAGGGGACGATTCAGGCTACCGGACATCCCCGAAATAAGCTCAATATGTCGTGTTTTGACGGCATATATCCGATTGATATTGGTTCCCGGGCCAAGACCGTAACCGCTCAGGTTTAGAGGCGTCGTTATGTTAGACGCTGTGTATACTAGATAGCATGAAGAAGCCACTTTTAGTTCTGGTGGATGGGTCGGCGGTGTTTCACCGCGGCTACCATGCGATACCGCATCTCACGACGCGCGATGGAGTGCCTACCAATGCGGTGTTGGGCTTTGCGAACATCATTTTTAAAATATTTGAGACTCTTAAGCCCGAATACATCATTATCACGTGGGATAAGTCGAGTAAGACATTTCGCAAGGTCTGGTATCCAGAGTATAAGGCCAATCGTACCAAGGCACCCGATGATCTGTACGCCCAAATTCCGGTGACGCGCGAGTTGGTGGAAGCGCTGAATTTACCGTGGATTGAGCTAGAAAATTATGAGGCGGACGATATTATTGGAACGCTTGCCCGGCAAGCTGAAGAGCGTGGCGACCTGGATATCGTGATTGCTACGGGGGATAAGGATCAGTTGCAGCTGATAGATAAGTCGACGGTGGTGGATATGTTTAACCCGCGAGGGCTCGAGCCCACCCGGTATGATCTCGCCAAGATGCAGGAGAAGTATCAGCTCACGCCGTTGCAATTTATTGATTACAAAGCGCTGGTGGGCGATACCAGCGATAATATTCCCGGCGTGGCGGGGATTGGGGACGTAGGCGCGCGTAAGCTATTGGCGGCTTATCACTCGCTGGATGGGATTTATGAGCACATTGCGGAGATTTCGGGTAAGGTCCACGATCAGCTGGTAGATCAGAAGGAAATAGCTTATCTAAGCTATAAACTGTCGACTATCGTCCTTGATGCTCCGGTGACGCTTGATCTCGAGGGGGCGCTGGTGCGAGCTCACGATTATGATCGTCTGAACGAGCTGTTTCGGCGGCTGGAGTTTCGCAGTCTGATGTCGAAGCTGCCGGTATTGCGGCAGATTGAATCGGGGAAGCCGGAGGCACCGGCCGGAGCACAGACGCTGTTTGGCGATGAAGCTGAAGCGGGAGTTAAAAAGGCACGGGCACATTTGGCGGGGGCTAAATATACGGCAATTGTTGACGCAGGGGACCTCGATGAGCTGGCGATGAAGCTGGAGGCTCAGGCCCTTTTTGCCTTCGATACCGAGACTGATTCGCTCGATACAATGAGCGCCAATCTGGTAGGAATGTCGTTTGCATTTGAGGAGGGGCGGGCCTATTACATCCCGGTAGGTCACGCCGAGGGCGTACAGCTTAAGCGTGAGTCGGTGCTCGAACGGCTCCGGGGCGTGCTCGAGAACCCGCGGATAGGCAAGACGGGGCATAACTTGAAGTTCGACTACGAGGTCCTGCGCAGGCACGGCATCCAGGTGAAGGGGATC
>DIZX01000015.1:1024-184746 GCA_002429485.1 Patescibacteria group bacterium UBA6017 | reverse complement strand
GATCTGGCGTACAGTGAGTTGGGTGTCGAGATGATTCCGATTTCTGAAATGATTGGAACGGGCAAAACGCAGACCACCTTTGACCGCACGACGATTGAGGATGCAACGATTTATGCTGCCGAGGACGCCGATATGAGCTGGCGGCTGTATCTAAAGCTCAGATCTGAGCTCGAAGCGCAAAACGACGTCAACGAGCACGGCTGGAGCATGCTCAGGCTCGCCAACGATATTGAGTGGCCAATTGTACCGATATTGGCGGAAATGGAGATTGCGGGCATAAAGTTGGATACCAAGGTGCTGGGGGAGATTGGCTCCAGACTGGGAGCGCGCATTAATCAGCTTAAGGGTGAGATATTCGATCAGGCCGGCGAGGAGTTTAATATGGGCAGCCCGGCTCAGTTGGGCCAGATTCTCTATGGGCGGCTGGGTTTACCGACGGCCGGCCTCAAGAAGGGTAAAACTGGTGTGTCCACGGCAGCGGATGTGCTCGAGAAGCTGCGGGATGCTCATCCGATTATTCCGCTGATCATGGAGTTTCGCGAGCTTGATAAGTTAAAAAATACTTACGTGGACGCATTGCCGGAGTTGGTGGGGGCGGACGGGCGAATTCATACGAGTTTTAATCAGACGATCGCGCAAACGGGCAGACTCAGCTCCACAAACCCCAATCTTCAGAATATTCCGGTACGTACCGAGTTGGGTCGGGAAATTCGGGGTGCATTTGTGGCGCCGGAGGGCCGGGTGCTGGTGAGCGCGGATTATTCCCAGATTGAACTTCGAGTGGCGGCCGCATTGGCGGGTGACGAGGGGATGATCGAGACGTTTAAGGCCGGGATTGACCTGCACCAGCAGACCGCCGCCGAATTGTACGGGGTGAAGCTCGATGAGGTTACGAAAGCGCAACGTTATGCCGCTAAGACGATCAACTTCGGCGTGCTATACGGCATGAGCGCGCACGGCTTGAGTGTGGCGACGGGCATGGAGGGTAGGGAGGCGGCCGGGTTTATAGAACGCTACTTCGAGGTGCGGCCGAAACTGCGCGAATACATCGACGAGACCAAGAAGTTTGCGTATGACAATCAGTACACCGCGACGCTGTTTGGCCGCCGGCGGGCTTGCCCGGAGATTCGTTCAACCAACTTCATGTTGCGCTCGGGGGCGGAAAGGATGGCCGTGAATGTGCCGATTCAAGGTACGGCGGCCGATATCTATAAGCTGGCGATGATTGATGTGGCCCGGAAGCTCGATGCTGATTGCGATCTGCTACTACAGATACATGATGAACTGATCGTGGAGGCGCCGACGGCGAAAGGCGAAGCAGTAGCGGATATGATGCGCGAGGTGATGGGTAGCGTGATTGATCTGGGCGTACCGTTGGCGGTTGATACAGAGATCGGCGTCAATTGGGGGGAATTATGATGAATGGCGGCGAACACATCTCGTCCGGGCTGGACGATAAGATAGATGAGGCATTCACGGGCCCGATAGACGAAGCGGAGGCAATGGGACTGTCGCATAGCATCGGTGATTACCTGATGCACGAGTTTCCAGGGCACCCTCGCGTGGTCCATGAGAATACTGGCGAGACAGTCAGTCACTCCCTCCAGCTAAGTGGCGATTTGGATCCGGGGATATTTATGGACGAGCTTAGGTGGCTTTCCCAGGTTGATGTTAGTTACGAATATTCTACGGACCGAAAAAGCGACTTGGCGGTCCCAAAGTATACAATTGGGTGGCAAGCTCACAACGGAGAAAATGAATTGGTGACTATTCGAGAGGGTGATGCTCCGAAAATTACTACATGGGGCGATGCTCTCGATGGCAGTGAACCCGATGGGGTAGAATCGGGGTTGAATCTATCGCAGGCGAATACTCTGAAGGAGGTTGTGACGGCGGTAGATACCGTGCTGAATGAGCAGGATACTTTTGTGCGTAACGGCCGAGGTGACGATACAATAATGCATCGTTATGATGGAAGACGAGGGAGTCGAGATTAGGTTATGAGTGATTTACCCCAGACAGATAAGCTGCTGCAGGCAACTTGTGAGCAGATCGTGACCGAGATAGCCACGGCGGTGGAAGCGGAGTCGACTGCGTCGCGCAGGGTGCTGCGGGTGCCGGATGGGCCGGAGGTAGGGTGGCAGATTACGATAGACGCTACTGAGAAGGGCGGTCCGATGAGTGTCTCTCGTTTCTCAATTCTCGACGTTAACTCGTCTCCGGAGGCCGAAGCGGTTCGGATCGAATATGAGCACGATAAACAGGGTAAATTCGGAGTACAACGAGTGTATTCGGTTCAGAGCATTCGCAAGCGAGGCGGGGAGTTGGTACTGATGGAGAATTTTTTGGCAGAGAATCCAGCTTCGGTGCGCGAACAGGACTTTCGGCCGATTACCTCAGAAGCATACGCTCAAAAAACGGTGCTGAAGTGTATGCAGGATTGGGCGAAGTATCGAGCTTGGCAATTGCAGGAAGAGCGCAAAAAATAAACGAGGTCGGCCTAGCCTACGGTCACCCCGCGCCAGAACGAGACATAATTTGAGAAATTGGCTCCGACCTTGTCGATAGCGGAGGTCATGGGATGCTCGTAAGTAAAGGCAGCATCTTGGTTTTCTTGGCCATCTACCATTAGCGTGTAGTAGGTGCAGACGCCTTTCCAGGGGCAAGTGTAGGGCGTTTCGGAAGGTACAAAGGTCTCACGATGGACAGACTCGGGCGGGAAGTATTGATTGCCTTCGATGACGATTGTATTGTTTGATTCGGCGATGACGGTGCCGTTCCAGGTTGCTTTGATAGAGGTGTCCCCGTTATAACTTAAGTATATCAGGGCGCGTGAGGGGTTTAGCGGCGTATATTTTGCCTGGATCGCAAGGTCATTTGATATAGTATGGCAATGCATGGAGTGACAGTATGCCCGAAGGGCCAGAAGTAGAAACAATTCGTCGGGGGCTCGAAGCGAGCATGGTGGGGCAGACCGTCTTGAGCGTAAACGTGTTGTGGGAAAAAAGCTTCCTTGCGCCAATGGATTTAATTACTAAGATCGTGGCAGGGGCGAGAATAGTGCATCTCGGCCGGCGGGCCAAAGTACTAATCATTGAGCTAAATAACGGCTATTCACTGTTATTTCATCTCAAGATGACGGGTCAGCTCGTGTTGGTAAAGCTTGATGGCGAACGTTTTGCCGGAGGACATCCGACGCAGAGTATGCGGGATGTATTGCCCGACCGGAGCACGAAAGTGATTTTTGGCTTCGAGAGTGGCGATCGGCTGTTTTTTAATGATTTTCGAAAGTTTGGCTGGGTGAAGCTGGTGGAGACCGATGAGATTGAGCTCGATCCGCTGGTGGCCCGGCTTGGGCCGGAGGTGTTGTCAGCGGGGTTTTCTCTGGCCTTCTTTCAATCGCAGCTGGATAGGCACAAGCGGGCCCCTATCAAACCGGTGATACTGGACCAATCAACCGTGTCGGGTATTGGGAATATTTACGCCGATGAAAGTCTTCACTTGGCAAAGCTCCATCCGCAGCGATTATGCGGCAGCCTAACGGCGGCTGAAGTGCGGCGATTGCACGTGTCGATCCGGGATATCATAGCTTCTGGCATCGAGCACGGCGGGACCAGCTTCTCGAGCTATGTGAACGCCCTTGGCGGTAAGGGCGACTACCTTGAGCACGCGCGGGTATTTCGGCGCGAGGGCCAAGCGTGCCCGGTGCATCCGGATACGATGATAGGGAAGTTCAAAGTTGCCGGACGGGGCACGCATATATGCCCGAAGTGTCAGAGATTAGCCTAGTTTGTTGTTGGCAGAATCTTTGGCTGTGTTCTCGATAGGGTAAGATAGACCAATGACGATCTTTTTTTATGGGCCGAATACGTACGAGTTGAAGCATCAGGTGCAGCAAATGGTAGACGCCTACGTGAAGAAGGCTGGTTCTGATTTTGGGCTGGAGCGGGTGGACGGTTCGACCGTGAAGCCGCATGAGCTCTCGAGTATTTTGCAGGCCAGTCCTTTTTTGGCTAATTCGCGTCTGGTGATTGTGGACGGATTAGCCCTTAACAAAGCCATATCTGAGAAGCTGGCGAAGCTGATGGAGGGTGTGCCGGCTACGACGGTGGCGGTGTTTGTAGACTGGGAAGTCGATCAGCGCACGAGCGTGTTTAAGCAATTATCTAGGGCCGATAAAGTCGTAAAATTCGAGCCGCTTTCGGGCTCAAAATTGGTGGTATGGGCGCGAGCTGAGATCGAGAAGATCGGCGGATCGGCTGAGCCGGCCGCGGTGCGTGAGCTAGTGGACGTGGTGGGCGAGGATCAATGGCGGCTAGGGGGTGAAATCAATAAATTGGTGAATTACGATACGAATGTAACGGTGAAAACCGTCCGGGCGTTGGTGGCTTCGAGCGTGGAGCAGTCGATTTTCGATTTGGTAGAAGCGATGACGGCCGGGCGTACGGCGGAGGCTTTGGCGGGGTTTCGGACACTGATAGAGCAGCGCCAGAGCGAAATTTACATTCTCACTATGGTGCAGTGGCAGCTGCGCAATCTGTTGTTGGCAAAAAGCGCGCCGGCTCAAATGAGTCCTCAGGAGATGGCTAAAGCAGCGGGCATGAGTCCGTATGTTGCGGGTAAGATGGTGGCGGCTCAAGGGCGGATGAGCGAGAAAGCGCTCCAATTGGCTTTTGCCGGGGCGGCAGACTGTGAATTCAATATCAAATCCGGGAGATTGAAGGCTGAGGTGGCGGTGGAGCAGTTAATTTATTCCGTGGCAACGAGTGCGGCGGTTCGCTAGTAGCCAGCTTCGACGTCGGCTAGTTTGATGTCTTCAAGCAGGCTCTCCATGTCGCTTAGTAGCGTCATGAGCTGTTGCAGCTCGCCTTTGGCCAGCCAGGCGTTGCCGGGAGTGGTAGCAAAGTCGCGCAGGCCCGCCGTGTGGTCGGCGATGTCTTCGGTGAGTTCGAGTAGTCGGACGCGCAATGGGTCTGTGGGGTTCTTGGCCATAATGGATTGATTATATCAGGATGGGGAGCTAGCAGTCGATTTCGGCGATGATTGCTTTGTGGTCGGAGACAATCTTATCGCTGGTATCGGCGTGAATGATCTTGAGTGCCGGGCTGGTGAGAATGTGGTCGCATTGAATGGGCTCGGCAACGTAGTGGGCTGGCGACAATGTGGTGGTGACTTCGGTGCCAGCTAGAGCTTCATGCAGGCCGGTATTTGCAATAAATTGCTTAAAGGCGGGGCTGGAGGGTGATAGGTTGAGGTCGCCGCAGAGAATGGTGGGGCCGGTGAGGGTGGCTATGTAGTCTGCGACTTGCTGTAGCCGTTCGACAGATACTTCGTCGCCAGCTGGATTGGCAGCCCAATGGGCGTGATGATTTATGAGGTTTAGTTTGGTGCGGCCCGTGTCAACGATAGCGTGTTGGTAGTTGCGAGTGAGATTGTGTTCGACTGTTGTGGGTTGGTCGAAATGAACCGGTCCAGAGCCGGCGGTGTATAGGGTGGTGGTTTGAGCTAATGGGAGTTTTGAGAGAATGGCATTCCCATAGCTGAGCGTACGGCCGAAAATAGTAAAGGTGGTACAGGCTGAGAAAAATGTGTGCTCGAATTTGGCTTCGGAAGCAATGCGACCTAGGGTGTCAAAATAAGCCCAAGGCGAGGGGGCGGGAATGGTTTCAGGATAAGAATACATTTCTTGGGTGAATATGATGTCAGGGGCTTCATCGCGGATGAGCTCGAGCAAAGGTCGTGCGATGCGACCACCCCAAACGTTTATTTGCATTATTTTCACTAGGTTACTCCTGCGGTTATGTTTGTTTTTGCGCGACGGCAGCGGTGTAGGTTTTGGATTGTTTGAGCTTGTCGTAGTTGCCGAAGACGAGGGTGAGGTGGCGCTTCATGTATTCCTTGAGGCCAGAAACGGTCACGATGTAGAGCCGGCCGCCGGGAACAAGGTGGTTGTAGGCGTCGCGCAGGAAGATGGTGAGAAGCTCGGTGCCGATTTTGGCCGGGACATTCGAGACGATGAGATCGAATTTTTGATCTGGGGCGACATTACTAAATCCATTAGAGAGGTAGCTTTTGACATTGTCCAGGTGGTTGATCTGGGCATTTTTGGCCGAAAACTCCACCGCAATGAAGTCCTTATCGATCAAATGAATTTCTCCGGCCGGGGCCAGCTTGGCGAGGGTAATTCCCAAAGGGCCATACCCGCAACCGAGGTCGAGCACGGTGGCATTCGGGGCGATCTCGATATACTCGAGCAGCAAATGAGTACCTTCATCGATGGCTCTGGGGCTGAAAAGCCCCCAGGTGGAATGAAAGATCAAACTTTGACCTTTGAGTGTAGCTGGGAAAATAATATCTTGTTTGAGTTCGGGTATGGTCATATGTCTCATGATACCAAAATGGGGGCCTTGCGGTCCCCAGGGTTTGGATAATTCGAAATTATTTTTTGGTGGGCTTGGGAGCAGCTTTTTTGGCAGCCGGCTTCTTGGCGGGAGTGTCTTTAGATACAGGAGCTTTCTTGGCCGAGGGCTTAGCCGCCGTTTTGGTTGCGGCCTTGGCGGTAGCCGCCTTCTTGCCAGCACCCTTGGTGGTTTTGGCTTCTACTGGAGTAGCTTCGGCGCCGGTAGCCTTGGCTACGGCGTGAGCGAGAGCGCTCTTGCGGCGGGCGGCAGTGTTTTTGTGTAGAGTGTGCTTGCGGACGGCGCGGTCGATTTCGGAGTAGGCGGCGCTGAGAGACGTGTCGATGAGTTTAGCGTCACCAGCCGCGAGGGCGGTGTGGAGAGCAGTGACATCCTGTTTGATGGCACGTTTAACTTGCAGATTGCGGCTGCGACGGACTACGGCCTGCTTGGCTCGCTTGATGGCTTGCTTGATGATTGGCATTAAAGAGTTCCTAAAGTACCAAGGGAATATAGCGGATTTCGAGGGTTTTGTAAAGCGAGCGCACCAGTACTGGTTAGAGCATAAGCGGTGGTAGGTGATTTGATCGTGATCGTAGCTATTGACAAATGCACGTAAATGAGGTAGTTTATATGCCTATGGATCTAACCCCGAAACAACAGACGTCTGAGGCTATCCGCCAGGCTGAAACAATCGTAATTTTAACCGGTCAGCACCCTTCGGTTGACCAGGTGACGGCGGTGATTGCTTTGGCGGCATTGCTGCGCAAATTTGAAAAGAAAGTAACGGCTATTATCAGTGATAATCCGCCGGCTTCGGTTCAGGCGCTCAATATGGGTACGATTGACCGTGGATTGGCCGGATCGCGAGATTTTGTACTAAAGCTCGATGTATCAAAGGTTGAAGTCGATAAACTTCGTTACGAAGTCGCCGACAATAAGCTCAATATTTACCTCACTCCATTTAAGGGGTCGTTTGCGCCGAGCGACGTAACATTCGGTTACGGTGATTTCCACTATGACCTGGCAATCGTGCTGGGCGTGCCCACGCGGGCTCGTATTGACCGTATCTATGAACAGAACGCTGCTTCATTCGAAACGATTCCGGTAGTGAACCTAGACTTTCACCGTTCAAATGAGAACTATGGTGCGGTCAATTTGATTGAACCTAATGCTTCAAGCTTGTGCGAGATGTTGGTGGCGTTGTCTGAGAGTCTGCAGAGCGGCAGTATAGATGGCGAGATTGCCACGGCTCTGTTGATGGGCATCGTTGCCTCCACGGATCGTTTTACGGCAGCTCATACCAGTCCCAAGAGTCTCACGGTGGCCGCGCAAATGATGGCCGCTGGCGCTCGTCAGCAGGCGGTAGTGAAGGCGCTGTATCGCGACAACAAGCCAGAGGCGCGCAGCTCGGACCGTAGCGGCAGCGATCGCGACCGTCCGGATCGCGGACCAGACCGGCCGACCGGCGGTGATCGCAACCCTGATCGTCAGCCAATCGGCGATCGCAGTGGCGCTCGAGGCAATCAGACTCAGTCTAATCCGCCACGTCAGGCCCCGCCCGCATCAGTCCACGAGGATGCTGAACGGTCTCAGCCGGAGGCCAGCAAGTCACATGTTGAATTGCCGGCTTCTGAGCAACAGGCTCCATTGGAGCCAAAAACAGCGACCGCATCTGTGGCTACTGAACAAATTATTTCGCCAGATATTCACTTGTCGGATTCTTCGGTTGAAGCGGAGCTACCGATTATTCAACCTGGCCACATCGAGCTAAGCGACCCTGAAGCTCAGGCGCCTGAACACGTGGCCGAGCCAGCTCGGCCGGAATTTGAGCGCGTTGAGCCGGGCCGCCCCCAATCAATGCCGATAGCTGATTTTGCCGCTGCTGCTGAGATGTTTCATCGTGATCAACCGATAGCGAATCCTCAGCCAGCCGGAGATGAATCATAAGCTCGCCGGGCAACGAGGGCCCCGAGCTAAACGGACTATTACTGGTCGATAAACCTATCGGCATATCTTCTTTTGACGTTATTCGCGTCCTGCGCCGACGTACCGGAGTGCGTAAAATCGGTCATGCCGGAACGCTTGACCCGCTGGCCAGCGGCTTGATGCTGATGTTGTTTGGTGCGGCCTGTAAGCAGGCAGAGAGATTAACCAAACTGGACAAGCGCTATACCGGCCAAATGACTCTTGGGGCAAATAGCTCCACCGGAGACGGCGAGGGCGAGAAGACTATCGTGAGCGACCGCATGCCGAGCCGAGCCGAAATCGAAGCTGTATTGGCACAATTTACGGGTGAGATTACGCAAATCCCATCGGCATATTCGGCGATCAAGATCAACGGGAAAGAGGCCTACAAGCGTGCCCGGGCAGGGGAGGCGGTAGTGATGCCCAGCCGAGTGGTGAAGGTCTATGAGAATACGCTCATTGCTTATGAGTACCCGCAACTGACGCTCTCATCTAAGGTGTCGAGCGGCACCTATATTCGTTCTCTGGCGGAGGATATTGGAAAAGCGCTGGAAACCGGCGGATATTTGAGCGGGTTGGTGCGCAATGAAGTGGGGGACTATCGGCTTGAGGCAGCTGTTTCGTTGGATGAGATGGACTTCGACTCGGTCCAGCAGGCGCTGCTTAGTCTGTCCTAGCGTTTCAATAGTGATATTGAAGTTTTGGGATAGTCTTGGGCATCAAAGTAATACAAGGCTCTTGATTAACTTACAGGAAAGTGCTAGGATGCTTGAGTTATGTTAAAGCCTGAATCCAAAACTAAGGTAATCACTGGGCTGCAAACCCACAAGACTGACACCGGCTCGCCGGAGGTTCAGGTTGGGATCTTTACTGAGCAGATCAAGGAGCTTACCAAGCACCTTCAAGTCCACAAGAAAGACGAGCACTCTCGTCGTGGGCTGCTCAAAATGGTCAGCAAGCGTCGCTCGATGCTCGACTATTTGAACAAGCGGGACCCTTCCCGCTACCAAGACGTAATCAAGAAACTTGAGCTGCGTCGGTAAGTTTGTTCCGGTCGGCCTGATGGTCGGCTGTGGTATAATTGCACTTGCACTTCCAGGTTGTACAACTACGGCCAGCAGATACGTGATAAGTGTCGGAGCTTTGGGATGAAATTTTTTAATCCCTTGTCCCTGGCACGTATGAGCTGCCTTCATGAGGAAAAATATGCAAGATATCATCCACCCTTTCGGGGGTAAGACTCAGCAATTTAAGACTGAGTTTGCTGGACGTGAGCTAATTATCGAAACCGGTAACATGGGCTTCCTGGCCGATGGCGCCGTGAATGTCCGTTACGGGGACACCGTGGTACTCGGTACCGCCGTGGTGAGCAACACGCCTCGCCCGGGAATTGATTTCTTCCCGTTGCTGATTGATTACGAAGAGCGATTTTACGCGACCGGGAAGATCTCCGGGAGCCGCTTTATTAAGCGCGAAGGACGAGCGAGCGAGCACGCAACGCTGGCTTGTAGGTTAATTGACCGTCCGATTCGTCCGTTGTTCCCCAAGGGTTACCGTAATGATGTGCAGTCAGTAGCCATGGTGCTGTCGGCCGATCTGGAATTTGCCCCGAACATTATCGCCATGACGGCGGTATCGACGGCCTTGATGCTGAGTGGAGCTCCGTTTGAGGGGCCGGTGGCCGGTGTGCGCATCGGTCTGATTGACGACGAGCTGGTGGTATTCCCATCCGAGCAGGACATGGCCAATTCGAAGCTGGATCTCACCGTGGCCGGTACCAAAGACGCCATTATGATGGTGGAAGCGGGCGCTAATGAGGTTGACGAAGAAACGATGATCCGAGCGATTGAGCTGGCTCATAAGTCGATTCAGCCGCTGATTAAGCTGCAAGAAGAAGTCGTGAAGGCGCTGGGTTCGAAAGAGAAGACCTACGAGCTGGTAACCGCCGATGAGGATCTGATTGTTTCCATTCAGCACTTTTTGGAAGGTAAACTGGGAGCGGCGATTCGCCACCAGGATCATTACGCGCGCCATGATGCCATTCGCAACCTCGAGGGTGAGGCGCTGGAGCATTTCGAGGAGAATTACGAACGCTCAATTATTGAGCTGGCTTTTCGTAAGGTGATCGACTACGAGATCCGCCGCGGTATCCTGGAAGACGGGGCTCGCCCGGACGGTCGCAAGACCGACGAAGTGCGAGACATTTCTTCGACGGTCGGGTTGCTTCCCCGTACGCACGGTTCGGCTCTGTTTACTCGCGGCAGTACTCAGGTATTGAACGTGACAACTCTGGCCTCCACCAGCTACGCGCAGTTGATTGATACGATGGAAGAGAACACCACCAAGCGCTACATGCACTACTACAACGCTCCGGGTTACTCGGGCGGCGAAGTAAGGCCGATGCGCAGCGCTGGCCGTCGCGAGATTGGCCACGGTGCTTTGGCGGAGCGAGCATTACTGCCCGTGATCCCGACCGTGGAAGACTTTCCTTACACTATTCGCAGCGTGTCGGAAGTATTGAGCCAGAATGGTTCGAGCTCGATGGCATCGGTATGTGGTTCGACTTTGAGCCTGATGGACGCTGGTGTGCCGATTTTGAAGCCGGTAGCTGGCATCGCGATGGGGTTGGTTATCGATCACTCCAAGGGCGACGAGAATTACGTTATTTTGACCGATATCCAGGGCGCCGAAGACTTTGCCGGCGACATGGACTTTAAGGTGGCCGGAACCAAAGACGGTATTACCGCCTTGCAGATGGACATCAAGGTGAAGGGGATTACGCCCGAAATTATGCGCAACGCTTTGGCGCAGGCACATGTTGGACGCGACTTCATCATGAGTAAGATGATGGAAGTGTTGGACGCGCCGCGACCAGAGATGAGCCAGTACGCACCGCGGATATCCAAGATCATGATCAGCCCCGATAAGATCAAAGACGTGATCGGTAAGGGCGGCGAGACGATTAATCGCATTATCGCCGAAACTGGCGTGGAGATTGATATCGAAGACTCCGGATTGGTGATGATTGCTTCGGTGGATGCCGACGGCGCTGAGCGGGCGATCGCGATCATCAAGGGCCTCACCGAGGATCCGGAAGTAGGGACGATCTACAGCGGTACCGTGGTGAAGATAATGGAATTTGGCGCCTTCGTAAACGTACTGCCGGGCAAAGACGGCCTGGTGCACGTATCGCAAATGAGCGACCAGCGTGTTGAACGCGTCTCGGATGTGGTAAAGTTGGGTGACAAAGTGCGCGTGAAGCTTCTCGAAGTTGACGGGCAGGGACGACTGAATCTGAGTATGAAGGCCGCGGTCGATAAGAAAGACTAAATGCTTTAGTGCTAAGCCTCTCGAGCGAAAGCGTTCGAGAGGCCAAAGGGCCGCAGCAATTGGTGACTTAAAAATATGCAGCAGATCCAAGCAGATAAGCAGGCGCAGTTAGCAGAAATCGCTCGAGCGATTGAGTCTGATGGCGTTACTCCAAGCCTGAAGGCCGGCGCGACACAATTGGTGTTCGGAGTTGGCAATCCTGATGCCGAGCTTATGTTCGTCGGTGAAGCGCCGGGCAAGAAAGAAGATCTATCGGGCGAGCCATTCGTGGGTGCAGCCGGAAAGTTCTTGAATGAGATGCTGGCTTCAATTGGGCTCGAACGGCCGGACATTTACATTAGCAATATCGTGAAGTATCGCCCAAAGGATAATCGCGATCCGACTGCCGAAGAAATCGCTGAATTTGTGCCGTATCTGAATCGTCAAATCGACGTGATACGACCCAAACTGGTAGTTTTCTTGGGACGACACGCTTTGAACGTGTATTTTCCAGACCTTAAGATCAGCCAAGCTCACGGTGAGCCGGTGGAGAATAACGGGCAAATGTACCTGCCGCTGTTTCATCCTGCTGCTGCGCTGTATAACCCTAGGCTGCGCCAGACTCTGATCGAAGATTTCAGCTTGATATCGGCGATCTTGAAGACAATTACCTAGCACTCGGAACGAATGTTTCGCACTAATTTTAAATAGCAAAACAGGCCGCTTCACGGCGGCCAGATATGAAAGGACCTTAATTGGAACCAAATACTAATAATCAAAACAATCCTTCGAGCGAGAATGCTCCCGCCCGAATACCGAATAACCCCGTAGCAGGCAATGCGCCTGATCGGCTGAAGCCCCAAGTGCCCCGCGAGCCGCGGCCCGAAGGTGCCGGCCAGCAGCCGGTGCGCCGAGACCAACGTGCGCCTCAGGCAAGCCGCCAGTCGATTGGCTATCAGGGTGGTGGACGCCCTGGCGGACAGCCGGGACAGCAAGCAAATCGAGGCGAGCAATCGCAGCGGCCAAACGCGAACGCAGCCAACGCGGGTTCGGGTCATACGGCTGCGCGTCCGAATGACGCCAGCGCGCCTCAGGGCGGCGGCGCCAAGCCTCAGGGCGGACAGCGCTCCGGCGGTGGTGGCGGTGGACGCGGCGGCCGACGTCGAGGCGGCACACAGGTGCCGAATCACACGGATCTCGTGCCATCGCTTGATGCCATGCCCGTGAACAAGAGCACCTTTAATGGCAGTTCCGGCCGCCAGCAGATAAAGGTGAAGGGCTCCGGTCAGCCTCAGGTCAGTGACCGCGGCCCGGCCAACTTGGCGACCAAGGAGCCGAAACTGCGGGTTATTCCGCTCGGCGGCCTCGGGGAAGTCGGTAAGAACATGATGGCGATTGAATATGGTAACGATATTATTACCGTCGATATGGGTTTTGCCTTCCCGAATCCCGCCAAGCAGCCTGGCGTGGATTATATGATCCCGGATGTGTCTTACCTGGTGGCGAACAAGCACAAGGTGCGCGCTCATGTGTTGACGCACGCTCACGAGGATCACATGGGCGGTATTCCGTTCATTTTGCCTCAACTGCCCGCACCTATCTACACAGCTAGGTTCAGCGCCGGCATGGTAGAGAAGAAGCTGGTGGAATATCATCTGGAAACTCAGCCACAGCTGAGAATTATGGACCCCGACAAGCATGAAAAAGTTCAGGTAGGCGTCTTCACGCTAGAGTTTGTACGTGTTACGCACTCAATTCCGGATGCTTGTGCGGTAGTAATCACTACGCCGGTAGGTAAGATAATCAATACCGGCGACTGGCGCTTTGATCCAACTCCGGTTGATGGAAAGCCAGCCGACCTTACTCGTTTCAAGGAGCTCGGAGACGAAGGTGTTCTGCTGCTAATGAGCGACAGTACCTCGTGCGAATACCTAGGTCACTCTAAGAGCGAGGCCGTTATTGAGCCAACCTTTAGGGATCTTTTTGGACGGGCAGAGGGCAGGATCATTCTCGCGAGCTTCTCGAGTCAGATCAACCGTATTCAGCTGGTAGTTAATTCTACAGCTACCGCAGGACGCAAGATCGCCTTCGTCGGCCGTTCGATGCTCGCCAACGTGGAGTTGGCAATTAAGCTGGGATATTTGAAGGTGCCTGCCGGACTAGTTGTTCGGGTGCAGGATGTGGTCAATCTCCCCGATAGTCAGGTGGTGGTGATGTGTACGGGTTCGCAGGGGGAGGAGAATTCAGCTCTCACCCGTATGGGATCGGGTGATCACCAGAACATCAAGATCAAGCCTGGCGACAGCGTACTCTTTAGCTCGAGTATTATTCCTGGAAACGATCGTTCGATCACCAACTCGATTGACGCTTTGATGCGCGAAGGTGCCCGAGTGTATCACAATGTGTTTCGTGAGCTCGATGGCATAGGGATTTTGCACGTGGGTGGACACGGCTATCAGGATGAAATTAAAGAAATGCTTGATCTTGTCCGGCCGAAATATTTTGTGCCAATTCATGGTGAGTTCCACATGATGGTGCGTAATGCTGAGATTGCTCTCGGCAAGGGGATGGCGAAAGAAAACATCTTCGTGATGGACAATGGCGATGTACTGGAGATTACTCCTTCGAGGGCCCAGAAGGGTGCTCGTGTGCCATCCGGTATCGTGATGATCGACGGCGCCGGTATTGGTGACGTGGAGGGTGTAGTGCTGCGGGATCGCATAGCGATGGGCGCCGACGGTGTGTTTATGATCATTGCCACGGTGAGCCGCAAGACCGGCAAATTGGTGAGCAGCCCCGATATTATCTCGCGCGGCTTCATCTACATGAAGGAGCACGAAGAGCTAATCAATAAGGCTAGGGCCGAAGTGCGTAAGTCATTTGAGAAGCGTGCAATTACCGGAAATCCCAGCCGCGAGGATTGGGCCAAGTTCAAATTGCGCCTGCGCGACGACATCGGCGACCTGCTGTACTCCAAGACCAAGCGCAGTCCGATGGTGTTGCCAGTGATTAACGAAGTTTAATTAGAGTCAGATAACTAGCTGGCCAAAGCATAAACGGATTCGAACAAATAAAGTGTTCGGATCCGTTTATGCTTGTGATCTGATATAATGCCTGCAATATGGCAGCAAAGAGATCTACCAAAAAGACTAAGCGAACTTCTTCAACGCGTACAACGCGCAGGAGTAAGGCTAAGGCCCCGTCGTTGTCCACGGAGGCCAGGCGAGAGATTACGGCTGTGTTTTTGGGAGCAATGGCATTACTGCTGAGTTTTGCGGCGTTTAATTTTGGCGGCAGCCTGGTAACCTCGATGTTTCATACGCTGAAAGTCGGCATGGGGTACTCGGCTTATCTGTTGCCGCTAATATTCGGTTCGCTGGCGTGGATGCTGTTTCAGCCCACGAAATACGCGGTGAACGGGCTGAACTATATCGGGTTCATGGGATTGGTGAGCAGTATGGCGGCGCTGTTTCATATTGGCCTTAACTCAGCCGATGGTCAGATCGCCGCACAGAATGGTTATGGCGGTGGTTACCTGGGATTGTCTATCTCTAATTGGATGCTGGGGGTACTGAACGTGGTGGCGGCTTCGATTGTACTGATTGCGCTGATGGCGATTTTCCTTATTTTGGCGACAAATACCAACCTCAAGGAATTGTTCGGAGCAATATTCGCCGGATTTACGCGTGAAGGCAAGCCAGCTGATGAGACCGCACCAGAAATTCGGCCCGAGATGGAGCAGCTCAAGGTGAACGATAATTCGGGCTCGCATATCACGGCGTTGCCGATGCGGGGGGATCTAAACGTTGGTAGCGCTAAGCCGGCGCCGCTGGTGGTACCGCCAAAATCAGACTTGCCGCAGGAGGCTCTGACTGCCAACTCCGAAGAGGCATGGACTCCGCCTGGGCTCGAATTGCTTGAATCTACTAGTAGCAGTGCCGATCCGGGCGATGTGAAGGCCAATGCCAGTATTATTCAAAAGACCATGGAGAGCTTCGGGATCAACGTGAAGATGGGGGAGGTAAACGTGGGCCCCACAGTGACGCAATATACCTTCCTGCCGCCGCCCGGAGTGAAGCTAAACAAGATTACCGGACTCGATACTAACCTGGCATTGAGCTTGGCAGCGCACCCGATTCGCATTGAAGCGCCGATTCCGGGTAAAAGTGCGGTGGGCGTGGAAATTCCGAATAAAGCGATCGCCACGGTGAGATTGCGCGACGTGTTGAGCGCACCAGAGATTACGTCGAAGAAGACGCCGTTGACGTTCGTGCTCGGCCGAGATGTGAGCGGTACGCCGATGAGCGCCGATCTGGCCGCGATGCCGCATCTACTGATAGCGGGTGCAACCGGTTCGGGTAAGTCGGTGATGATTAACGCTTTACTGACGAGCTTGTTGTACCGCAATGCGCCCGCCGATATGAAGTTGATTTTGGTCGACCCGAAGCGGGTAGAGTTGGGGCTGTACAACGACATTCCGCATCTTTTGACTCCTGTGATAGTGGAGCCCGAGAAGTGTATTTCGGCACTGAAGTGGGCTGTGGCGGAAATGGAGCGGCGCTACAAGCTGCTGGCCGATATGGGCAACCGTAATATCGTGGAGTATAACAACGGTCATAAGGATGAGGCGATGCCGTATATCGTGATTGTGATCGATGAGTTGGCCGACTTGATGGTGCTGGCGGCGGCCGACGTGGAAACGTTGATTGTGCGCTTGGCTCAAATGGCCCGAGCGGTGGGTATTCACCTGGTGCTGGCGACGCAACGGCCGAGCGTGGACGTGATCACGGGTATTATTAAAGCGAATATTCCCGCGCGGTTGGCGTTCAGTGTGGCGAGTCAGATTGATTCACGCACAATTTTGGATCAGATGGGGGCTGAGAAGCTGCTGGGCAAGGGCGATATGCTGTTTTCGAGCCCCGAGTATATTAAGCCCCGTCGTATTCAGGGCGTGTATATTGACGACAAAGAAACGAAGGCGCTGACGGATTACCTGCGTAGCGCCAGGAGCCCACAGTACAACGACGAGGTATTGGCGCAGAAGGTGTCATATGGCGGCCGTACGAGTGGCGGAGGCGAAATTGGTGAGCCGGATGATGATATGTTTGATGATGCGGCAGCGGCGGTGTTTGCGGCCGGCAAAGCGTCGGCTTCGATGCTGCAACGTCGGCTGCGCGTTGGCTATGCCCGCGCAGCACGGCTGCTCGATCTGCTCGAGGAGCGGGGGATTATCGGGCCGGCCGATGGCGCCAGGCCGCGCGATGTTTTGATTTCGAGCTTGGATCAGGTGAGGTCCGGAAGTGCTTCGGCTGAGGTGATGCGGCCGGCGGAGCCTTACGACGAGTAGGTAGACGGGATTCAGCCGCTCTAGGGCGTGCCACATTCTTGCTCTCGAACTCGACCTCTTTGCTTATTTGAGCGTTGTCTTGTCGGGCGCTCACTTCACCATCGCACGGATCAACTGCGGCGTTGGCTTGCCTCCACCTAATTTTAATTACACGTTAAGATGTATATATGTCTGAAGATTCCAAACAAGTAAATGTAGGCCAGCAGCTCAAGGCTCGGCGGCAGGCGTTGCGGCTGAGCTTGGCTCAGGTTGAATTTGATACGAAGATTCGCGGAAAATTTCTGACGTCGCTGGAGACGGGTGAATACAAGAGCCTGCCCAATGATATTTATTCGCGCGGGTTTGTGCAGCATTATGCGAACCACTTGGGACTAGATGGGGCATTTGTGGCGGCGCAGTACGTGAGTGAGCGAGGGGGCGTGGAGCAGGCTGATACTAAGCGGCCGCAGCTGGCGCGGGGTGCGCGGATTGTGCTTACGAGGCGGCTGCTGGGTGTATTCGCAGCGCTTACAGTGGCAGCGGGGGTAATGTGGTATTTATTGTGGCAATTCTCGGCCCTGGCTGCTGCTCCGACGCTGGTAATTACCTCACCCGATGCAGACCGGGTGTTGGCAGGAGCGGAAATTAATGTGGCTGGCCGGACTACGCCTGGCGCAGATGTGAACGTGAATGATTCGCCGGTGCTAACCGATACAGACGGGAATTTTAGTGAAAAAGTGGCGCTTCAGGACGGGATAAATACCATTCGGATTGCCTCGAAGAGTAAATTGGGTAAATCGACGATTGTGACACGCAATGTGCTCGCTAAGCTGCCAAAGACGGGTGGGGCTGAGGCGGTGGTGCCGGCGGCGGTGTTCCCGGGTGTGGCGGTGAGTGTGGACGTGAAAGAGGCGACCTCGGTGGTGGTAGTAGTAGATGGCAAGGAGCAATGGAGGGGGACGGTATTGGCGGGTTGGAGTAGATTGTTTACCGGAACCGCGAATATTAGCGTCACTACGGGTAACGCCGGGGTAACGAGTGTGACGGTGACTAACGCGGTGGTTGCAGGTAAGAAATTGAGCCCGCTCGGGGCGCCAGGTGAAATCAGGCGCAACCAAGATTTTGCTAAGGACACGGTAATTTTAGTAAACTAACACCCGTAAGGAAGGAAGGCTATTATGGCTAAAGATTTTTCATTTGATGTGGTGAGCGATTATGACGTCGCGGAAGTGACGAACGCGGTGGATCAGGCGCAGCGCGAGCTGGGACAACGGTTCGACTTTAAGGGTACGGCGGCGAAGCTGGAGTTTGCCGATGGCAAGACGGGGGTTCAGCTTGAAGGCGAGACCCGTAATCAGCTCGACGCTATCCTGGATATGCTGCAGAGCAAGCTGGTGAAGCGCGGAGTGTCTCTCAAGGTGCTGGATACTACCAAGGACCCGGTGCAGGGCGGCAAAGAGATGCGTTGGAGCATAGCGTTCAAAAAAGGCCTCGACCAGGAGAAGGCCAAGCAAATTACTAAGCTAATTCGAGATAAGTACCCCAAGGCTAAGGCTCAGATTCAGGGCGAAGAGGTGCGGGTGAGCTCGGCGAGCAAGGACGATTTGCAGGGAGTAATGAACGTGTTGCGAGAAGCAACGTTTGATTTTCCGCTCGATTTTCAAAACTATCGCTAGGTTAGCTTGAAAGCAGGTGGGTAGTAGGGAATTTTTCCTGTTGCTGGGCCAGCTGAGCAAATTGGGCCTTCAGGTACTCGGGACGGAGATCGAGGTCCGGGTCTGACGGGTTTGCGAATAGGAGCTCCGAGAGCTCATGGCCGTGGCTAGCGGTGGCTAGGTCTGCGGTGCGAAATGCGCTGGCATTTTTGATCCAATAGAAGAACTCAATGCGGTGATCACGTTCGCTGACCCATTCGTTGATAATAAGCAGCTTACCGATCTCGGCGGTGATACCGGTTTCTTCTTTCAACTCTCGGGCCAAACAGGCTTCGAGAGTTTCGCCGACTTCAAGCTTGCCGCCCGGGAGGCAGTAGAAGGGGTGCGTTTGGCCCTGCTGGCAAATAAGGAGCTGTCCTTGGTCGATAGCGAGAGCCCGACAGGTTACGGCAAAGCTGGTTGGAGCAGTATTCATAGTGCATTAAAGATACCCGAAATTGATTTTTATTGACAGTACGGCTTTTGTTCGGCTATACTTCCGATGTATAGATAACCAGATCAAAGGAAGATACAATGAGCACTGAACTAGCGGAGAAAGCAGTAATGGAACCGAAGGCAGAGAAGACGGCTAAGCCGGACAAGACCGACAAGCTAGAGAAGCAGATTTCAACCGAAAAGGCCGAACGCCTGAAGGCGATTGATCTGGCAATGGCACAGATTGAAAAGCAATTTGGGGCCGGTTCGATTATGAAGCTCGGTGAGGCACATAAAATCGATGTGGCCACGATTTCTACGGGGTCGCTATCGTTAGATTTGGCATTGGGCGGCGGTCTGCCGCAAGGTCGAATTGTTGAGATTTATGGACCGGAGTCGAGCGGCAAGACGACCTTGGCGTTGCACGCGGTGGCGGAAGTCCAGAAGAACGGCGGAACGGCTGCCTTTATCGATGCCGAACACGCGCTTGATCCAGACTACGCTGCACGTATTGGTATCAATTTGGATACGCTACTTATTTCGCAGCCTGATACCGGCGAGCAGGCGCTGGAAATTGTCGAGACGCTGGTGCGCTCATCCGCGGTCGATATTATCGTGGTCGACTCGGTGGCGGCCTTGGTGCCTCGGGCTGAGATCGAGGGCGACATGGGTGATGCTCACGTTGGTCTGCAGGCTCGTTTGATGAGCCAGGCGCTCAGGAAGCTGACGGGTGTGATATCTAAGAGCAAAACTACCGTGGTGTTCATCAACCAGCTACGTATTAAAATCGGCGTTATGTTCGGCAATCCCGAGACTACGGCTGGGGGCCAAGCGCTCAAATACTATGCTTCTGTGAGAATGGATATTCGAGGATCAGAGCAGATTAAGGACGGCGATTTGTCGATCGGTAAGCACGTAAAGGTTAAGGTCGTAAAGAACAAGGTGGCGGCGCCGTTCAAGGTGGCTGAATTCGACATTATGTTTAACGAAGGCATCTCTACTGCCGGGGATATCATTGATCTCGCGGTGAAGTTTGAGTTGGTCGTAAAGAGCGGGGCATGGTACTCGTACAAGGATGAGAAGATTGGTCAGGGTCGCGAAGCTGCCAAGCAGTACCTGAAGGATCATCCTGATCTCATTAAGACTCTCGATAAGGATATTCGCAAACTCGCTCAGGGAGCCTAGTCCATGCCCGTCGTAACTGCGATAAAGCGGCAGGCGCGCGTTGGATCCAACAGGTTTAACATCTTTCTGGATGACGCCTATAGCTTCACTCTATCGGATCTAGATTTGAGTATGAGCGGGCTGAGGGTAGGACAGGAACTGGCTACTACAGAGGTGGAGCAGTATGCTCAAAATGCGAAAGAAGCCAAGGCGTATGCCTTGGCTCTTCGTTATTTGGGGGTGCGCGTTAGGAGTCGACGTGAGCTGTCAGAGTATTTGACGCGTAAGAATTGCGGACAGGATGAAATTGAGGCGGCGCTGGAGCGACTGGAGGGTCTAGGGCTCATTGACGACAGTGCTTTCGCAGCGGCTTGGATAGCTGATCGATTGGCGGTGCGTCCGCGTAGCAGGATGCGACTGGCACAGGAACTGGGGGCTAAAGGAGTGGCTCGGGATATTATCGATCTGGCACTTGAGGACATTGAACCCGAACGCGAGCTTGAGACACTCAAGTCTGTGATCGAGCGGAAAAGGCGCACCAATGGCTATGAGGATGATAAGAAATTGGTAGCTTACTTGCAGAGACAAGGGTACCGTTGGGGCCTCATCAAAGAGGCAATGGAGCAGCTAGGGGAGGCTAGCTAGTTGGCTGTTACGAGACGGTAGACGAGAACGAACGCTACTGCCCAGATGAGGATGATGATCACAATTGACTCTGGTTATCTGGTATCAGTGTAGCTTAAGTATTTTTTATGATCAAGGGTGGATTTCGGGCACAGCGTCCGAGGCGAGCAGCTTTTCGGTGATAGTAGCGTCCCGTACCGTGATCTGCTTGGGGGTAATGTCGATGATTTGGGTTCGGTCGATAATCAGGTTGGATCCGAATAATGCGCGCAATAGCGACTGCCTGATATACAGTTTTTGAACGCGGTGGGTCTCGAGGTTAATGCTGTAATCTTCGACGGTACCAAGCTTTCGGCCGGTGTCGGCAACTACGGGTTTGCCCAGGGGGGAATAATTGTGACTGAGGTCGGTGGTGAAGCGGACGATGTCGTGGGGGCTGGTGAGCTCGTCCTCGTCGTCAATAATGATGCAGTCGGCGGCATACTGGCGAATGTCACCCGTGAGAAGTAGAAGGGGCTCTTTTTGATGCGGAATGACACAAGTGAAGGCGACAACCTCAAGGTTGTCGATGTTGAGTACGGGCGGAGCAGCCCAGGCAACAACTTGTCCGGTCTGCAGGCTGATAATTGGCTGGTCTACCAGATCGCTTGCCAGGGAGTACATGCCCTGATTGTACACCTCTAGTACTCAGAATAAAGGAGACAAAATTATTAGCACATTGTGAGGGGTACCAGATTGACTACTGAGTCAAAATTAGGTACAATTGGCTAGTTTTAAATCAATTAACCTTTTTGCGTTTGATGCGCAGTCAAACGTAGCCGAGAGTATGAAGCTCCGGTTTCCAAAGAGAGGAAGCAATGCAAAAAACTTATGAATTGATGGTGCTGTTGCACCCAGATCTCGAGATCGACGTAGAAACGCCGATCGCAAAGGTTGAAGCCC
Source organism: Patescibacteria group bacterium UBA6017 (assembly GCA_002429485.1). GTDB lineage: Bacteria > Patescibacteriota > Saccharimonadia > UBA4664 > UBA4664 > UBA5169. The sequence continues at coordinate 162,886 of DIZX01000015.1, read as the reverse complement.
TAGTTCAGGCAGTAAACGGAAAAGTACTGAAGCGCGATAACTGGGGCAAGAAGCGCCTGGCTTATAAGATTTCTCGCCAGGACTTCGCGATTTACGTGTATTTTGAACTCAATCTCCCGCCAGAGGGTGTGCAAGAGCTTGAGCGCACGATTTTGATTACCGAAGAAGTTCTACGCCACATCCTGGTCGTACACGAAGAGAACCCTGCTAAGGTAGAGTCCAAGAAGGACGAGAAGGGCGAGAAGAAATCGGAAGTAACGGTTGAAGAGGGAGCTAAATAGTGGCAAAGAGTTTTAATCAGGCCATTATCATGGGTAACCTAACGCGGGATCCTGAGCTACGCTCTACTCCCGGCGGACAGCAGGTGGCCTCATTTGCGGTGGCTACCAATCGTACTTGGACGGACGGCGGCGGCGAGCGCAAAGAAGCCGTGGAATATCACGAGATTGTGGCTTGGGGAAAGCTCGGCGAACTAGCCGCCCAATACCTGGCTAAGGGTCGCAAAGTTATGGTGGTAGGACGCCTCCAGACTCAGAGTTGGGAAAAAGATGGCGTGAAGCGCCAGCGTACTGAGATTGTAGCGGCCGATATCAACTTCCTGGATGCGCCTGGCGCAGCTGGGGCCGGTGGGTCGGAAGATCGGGTTGCACCCAGCTCGAGCAATAGCTCGAACTCATCGAAGTCCGATGACGTTGTGATCCAGGATCTCGACACCAACTCCAATATTAATTTAGATGACATCCCTTTCTAGGGAATTGATAAAGCAAGAGGATACGAAAAAATAATGGCTAATTTTTATTCAAAAAAAGTCTGTCGCTTCTGCGCCGAGAAAACTGATTACGTTGACTACAAAGACGTTAAATTGTTGCAACGGTACCTGTCGAGCTACGGTAAGATCGAAGGCCGCAAGCGCACCGGTAACTGCCTGCGCCACCAACGACGTGTCGCGGTTGCGCTTAAGCGTGCTCGCCACATCGCATTACTGCCCTTCACGGTTCGGTAGGTCTAAATGGCAAACGTTTACGGACACACTGATCTTAAGATTGGCGTGGTGGTGGAGCTCGAGGGCGCGCCTTATCGCGTGACTGATTATTCTCACCACGCCATGGGCCGCGGCGGTGCCGTGGTTCAGGTGAAGCTCAAGAACCTGCTAACCGGCGGGGTCATTGAGAAGTCTTTTCGGGGATCCGATAAGATAATGCCGGCCGATGTAACCCGCGCAAATATGCAGATGCTATACCGCGAGGGTGACAATCTCGTATTCATGAACAACGAAACCTATGATCAGGAAACGGTGAGTGCCGATGTGCTGGGAGAGCAGTCCAAGTATGTAGCTGACGATACTACCGTCGGCCTGCAGATGTTCAACGGCCGCGTGATTGGGCTCGAAATTCCTAATGCTGTCGTGCTCGAGGTGACGGCGACCGAACCCGGCGTGAAGGGTGATACGGCTACAACCGCCCTGAAGCAGGCGACGTTAGAGACCGGCGTGTCGGTAATGGTGCCCTTGTTTGTGAATGAGGGCGACAAGATCAAGGTGAATACGCTTTCCGGCTCTTACCTAGCGAGAGCGTGAAGCAGCGCCTCGATGTCTTGATGGTAGAGCTGGGCTTGGCGCCGACGCGGTCTCAAGCGCAAGCGCTGATTATGGCTGGCCAGGTGTCGGCAGAAGGTCGGCGGCTGGATAAGCCGGGTATGACTATCGATACGGCGACGCAGCTGCATGTTAAAGACCAACCGCGCTACGCGAGTAGGGCCGGGGATAAGCTGGCTTCGGTAGCCCAGGGTTTTGGCCTGGACTTCGGAGGCAAGGTCGTCCTGGACGTGGGGTCGTCGACGGGTGGGTTTACAGACTACGCTTTGCAGCACGATGCGCGTCAAGTTTTTTGCGTGGATGTGGGTACCGGTCAGCTGGCGTACAAATTACGTCAAGATGAGCGTGTGGTGGTGATGGAGCAGACTGATATTCGCGAAGCTAAGCTACCGGAGTTGGCCGATATGGCGGTGATGGATGTGTCGTTTATCTCGCTCGAAAAAGTACTAGAGTCGACATCAGCGTTAGTGAAGCCTGGAGGTCTGATTGTGGCTATGGCAAAGCCTCAGTTCGAAGCCGGCAAGCTGTTGGCCGACAAATATCGGGGAGTTATTCCGATGGGGGAGGAGCGCGATGAAGTGCTCGAAAGCCTGCGGAAATGGATGGGTGAACGGTTTGAGATTGTGACGGAAGCCGATTCGGGTCTGGCGGGGGCAGAGGGCAACGTGGAGCGATTTTTCTTGCTCAGGAACTCAAAGTGATCGTGCAAATTCGCTAAGCGCTAAGCTCACTCATGAGCTGGTCGTATTTTTTTGTTTCAATATCTTCGGCTTTGAGTCCAAGACTGTCGGCTGTAGCCAACACTTTTTTCCGAGCTGCGTCTGCTTGGCCTTCTGAGCAGACAATCTCTACTTCCGCGAAGAGACCTAGGCCTACGACGTCGTCGAGGGCGATCGTGATTTCGCCAAGTTTGTACTCTGTACGCATCTTCTCGATGTTGGTTGCGGGTTTATAGCCCATCTCTAGGAGTAGCCCTTCGCCTGCACTGGCAGGGTTGATAGTCATTTCGTGCTCAACACTATCGCCTTCGACATTTATGGCTCGTTTGAAGGTTAAGGTGGTCGAGCCATTAACCGTGCGCAAGCGGGTGACGGGATCACCAGGTGTAAATGTCTTAAAGTTGTCGGAATTCAGCAGGAAAACTTTGTCGGCCTGGTGGACGGTGTCGGACCTCTTGTAGCCCAGGGAGCTCAGCCTTGTTTCTATGCTGGTATGATTTTTGACTCGGAATTTCTGTTCGACTTCTATCATGACTTAATCTTATCATCTATCGACAACTGGTCATGGCTCATTCCGCCAGGTACCGTCAAACTCACATATTGCGAGCGTGTTTTGTGTCAGTTTGGCGGTATGGTGGGCAACGCGAGAAGCTCTGGAATTAATTGCCTAGACGTTGAAGCGAAACTCCACTACGTCGCCATCGTGCATAACGTAATCCTTGCCTTCGAGGCGGGCTTTGCCGGCGGCGCGGGCAGCCACGAGGGAGCCGGCGGCAATAAGGTCGTGAAAGCTCACTACCTCAGCTTTAATGAAGCCTTTCTGAAAATCGGTGTGGATTACGCCTGCCGCTTCGGGGGCGGTGGCACCCTGGGGTATTGTCCAGGCGCGGACCTCTTTGGGGCCGGCAGTGAGATAGGTTTGAAGGCCGAGGGTGGAGAATCCGACGCGGGCTAGCTGGTTGATGCCGGACTCGGCTTGGCCCATGGATTGGAGCAGCTCGGCCGCTTCATCGTCCGGCAGTTCCATTAGTTCGGATTCAATTTTTGCGCAAAGAAAGACTGGCGTAGCGGGCGCAACTAATTGAGTAAGCCGTGTCTTCAGCGCATCGTCCCCGAGTTCATTTTCGTCGAGATTAAATACATAAATAAATGGCTTGGCAGAGAGTAAATGCAGTTCCTCTAGCGGCTCGAGATCGAGACTCGAACCATAGAGAGTGCGGCCTGAATCGAGCAATTCGCGGGCGGCCGTGATGGCTGCAAGGAGGGCTCCGGCGCCCTTAGGATCGCGGCGTGCTTCGCCCTCGAGCTTCTTGATGCGGCTATCGATGGTTTGGAGGTCGGCCAGGATGAGTTCGGTATTGATGGTCTCGATATCGCGCTTGGGGTCAGGATCGCCATCGACATGAATAACGTTGGGGTCGTTAAAGGCCCGAACCACCTGAACGATGGCACTGGATTCGCGAATGTTGGCGAGGAATTTGTTGCCGAGGCCCTCGCCGACGGAAGCGCCGCGCACGATACCAGCGATATCGACGAAGGTAACCGGAGCGGGCAGTAGTTTTTCGGAACCGTAGAGTTTGGCGAGCTCAGTTAGGCGGGGGTCGGGCAGGGCCACGATGCCAACGTTGGGCTCGATGGTGGCAAAAGGATAGTTGGCCGCCAAGACGTTGTTCTTGGTGAGCGCGTTGAATAGGGTGGATTTACCGACGTTGGGTAGGCCGACAATGCCGAGAGAGAGTGCCAAGATTGACCTTTCGAGCTTAGTTGATGGACAATTACGATAAAATATGCTTCAGTAGTATATCCTGAATGTCCGTGTTGCGCAACGAGGGAGGGCTAGCTAATGAGGCTTCTTGCAGTTTGGTAGGGTATAAGCTATTGCAAATAATGTTGGCATTTCTCGATGCAAAAATTGTCTTCGTGCGATATCCACGTTGACTATGCGGTGGATCGAGCGCAGTATTGTAAACGCTATTCTGGGGACACGGTCGATCAAATGCCGAAAAATGGCTTTGATTGTGAATTTTTCAGGATTTGCATATTGACATGTCAGATTGTAAAAATGCCTTAAGTATTACTCGGAAGGCGTTAGATCGTGTTTGTTGGGGGCGTTATCTTGTGTATTTGTTCTTATAATACGTTGGATTGCGGCCCCAATTTTGGGAATGCCCGGCGAAAGCCGGAACTACGAGAGTCTCTAGAAGGGAGACCTCGGCATGATGTCTCTACATACCGGCGGCGCGAGCCGCAGAACCAGAAGGGCGATGAGCTTCGGGCTTATTGCTGTGTTGTTTTCTCTAGTGCTCGGGGTAGGTGCAGTCGGTTCGGCTGCGGCTGCTCCGACAAGCACAACGTCGAGTTCGTCTGTGAAGGCGATGACCACCGGCAACCCCGTTGCGGCGTGCGAGTTTCAGCGGACATGGACGTCTGCCTGCCTCCCCCAGAGGTGGACCTACAGCAACGAAGCGGGTTGCGCCCTCGACATGAAGTACAGCCCTTCGGGTTGGGCGGTCGACCAGTTCTGCATTCGGTACTTGGGCAAGGTGACCAAGGTCTACCAGCCTACTTGTGCCGGGGCTTCGGTCCCGATGGTGCAGGTGGTGACCAAGGCTCGAGCAACAATCGGGTATACCGCTTCGGCGACGGCTCCCAAGTATCGGGTGTTTTCCGGTGTGACTGCAGGGACGCGCACGTTCAAGCTCCCGGCTCTCAAGTTGGGGACGACCGCGAGGTGGTACGTCTGGATGACCTTCTCGGGGCATCCCGGCGTCTACTACTACGGGAGGTACACCGTTGCGCGTCCGAGCTTGAAAGCGTGCATCGCTACGGTGACGGTTCGTCAACCGACGTGCACCTCGGGGACACCCGTGATGTCTGTCACGTTGCGAGCGGATGCCAGTATTGGCTGGACAACTTGGCCCTCAACTCGGGTGAGGCCAGCGTGGAAGTACTTCGAGGCGGCTCGAGGCCACACGTATACCTTCGCGCTTCCCTACATGCGGTTGGGACAGGTTGTCGACAGGTGGGGCGTCGTGAGCGTTACGGATCCTTCGGTCGGAGTGCTGTACTACTATCAGCGCGTAGCTCGGCCGTCCGCGGCAACGTGTTCGTGATCTGATCACGAGTTGGATCGGCGGTTAGCCTGAGGGTGTGAGCGCAAGCTCGCAATTGTGTGCCATATTGGCATGTTCTGACCCTTTCGGCTTCCGCCGATCCGACAATATATTTTGCAATCTGACATGTTCACCCATAGTCGCGTTCGCGTAGTTTGAGAACACAAAAGTATTTGTATTCAATTAACCCCACGATCGCCCTGGTAGGGCGTTGTTTCGGAACTAGGGGTGCGTTACAATTTCGGTAGTTTTAAACGTAACCGCTTCTATGCCACAAATTGAACGTCATGAAGAAAAGCGCCCATATTTGCTGGTGATTGGGTTGGTGATTGCTGCCGGTTTGGCGGCGGTCTTTTTGGTGGTTTGGTACGGGGTGATTCCCGGAGGCGAGAGCGTTACAGATACGATATTACGGGCTCAAATCGTGGCCAAAATTGAAAATAAAGCCACCGGGGGAGTGAAGGTGCTTGAGGATCGAATTGTTCATACTTGGTTACCTCGAGATAGGACTAGGCTCAAGCTTGCTGAGGGCAAAATATACTTAGATAACTCTGAATACTCCGCGGCAGCCAAGGCGTTTGAGAGTGCCCGCCAGGGCGGGGCTGATGCGCTATTGGTGGAAGATGACTTGGCGCAGGCGTACCAGGGGGCTGGTAACACGGCCAAAGCTCGGGAATACTATCAAAAGTTAGTTGATTATTACTCTTCGTCTGATCGCAAGGCCGCCACCGGCAGTGAAGATCGGAAGAAATATTATGCCGGACAGCTCGAGTCGCTCGCTCGGTAAGGGAAGGGTATTGTGCAGAGATACGGGGGTTATGCTAACATAAGCATAATAAACAGTGGTGTAGTCGTGCTTATAAATGGATATTTTAAATGCCTCGAGTGACCAAGCAAGACTGGCGGGAGAGCAAGCGTAAACTGCGGCGATCTGAGCGAGCGGCGCTGATAGCGCTGGGTGCTCTCATTATGGTAGCGGCGGTGATTCCAGGTTTGTTCTTGGCGACTGCTCCGAAAGCCTCTGCGCTAGGGAATGTCGGTCCGGCTCCCTCAGACTTCCAAGGTAGGCGAATGACCTTCGTGGTAGATAACACCCCCTTCGTGGGTGCAGTAGCAACTTCGGTTATGACCTATTTTCAGAACAAGAATGGCAATGCCGTAACTATTTCCAGTGCGGGGCTGACCAATTCGCCGAATTACGACACTTTTTATAGCGCCGTTCCGGGAAACCCAATAGTTACTCGGTATGATTTATTTGACGTTCAGACCGGCGCACTGATGGACACTTGCTCCGCTGCAAAAAATACGCCTACCTGTGTTCTCAACTTTAACTTCCCAGCCGCGACGTCCGTGGATATACGCACTGGGTTTTTCGGCGCACAGCTCAGAGCTACGCTTACTCCGCCTGCGGGAGAAGTGTTTCAGAATGGCTTCTGGGTAACGCTTAGTGCTGGCAACGTGGTGGGCTTTGACTCGACTAGCCCAGCTACGACGTTCGCGATGCAGGAAAACATTGTCGCCGCTCGATATACGGATTGGAGTCTAAAGTTTGGCGCGGATTGCAGCGTGTTGCCACCGGCGGGGAAGTCGGTGCCGTTTATCTGGTACGATCCGGACAATGGGAGTGCGACAGTCCAGCCGCAAAAGTCTTCCTTTCAGATTCTCGACGTTACGGGGGCGCCAACCGTAGTGAATTTGTATTCGCCCGGGGGTAATGACTTCACTACAGGAGTATCACCGGCTGTGTTGAACGTAGCTACCGATACGGTGGCTCCGGGGAATAACTCCAAGACGAACGGACATGTGTTTTTTACGGCGATGCCGGGGCATATTTATCAGGTGCAGTGGGATCACGTGTTCTCCAATAACACGCTGCAATTTCAGCTGCCATTCGACAGTATCTACTTCCTCACCCGCGGTTGCGCGATCAATCCCTACACAATAACGCCGACCCTCACAACGGCTTTGACTCACCTTGAGCCGGGTACGGCGGGAACTATCAATGCCATCGCTACGGCAAATACGGGCCCGACTGCACCGTATACGATGAGCGTTGCGTCGTCTGGACCCACTCCGCCGCTGGTCTCCGGGGTTTCGGCGCTGAACGTCTATAATCCGGCCCCTCCCACATGGGCGGAGTTGGGTTTTCCGGGGGCGAGTAGCAGAACGAGATCGTTCACCGTGAATGTGTCTGCCACTGTGCCCGATGGGACCTGGATATGCTTTACGAATACTATTAATCCGGCCAAGTGGACTCAGGCGACTGGATTCACTGCGCTGTCTTCGGCTCGACTGTGTTTGGAAGTGTATAGAACGCGCTATCCGGCCGTTCAAGGTTTTAACGGTGATATTCATGCTGGTGCCGGATTGTGTGTGCCGCAAACTAATACCTTGGCCGCGCCAGGCTGGCTTGGCTATGTGAAGGGCAATCCACTAGGTAATTCGTTTGGCCAATACGTTGTTTCGGCTTCACAGCCCAACGGTATTACTGACTTTGGCTCGGCTGGGTCGGTGGGCGGAACTACGCTAAATCTTGGATTGACCGGCGCGTATGCTCAGGCGTGCCGGCCAGATCTGCTGGCAGAAGCAAATACCTACCGGTTAACGGGGTTAGGTTTCGCGACTATTGGTTTGCCCGTGCCCCCGGCCGGACCGAAATCAATAGATGTGACCGGTATGAGCGGGATTTATTACTTCGATGGCGGCGGAGACCTGAACATCACCGGGACGGTGAAAAAGTCGGTGACGATCGTTAAGACTAACGCATCGGGGGTGGTGCGGATGGGTACAGTTGCTCGCAGCGCTGCGCTGTATCCTGCGCATTCGTCGTCAGGAGTGGAGGGGGTGCCGTCTCTGGGGGTGATTGCGGCCGGTGATATCCAAATTCCGGCGGCCGTAACAAATGTAGACGCGTACCTGTTTGCCAACGGGAGCATCGATACCTGTCCTGAAGGTACATCCGCCGTTATAGCGACCAAGAAGCTTTGCGCTTCACCCATCCTGACGATTCACGGTTTTCTGATGGCTCGCAACATCTTCTTCCGCCGCCTTGGACCCTTTGGTACGCAGGGGGCTATCACGGCTGAGCAGGTATATCTGGGGCCTCAGATTTATCTTAATCCGCCAAAATTATTCGACTTTACGATTGACGGCAATTTTGCGGACGGTCAGGGCGAGAAACAACCATTGTTCTAAATAAAATCGAGGTGAGTATGTGTTTGAATTCCAAAACGGTTATGGTAGAGTTTAAGTAATGGGACTATTCGTTAAAGAAACAGAATTTTTCGGTTTGGATATCGGCTCAACAGCTATCCGGCTGGTTCAATTACGCCGCGGCACCGATCACCCAGCGTTGGTGGCATATGGAGCAATTCCGTTGCCGGCCAATCTGGCGGCGAGTGATGCTAAGCTCGATCAGGACAAGATGGCGGAGCTTATCCGGCAGCTGTTGCGGGAGAACCGAATTACGTTGAAGAACGTGGTGGCGGGATTGTCGGCAGCGAACGTGTTTGCCACTGTCATTACTACCCCGAAGCTGGATAACGCTCAGCTGGCCAAGGCGATTCGCTATCAAGCCGAGCAATATATTCCGATGGCGATTGATCAGGTGAAATTGGATTGGGCGGTAATCGACCAGAGTAAAGACGGCAAACAGCTTGAAGTGCTATTGGTGGCATCGCCAAATTCGGTGGTCGACAAATACGTGAGTATCCTGGAAAAGGCCGGCTTGGAGCCGCTTGGCTTGGAGCCGTCTTCGACTGCGGTAGCTCGGGCGCTAATACCGAAAAACAATTTGGCCGTTGTGATCGTAGACTTTGGATCGCTCGATTCCGACATCTCAATTGTATGGAATAATGCGCCGCGTTTGATTCGTTCGGTATCGGCCGGTGGCCTCACGCTAGTGCGCTCGGTGGCGCAAAATCTTGGCCTTGATGAGGTTCAGGCCAATCAGTTTACGTACAAGTTTGGCCTTACGCAGTCTAAGCTTGAGGGCCAAGTGTTTAAGGCTATTAAGCCGACACTCGACAACCTGGTCGGCGAAGTAGAGAAGTCGGTGAAGTACTTCGTGGGCCGCTACCCTGACGTGAAGATCGAGAAACTCATAGTATCCGGCGGCCCGGCAGCTCTGCCGGAGCTTGGACCGTTCCTGGCAAATTCAACTGGTTTGCCAGTCGAGTTTGGCAATGCCTGGGTGAACGTATCATACCCATCCGGACTGCAGGATAAACTGATGGGATTGTCGGCTGAGTATGCGGCAGCGGTCGGTCTTGCTGGCCGGGGGTATATGTAATGAGTGTATTAATAAACCTCCTTCCTGATCTGCGTCAGGCAAAACTACGCGACAAGCGTCGCCGACAATTGGCGAGCGGCGTGGCAGTGGTGATATGGAGCGTATGCGGCGGTGTGATAGTGCTCCTATCGATATACTGGGGCGGCCAGAAGGCGTTTATTGCGAGTAAGAGCAGCAGCATTACGGAAAAAATTCAGCAGCTCAAGGAGGTCCCGGGCATTATCGATGCTTTGACCGCTCAGGAGCACCTGGCCGCATTACCCGGTCTGTATAGTAAACGAGTTTATATCTCGAAATTTCTAAATGCTTACTCCGCGTCTAACCCGGCGGACGTTGCCCTGAGTACGTTGACGATGGACGCCTCGAACGCATTGAAGGTTACCGGATCAGCCAATAGCTATGCGGCGGTGGCAAAACTGGCTCGGGCACTGGAACAATCCAATCTGACGGTTGGCCCTAACGCGTTACCGACGAATCAGCCGTACTTCACATCTGTTGCGATTACTGGAGCAAGTGCCGAGCAAACTGGCAAAATAAACTTTACTCTCGATATTGTTGTCGGGTTGGGGGCGGTTACCAATGGCAACTAAACAAGCTAAGCTGACAGGGAATAATCTACTTATCGTGCTGTTGCTAGTAACCCTGCTCGTCCTGGGTGTAACTGCCATAGCGGGGAAGGCACTTATTACAAGTATTGCCCGCGACACGAAAGTAGCGATCGCAAAAGATAAGGCCGAAAAACAGCTGAAGGAAAATTTGGTTGCGGCACCGAAACTAGTTGAAGCTTACGACGGGCTTAGCTCCCAGAAATCAGTTTTGGCCGATGCTTTGCCGACTACGGCCGATCTACCCTCCTTACTCGTAACGTATGAAAACATTGCTGCCCAGTCGGGCGTAAAACTTAAGAGTATCGGATCGAGCGTGGGCGCGGCTACGACGGCTGCGGCAGCTGACGGTTCGGCGAGTAGCGGATCAATTGCAGCAGTGCCGCAGACCTACGACATTAATTACACTTTCGCAGGCAGCTACGCGGCGCTCACTAAGCTGTTCACGGCCATGGAGCTGAGCGCACGGCCAATGCGTGTCACCTCGGTGAATATGAACGGGAGCGGCAGCGCGATGAGCGGGGATATCAGCCTGCAAACGTACTTTCAGGATAAGGCCGAGCTGCCAATTGGGACGGAGACGATCAAATGAAAAAGAAAGATTTATTCTATCTGTTGCTAGCAGTGGTGATTCTTCTTGGCACTGGCTACGTGGGCTACACGCAGCTGCTGCCGAAGAAGGCATCGAGCAGCGTGGTTGAGGTTGAGAAGATCGGCGTGATACCGTCTCAGCTCGACGGGGCTGGGCTAGCGGCGCTGAACGACCCAAGTAAGGTTCAGGATTTCAACTCCCCGGTTGATTTGACTGGGCTAGGAAATACGGCAGTTTTTGGGCAATAGCCTGAATTAGGGGGCATTAAGGACGTGACATATGCTATCGGTTGAAAGCCAACATCGAATTGAAGAGTTGCTTCTCGAAGGCAAACTTCTCACAGCCGAACATTTAGAGACGGTGAAAGTTGATGCGTTAAAGGCGTCAAAGCCGTTAATTGCGTATATAGCTGAGAAGAATCTGGTCGGCGAAGAGGATCTCACGCGTATTTCGGCTCAGGCGGCGGGGGTACCTTATGTAAACTTGATCACGCTCAAAGTACCCGATGATATCATGAAGCTGCTTCCGAAGGAGACTTCCGAATCATACATGGCGGTTCCGTTTGGCATGCAAGACGGTCGGCTGGCGGTGGCGATGCTCGACCCGACCAACATTCAGGCCGTAGACTTCTTGGGACGCAAGCTGGGGCGGACGTTGACGGTGTACCTGGCCTCGCGCGGCTCGATTGACCATGTACTCGATCAGTCGCATTCTGATGTGTCGGCGGACTTGGCGGTGGCGATGGACATCGCCAGCGTGGATGATCACCCCAAAGTTGCATCGAAAAATCCGAAAGCAATGCAGAATCTGGTGCAGGATGCGCCGATCACGAGAGCCCTCAACGCTATCTTGGATTACGCCGCCCAGAGCCGGGCATCAGATATACACGTGGAGCCGCGGGAGCACGAGCTGAAGATTCGTTACCGGATTGACGGAATTTTGCAGGAGACGATGACGCTGCCGAAGAGCATTGAGCCGGCATTAATTTCCCGCATAAAGATTTTATCCAATTTGCGCATCGATGAGCACCGTATCCCGCAGGATGGCCAGTTTCAGATCAGCTCGAGCGGCCGCGAGATCGACTTGCGTATTGCCATCTCGCCGGTAGTTTGGGGTGAGCAGGTAGTAATTCGGCTGTTGGACAAGACGGGCACCGTGCTGACCTTGGAAGCGTTGGGTTTTCGCGGCCGGGCCGCCAGATTGATTACCGAGGGCATCCATCGTCCGCACGGCCTGACACTATCGACGGGACCGACCGGTTCCGGAAAGTCGACTACTTTGTACGCAATCGTTCAGGAGCTTAAGGACGTGTCGATTAACATCGTTACTCTGGAAGATCCGGTGGAGTACAAGATGGATGGAATTAATCAAATTCAAGTTAACTCAGATGTGGGCCTCACGTTTGCCTCGGGTTTGCGAAGTATCCTGCGGCAGGACCCGAACGTGGTGTTGGTGGGGGAGATCCGCGATAAGGAGACGGCCGATCTGGCCGTGCAGGCAGCGCTGACGGGGCACGTCGTGCTGAGCACGATTCACACCAACTCGGCTGCCGGCGTGCTGCCCCGTATGCTCGACATGGGGATTGAGCCGTTTTTGATTGCCTCGACGATAAATACCGTGATCGGGCAGCGCCTGGTGCGTAAGCTTTGCGGCAAATGCAAGGAATCGTACGAGTCCAACGCGGCGGAAACTAAATCACTCAAGACGACACTCGAAAATGTGCTGCCACAAACTAAAGCCGAGATGGAGAGAGTCAAGAAAGACGTGGGCTACGATGTGGTGCCGACGGCAGATCAAGACAGCTTTAAGCTCTACAAAGCCGTGGGATGCGCCGATTGTGTAAAGGGGTATAAGGGTCGGATCGGTATCTATGAAGTGTTTGCGATGACCGGCGATATGGAGAAATTGCTGCTGGCTCATTCGACAACCACCGATATTCAAACTCAAGCAGCCAAAGACGGCATGCTGACAATGAAACAGGACGGTTACTTCAAGGTCCTAAATGCGCTGACGACACTGGAAGAAGTTGCCCGAGTCGCTGCTGATTTTTAGAATGGTCTGCGGTGTGCATTCTCATCCTTCTTGTGCTTTAATGGTGATATCAGTAGAGGTGAATGTTGGATAGAAGTGCGCTCAAAATCGAAACAATGCTGGAGCAGGTTATTAAGTTTGAAGCTTCAGACTTACACTTGCAGGTCGGGTTGCCGCCAATGCTGCGGGTCGACGGTAGTTTAAAGGCTATCGACGAGGCGCCAAAATTGGAGCCGGCTGATGTCGAAAAGTTAGTATTTTCGATTTTGGATGACGACCAGAAAGAGATCCTCCTTAAAGACAAGGAAGTGGACTTTTCGTTTGCTTTTGGAAATTATGGGCGCTTCCGGGTAAATGCTTTTCATGAGCGCGGCAACTTGGCGGCGGCACTGCGGTTGATTCCGTCGAAAATCCGAACTCTCGAGGATCTGGTAATGCCCAAGGTATTGCTGGAATTTACCAAGTTCCCACGCGGGTTGGTGCTGGTGACCGGTCCTACGGGTTCCGGCAAAAGTACTACCCTGGCGGCTATGGTAGACAAGATAAACACCGAGCAAAGCAAGCACATCCTCACAATTGAAGATCCGATCGAGTACGCGCACAGTTCGAAAAAATCGATCGTGGTGCAGCGCGAAATTCATTATGATACCTACTCCTTCGCCGCGGCCCTGCGTTCGAGCCTGCGTCAAGATCCCGACGTGGTGCTGATCGGTGAGATGCGAGACCTGGAGACGATTGCAGCGGCTGTGACGATTGCAGAAACCGGACACCTGGTGCTGGCGACACTCCACACCAATAGCGCCGCGCAATCGATCGACCGGATGGTCGACGTATTTCCGCCGCATCAACAGCAGCAGATTCGGGTGCAGTTGGCGGGTATGCTCCAAGGCATTGTGAGCCAGCGTTTGGTACCGGGTATCGGTGGCGGCCGCGTGGTGGCAGCAGAGATTCTGGTGGCTACCGGCGCTGTTCGCAATATTATTCGCGAAGGCAAGACGCATCAATTGGATGCGGTCATCCAGACCGGGGCAGAGTACGGGATGCAGAGCATGGACCGTCAGCTGATCCAGCTCGTACAAGAAGGCAAGATTACCTACGATGAAGCCAAGAACTTCGCCGTCGATCTGGACGAGATGGAAAGGTTGATGCGCGGGTAAAATATGCAAACTTTTAACTATACTGCTCATAAAACCGAGAGTGGCGAGCTCATCAAGGCTGAGGTGCAGGCCGAAAACGAAAGCGCAGCCGCAAAATTGCTCATGGCGCAGGGCTTGTTTCCGATCGATATCAAGTCGAAAGCCGCCGTCGGGTTTCTAGCCAAAAACGGCATCGGCAACAGGGTGGGGTCGAAAGATCGGGTAATCTTTACCCGCCAGCTGTCGACGTTGATTAACGCCGGTTTGCCGCTCACACAATCGCTCCATACGGTGTCGGACCAGATTACTAATAAGACTCTCAACGGTATTGTGGCCGAAGTAGTGACTAGCGTGGAATCCGGGACGAGCCTGAGTCAGTCATTCTCTAAGCACCCCGAAGTATTCAGTGATATCTACGTAAGTTTGGTGGCTGCCGGTGAGACGTCCGGATCGCTGGATAAGTCGCTCGAGCGGATTGCCGACCAGCAAGAAAAAGACGCGGCAATTGTGGGTAAGATCCGGAGCGCACTAATTTACCCGGTGATCGTCTTGGGTGTAATCATGCTGGTTCTGGTATTTATGCTTACAACGGTTCTGCCGCAAGTGGGGGGATTGTACAAGGACCTTCATAAGCCGCTGCCATTCCTGACCCAGATTCTGATGTCAATATCGAATTTTATCGTCAATTATTGGTACCTGTGCATCCTTGGTGCGGGTGGGCTCGGGTATTCGGTGAAAAATTACGTGAAGACTGAAAATGGCCGGGCGGCGGCTGACCATCTCAAGTTGAATGTGCCGATATTCGGTAAGATTTACCGCAAGGTATACATGGCGCGGTTCTCGCGGACCCTCGGCACGATGCTCCAGAGCGGTATTCCGATGCTGGAGGCTCTTAGGATCGTGAAGAATGCCATCGATAACGTACACGTGGAGAAGGTTCTTGAAAAATCCATGGAGGGAGTGAGGGGCGGAAAAGCGCTGTCGAGTACTCTGGAGGGTGAAGTGACGTTTACGACGCTGGTGCCACAGATGATCAGGATTGGTGAGCAATCGGGCGCGATCGACTCGATGCTGGACCGTGTGGCGACTTATTACGAGAATGAAGTTGATGAAGAAGTGAAGAATATCTCAACCACAATCGAGCCGATTATGATGGTGGTGTTGGGCGTGACGGTCGGCGGTGTGATTGCGGCAATATTGATGCCGGTGTATTCGTTGGTCGGCAGCGGCGGGATTGATAATCTGAAATAGGAAAATCATTTGACACCGCCATAGCATAAGCGGGATACTAGATCCAAGTTGTAATAATTCAACGTAAAATAATCGAAAGGTGAGTACATAGTGAGTAATCTACTCAAGAAAGAGAAGGGTTTTACCCTTATAGAAATAGTTCTCGTCTTGGCCATCGCGGGCCTGCTGCTCGTAATTGTGTTCCTGGCAGTCTCGGGCGCCCAGAAGAGCCGTCGTGACACTCAGCGCAAGAACGACCTGAGCCGTATTGCTGCTCAGATCGAAAGCTTCGCCGGTAACTACAACGGTTGCTACCCAGGGTCAGGCGCTTTGGCTGGTTGCGCCGCAACCCCGGCATTCCTCGGTGCCACGCCGGCATTCGTGGGGAGCACCTTCATTACGGGTGGTAACTTCAATGATCCGACAACGGGTGCCGCTTACGGCTATGTAGCCTACACTGCTACACCTGGTACCGGTGTGGTCAGTTACCGCAACGGTCTCTTCTGCGACGGCACAGCCGGCCGCGGTTACAGTGTGAACATGGGTCTTGAGCAGGGCGTAATCTGCCGCGACAACAAGTAATACTTGTTCGACCTTTAAAAAAGAGGCCTTCGGGCCTCTTTTTTTGTGTATAATCTGGTTATGTTTAATGATGCACAAATGGTGATGGTGGTTTCGTACGGGGTGATCGGGGGATTATTCGGCCTGATGTTCGGATCGGCGATCAATGCCATAGTCTGGCGGCTCAAAGTGAAACGAAGCTGGGCGAAGGGACGGAGCGTATGCTCTGATTGCGGGCATACTCTGGCAGCAATCGATCTGGTGCCGGTATTGTCGTGGATGGTGCTACGCGGCAAGTGCCGATACTGCCGGGCGGCGATTAAGGACACACCGGTGGCTGAGCTGGTGACAGCCGGCGCATTTGCGGTGTCGGTGGCGGTAATATTGCCAATAAGCTCCTTGGGTTTCGTGAAGCTGGGCTTTTGGCTCGTGCTGCTCGTGCTGCTGTTGGTGCTAGCGGTATATGATGCTCGCTGGATGATCCTGCCGGACAGGATCATCGTGCCGCTAGTGGCGGTGGCACTGATATACTCGGCGGTGACGGCGTGGCTGACTCACTCACCCCAGGTGTTGCTGGGAGCGCTGATGGCCGCGGTCTTTGCCGGCGGGGCATTCGGGCTGCTTGTGGTTGTGACGAAGGGCAAAGCGATGGGCATGGGAGACGTGAAACTGGCGTTTGCGATGGGTCTGATACTGGGCGCACAGGGAACGGCCGTGGGATTGTTGGTGGCGTTTAATGCGGCAGCCCTGATTGGGGTGGTGTTGCTGGTGTCGAAACTGAAGAGTCGCAAGGATTTGATTCCCTTTGGGCCGTATTTGGTGGGCGGAACGGTGGTGGCGTTCTTGTTTGCCAGGCCTATTGTGGCGTGGTATTTGGGGCTAAACGGCCTGTAGCGGGCGAGCCCCATTGACTGCGACTGTGCTATATTGAAAGTACTTATGGCTAGAATACACACGTTTAAGAGTGAGTCGGGATTTACCCTGGTAGAGATCATTTTGGTGATGGCGATCAGCGCGTCTCTGGCGTCGATAGCGTTTATTGGGCAGCGAGCTTTGCGGAGTCGGGCGCAGTTCGACTCGAACATCGAGAAGCTGGTGTCGAGCGTTTCGAGCGCCCAAACGCAGGCGGTGGCAGGGGTGAACTCGACTAACCTCGGTACGATCGGGACTGGAGTAGATAAATGCGCGGGAGGACCGGGGCCATCGGTTGCGAATCCGGTCGTGTTTGCGGGGACATCATGGACGGTCGACAGTACCGGAGCCAGCGTCGTATTCACGATTGATTCCTATAAGGCGATTCCGGGGCTGCCGGGATCACCGCCGCCGGCCGCATGCGTCTTTACCAGCCAAGCGATAGGATTGCCTGCGGGGGTCCAGGTAAGCGCTCCGGCCGCAAGTGTGGGTCAGGTCAGTGGGATGCTGTTTGTGAGGACGAGCTCGGGATTGTTGGACGTATGCCCGGCAGCCATAAAGTCATCGGCAAATGCGTTTCAAAATACTGCGCGACAATCATTCGAGAATGCCACGTGCGTCAACGGGACACTTAACCTGACCCTGAAGGATCTTGATGGCCATACCGCCGATATCCGTGTCGATGCCAGCGGTCTGGCACGGAGGTTGAACTAGAGTGAGCTGCGCGCGTGATATATTGAAGGTAGTTATGCTTAAGTCGATATTTGCCAGAAACTGGAATAATTCGCGGGGTGATACGCTCGTGGAGGTTACCTTTGCGTTGGCGATTTTGGCGGCGGTGTTGATCAGCTCGACGGTCGTGGCTATGGCGGCGTTTCGGACGGGGCAGACGGCCAAGGAGCGCACGCAGGTGGCGATTGCCTCTCAGGGTCAGGTGGAGGCACTGCGAAGTTTCCGGGATAACCATACTTGGTCGGAGTTTCGGGCCGGCAGCGGTGCGAATTATCTGGGGATAGATAACGCGGCGGTTGGTTCGTGTTCGAGCGGGCAGTGTTTCCATATGGAGCTGGTTACTACGGTGCCCGGTACGACCGAGTGGGTACCAAAGGCCGGCCCCGCGGCAGCAGGGGGTGCTGCGGCTGCCAATGTGCCGACTTCTACGATGGAGATCTATGTCACCCCGGGTGGCGCACCGGAGTGTGCCTATGATTTTATTCTCAAATATCAATTTTCCGCGCTTGGCGGTGGTACGGCTTCAAACCGAATTGCAACGAAGCTTACGAACCTGCGCTTTGATCCGAAGGAATTTCCGGGGGTAACATGCCCATAACAAGCAAAGTTAAAGACACCGAGGCAGGATTTACGCTCATTGAGCTGTTGATGGCCATGGCAATCTTCAGTTTTATGCTGATGATAGTGGTGATCGGGTTTATTAATGTGGTTCATATACATAATCAGGCCGTAGCGGCTAATATTGCCGAGGATAACGCCCGGACGGCGATGGATGAGCTCGTGCGGGCGGTCCGAACCTCGAATGGGGTATTGCCGAGCGCTGCCAACACTTTGTGCCTGACTAATACCAGCAGCGGTGGGGAGACTATCTATTACGTCGCTCATCCGTTTCCTCTGACTCCGTTGGTAGGTGTTCTGACTCGGGCGAATTCGCCGAGAGTGCTTGGAACGCCCAACTGTGTGGTTCCCGGTACAAGTCCCCAGGCGATTACCTCGAGCATAGTTTCGGTAACGGCGTTCTCGGGGGTGGTTCCGCCCGGTAACATTTTGAAGCCGGAGGTGAATTTGACACTAACGGTGGCCTCGAATAACGGTACTACTACGGGATCAGGGGCCAATGTGGCCTGCGGTCCGACAAATTATGACCGTAATTATTGTTCAGCTATAACCTTAAAATCTGGAGCAGTACCACGATGAGAAATGAACGCGGTTTCGTATCGCTTTTTACCACGATTATGCTGAGCCTTTTGCTGTTGGTGATTACTATTAGTCTGGTCTCGCTTGAGGCGGTCCAGCTGCGCAAGTCGGAAGACTCGGAACAGACGCTACGGGCTTATTATGCGGCTGAGGCGGGGATAGAAGATGCTGCGGCCAAGGTCCTGAGCGGTGCAGTGACGACGAATCAAACGTGTGCGACACCGGGTGCGGCAAACACGACCTATGATGCTACGGGAGCGGCCGGCTGGACGTGTCAGCAGATATCGTTTTCTGGCTCGCCCACGGGTATCTTGGAACACAATGATGTTGCTAAAACGATCGATCCCGGGTCGGCAGGGTATAACAGAGTTGTGATTGAATGGAATCAGTCGAACGTTACGACTGCGGCGTCATTTAACGTGGCGGGGGCATTGCCGGGGGCGGGGGGATATGGTTATGCGGCGCCCCCAATGGAGGTGGCTATCGTGAAATATCCGAACGCGATGTTTGCGGGCAATACGAATATCCCGCTAACCAATGCTGTGTTTGTGCCTCGCGGGGCCGCGGGATCGACGATTACCTATGCTCAAACGGTTACGCCGCAGCAATTTAACGGCAATTGCGTACCCGGTAATTCGCGCGCGATTGCTGGCACTCCAATAACGAGCCATTATAACTGCTACGCGATTATTAATGGTTTGGGCGGAGCGTCCAACTATCTCTTCCGCTTGCGTTCACGCTACGGCCCCACTTCATACAGAATGACGTTCCTCAATGGCGGTACAATCGTAAAGGTACCCGATGGTACGGCGACCATCGATGTGACGGCTAGGGCAGGGCAGACTTACCGTCGAGTGATTTCGAAGCTGCCAATCAATGGCGGAGCCTCGAATGGCCTCAACTATGTGATGTATTCGGATACGAATATCTGCAAGGGCTTTAACGTGATGAACAACCTGGCGACGTCTGACGGGTGTAACTACTAGATTAGACCGGCCGGTTTAGGCCCTGCGGCCGTGGAACTTCTCGTGCACGGCTTTGAGCTGTGGGTCGGTGATGTGGGTGTAGATCTGGGTGGTGGCAATGTTGGCGTGGCCGAGCAGACCTTGGACGCTGCGGATGTCGGCGCCGTTGATGAGCAGGTCGGTTGCAAAGCTGTGGCGCAGGGTGTGTGGGGTGACGTCCTTGGTGATGCCGGCGGCGGTGGCGTAGCGCTTCACGAGTCGCTGAACGCTGCGAACGGTGAGGCGGGTGTACATGCCGCCCTCAGCAGAGTCTTGGGAGCCGGAGTAGTGGATGAAGAGGGGTTGGCCGTCGTCGTGGCGGCTTTTGAGGTAAAGGTCCATCCAGTCGGCGGCGGTGGGTGAGATGAAGATGGGGCGGTCTTTTTGGCCCTTGCCGCGCACCATAAATTCGCGCCGGTCGAGGTTGATATGGGTGACATTCAGGTTGACGAGCTCGGATACGCGCAGGCCGCCGGAGAATAGCAGCTCGATGATGGCGCGGTCGCGCAGGCCGATGGGGTTGGAGGTGTCGACGGCCTCGAGCAGGCGCTGCACCTCCTCCGTTTCCAGGAAGGTCACTTGAGGGCGGACGGTTTTGGCGAGTTCGATTTTGGCGCTGTCGAGGGCGGTGATATCTCGCTTGGCGAGGTACTTGAGAAAGCTGCGCAGGGCGATGAGGTGATAGTTCTGGGTGGTTTTGGTGAGTTCGTTGCCGGAAACGTCTTTGGTACGGTTGAGGTGTAGGCGCCATTGGCGGACCATTTCGGCGTCTAGCTTGGCGATGTCGCAGTCGCCTGCGAATTCGACCAGTCGCTGGAGGTAGTGATCGTAGTTGCTGATGGTCTTGGGTGAGCGGTTCTGTTCGATCTCCAGGTGCTCCAGGAAGTCGGTGACGAGCTCAGATAGGTGTAATTCGGCCATGTGTAACCCCTTATGCTTCTATGCTACCACGTCGCACAATCTAGGATGAGGTTTTGGGGGCGGTTTTTAGCAGGAGGCGCTGGATGTCGGTGGGGGTTTTGTTGTCGAGCAGGTCATGGGCCTTGGCGATTTTGACCGCGTGGTTTTGACGGAGTAGTTCTTCCTGTAGGCGGATGGCGCCATGGGGCGAGATGGCGTAGTGTTGTCGCTCTTTGCGCGATTTTCCGGCTGGTCGGCGGCCGATTAGGTCGATAATGCCTTCGTCTTCGAGCTGGTTTACGAGGGCATAGAGCCGGCTGGCGGTCAGGTTGACGCTGCCGAGCGAGTAGTTGAATACGGCGCCTTTGATGGCGTAAACGTGCAACTCATCGAGTGACAGCGCGAGGAGCACGTAGAAAGTTTGGGCTGAAATTGGTGGGGGTAATGAGTCTGGGTACATTAGGTCTGCGATTTTACTCTTTTCAGAATAGTATTCCAATAAGAGTAATTTCGGGGTGGGGGTGCTCCGGCTCGTGGCCCTTAGTCTTGAAAAGCTTGGAAGAGGTAGGCGAGGCCGATTAGAATGCCGCCAATCAGCGTGAATAGAATCCATCTTTTGTGCAGAATAATCGGGATAGCTAGTAGACAAAGAGTGCCGAGGATTACAAATGGCAATCCTGAAAGAAAAAGCAGTATAAGTGTATTTGTGCCATCAACAGAGCCCATAACTAAGGCAAATTGATTACCAAAGAAAAAAATAATGCCGAGAATTATTAGGAATGCTCCAGAAAGCCCAAGAGCTATCGAAAGCAGTATCTGGGAGCTTGTTGGCTTGGCCTGTTGAGCTGACAACATTCTAAAACTCATTGATTTACCTTATCGATGTTTAAATTAAGCGCTCTTAAAGGGTAGAGAAGTATACCCATAATTCGAATATCGTCGCTATGCCAACCAGTACGCCAGCCCATATGTAGCGGCGGACGATAATTGATGCTATCACGAGCAAGATATACCCTATTGCGACTTCGTTATCTCGGAGAAAGTAGTGAGGTTGATCGAGATAACTATCTAGATGATTAATGTTATAAGCTAGCCCATCGATTATGGTTCCGATTCCGACCAAGGATAGTATCCAGGCGATAATTTTCAGCTTTGTAGTAGTTTTCATTCTGGGGCGATAGTAATTTTTAGTTTGTTAATCTGACAGGTTACTGGAAAATACCGGAATATACCCAAAGGAAAAAGAGTAGGCCGATTGTCGTGAATATCACAGACCAGATAAGCTTTTTTAGAATAATAGGCGCTGATACTAGGAGGAGTACGCCTGGAACCAGGAAAAAGTCGACGTTAATTGTTGCGTGAGGGTCTAGATAATGCATCGCAGTATACATTACCCCGAATATAAATAGGCTAGCACCGAGTAGTCCGACGAATGTTGCTATCAATTGGTTTTTTGATGGTTTCATAATATTGATGATGATAATCTTTTGCGAGTGAAAAATCTAACTTGCGCTACTGAGATAAGCATTTTTATGGTAATGAAGGAAGTGTTCTCCAGTGTCTTATAGCCCATTGAGCGGCAATTTTTGTCCACCCTTTATCGGCATATAGAATGTGCTGGCAGTTCTTCGAGCCTGGGCGGCAGCTTGGCAGATTTGAACCGGTGAAGTTGCATATAGGGTCGCCTTTGGCGCAGTAGCTTTTTACGTTGGGTACCCAGATATCGGGGATAATGCGCATTTGGGGAACCACGAACTGGTAGATGCCAGAAAGCTTTTTATCGTAGTTGCCATTATCTACCGAGGGTTGGTTGGGGTTGAAGCGGGGATCGCCGATGAGTATGAGCGCTGCAATATGGCCCTTTTCGGCGGTAGTCAGGTAGGCGAACTCGTCGCCAGCTACTTGGGCGCCTTGGCTATAGCCTGCAAGAATTACGTAGGTGTGAGGGCAATCGCCAATAAATTTAGTGAGAAAAGCATCCAGAGCGTCTCGGCCTTTGGCCATGCTCTTTTCATACAGGCTGAGATAGTCGGGTCCACCATAGCCAACGGGAATGGCTGGGTAGTCGATCGGCGTACTTTTGGTGCCAGGAACGTTCTTTTCGATAATATCCTTAATATTGGCGACAGTGCTCCCGTAGCCTCCGCTATCATATTTAGTTTCGCTGGAGCCGCGTACGCCCACGAATTGAAGCCGGGGGCACACGACAGCTGGAGGTATGGGTGTTGGTGCTGGCGCGGGGGAGGGCGTGGCGCTAGGTGTGGGCGTAGGAGTAGGGGTTGGCGTGGGGGTCGGTGTAGGATCTGGCGGCGCTACGTACATCGAAGGGTCATTGATGAGCAGGGGGTGTGACCAGTCGCATGGAATTCCGCTCTGGAGGTTGGCCCGGACCATGAGGTAGAGCGTGACGTTAGGATCTTGCTCACTGATATCGATAAGGACGTGCAGGGGGCTGGCGAGCGGCGTCGCGGCGGGATCAATCGAGATCACATTCACGCTTGTACTGTCTGGGGCGGTGGAGGCGCTGGATGAGGCGTAGCCATACTCGAAAGAGTTGGCGAAATACCCACTTTCCCAGCCTGGTGGGGTAGTGGCGGTGATGGCGCGCTGAGTAATAACGGGCGGTTGTGCGGCGTCGAGGGTGAGCACCGGCCCGGGAGCAATCGCGATCATGGCACTGGCAGACGGCAGATCGCTCACTAGGGTAGAAAGTATGAGTATGATGGCAGGAATAATCAGCAAACCCTGAGGTTTGCCGGTTCGGGTGATGCGAGTAAGCATAGCTTTAATGGCTTGGTGTCCTTATAATTGGTAGCTTCACGAATTTAGAGAATATACTGAGAAAAAGCTGAGATGTCAAATTCTGCTACAATAACGGTTATGGAAGAGGCAGAGCAAAGCGGTACGATGCGGCCGGTGATTACGAAGGCGCTAGTGGTGTGCCTGGCAGTTGCTGTGGCACCGTGGCTGAGCGGGGGGCAGGAGCCGCTCGGGATGCTCATCAGCGGCTTTGCGCTGCTGCTCGGGGCGTTGCTGGTGTGGCGTCAGCCGGCTTCGAGGGTGCTGGCGCGCGGGCTGCTGGTGGTTTGTTTTAGCCTGTTTATCGGCTTCGCGCTGCTGTCGCTATTGTGGACGGCTAATCGGTACTCGAGCACCATCTGGATAGTGGAGTGGGTAATGGCGGCATTGGCATTTCGCCTGGCATACGCCGTAAGCGGCACGGCTTTGGGTCGCAAGTGGGTAGTTGGCGCGTATTTGGTATCGGCCGGGGTATTTAGCGCTGTAGCTATATGGATGTACCTCACGAGTGAGTACGGGCGTCTCACGGGTACATTCTACTGGGCGAATCCGGCCGCTGCTTATCTGATACCGGCGATTGTGATCGGGATGGACTTGATGCGCCGTTCGAAGGGCCGGATGCAGTGGGCATGGTTTGGGCTGACTTCGCTCTGGATGGCGACGTTTTGGCTGACCGATTCGCGCGCAGCTACCGTTATATTGTTCATTATTCTTGGTCTGTATTTGCTTTTGGTAAAGCTTTCTTTGCGCTTCTGGATACTTTTTGTGTTCAGTGGATTTTTGGCATTCGGGTTGAGTGCCGGCTTGGTGAAGTTGAGCACTCTGACGGTGCAACATAGCGCTAAGGTGGCACCTGGCTCACGCTTCAGCGAGGCAGTTAAGGGTGAGTCGACGAGCGGGAGCGACCGGCTGTATTTCCTGTCGAGCGCATTTGATATGTGGAAGGCCAATCCGGTAGGCGGTGTGGGCGCGGGAGCGTTCGGGGACGTTCACCCGCAGTATCAGAAGCGCGTGGTGAGTGCATCAACGAGCGCTCACAATGTTTACGCTCAAGTGCTGGCTGAATTGGGGCTGGTGGGGGCGGGGTTGCTGGCCGTGATATTGCTGATTATGTTGCTGGGATCCCTGCGGGGATTGGTGGCCAAGCCCGAGTTGGTGCCGGTGGCGCTGGGAACCCTTGGACTGTTAATGCACTTCGGACTCGATATCGATGCCCGATATCCGGCGCTGTTGGGGTTGGTGGGTATGTTCACAGGCTTGATTTACGTTCAAAAGTCGCATAAGTGGGTAGCTTTGGGATGGAAGTGGCCGGCAGTGGCGGCGTTGGTGCTGATTCCGACCGTGAGCCTATATTTCAGCGATACCTGGACTATGCGCGGCCGCAACGCTCAGACGGACGGGGATTATGTCTTGGCGGCGGAGGATTTTGGCCGGGCTAGCTCGGGGATCATATATAACCCCGACACCGTTAGTGCGCAGGGAATCAATCTGTTCGTGTCGGGGAGTGAGGGCGGTCCGGATGCCGCGGGCAATTTGGTCTTGGCACTCGACCGAGCGCATGCGGCGCAGCGGCTGGATCCGTCGGATGGGCAGCATTATCAGCTGGCAGGCCGGATATTGGCGCAGAAAGCTGACTATAAAGGGGCTGAAGCGGCCTTCCGCCATGCACTGGAGCTGGACCGGTTCAATCATCCAGACTACGCCCTTGATCTGGCCAGCGCACTGCTCAATGAGCAGAAACCGGACGAGGCGTTGCAGGTAGCAAAGGCAATGTTGGCGCAGTATCCGTCGGCCGTGGTGAGTAACCGCGGAGCCGATGAAACGCTGGCGCCGACGCTGGCGAATCTGGAGGCCCTCATGGGAAACGTGTACCTGAGCCGGGGCAAGGTGACCGAGGCCAAGGCGGCGGCGGAGCACGCCCTGGCGCTTGACCCTAGGGGTCTGCGAGGTCGGGCGCTGAAGCATCAGGTCGACATAATTTTGGCGCCGGCGGCTTCTCAGCCGCAATAGTAGTAGCCGAAGCGGTAACGCCCAGCTATAATGCTGGTTATGCAGTTGATTGATTCGATTATTCTGGGTATTACCCAAGGACTCACAGAATTTATTCCAGTTTCATCGTCCGGCCACCTGATCCTGGTAGGACATTTCTTGAATTTTCAATATTCGGGGCTGGCTTTTGATACCGCGCTGGACGTGGGCACGCTGATTGCTTTGTACGCCTTCTTCGCGCGTGACTTCTGGGAGATCGGCCGTGATTTTGTGATGGGCGGGCCGAAGCGCAAAATGGGCCTGTATCTGATTCTGGCTACGATTCCCGGTGTGATTGCCGGAGTATTGGTACAGCATTACGCCGAGACAATCTTCCGCGACGGTCGCCTAGTAGCGATTAACCTGATCTGGGTGGGTATAGTGATGTACCTCGTGGACAAGTACTCCTGGAGCAAGCTTAATCTGGCGGATGTCACCCTGCCGAGGGTGATGACGGTGGGGGTGGCCCAGGCACTGGCGCTGGTGCCTGGTATATCGCGCTCGGGGATTACGATCACGATTAGCCGGGCGCTGGGCTTTGATCGTGTGAGCGCCACGCGACTGTCATTTTTGCTGTCGGCGCCGATTATCACCGGAGCGACGCTCAAGGTGCTAGTGGATCCGACGAATATGGCGCAAATGGGCACGGCGCCTTGGCTATACGTGGCCGGGATAGTGTCGGCCGCCGTGACAGGGTACCTGGCGATCAAATTCTTGCTCAGATACCTGTCGAAGCACGGATTGGCCGTATTCGCGGCGTACCGGGTGGTGGTGGGCGTAATTCTCCTGATGGCGGGCATTAAATAGTGAATTATACCCAAATAGCTGGTGACCTGCTGTCGCAGCTTGGGTATGTCGGGTTGGCGACGGGATTGATACTGGATAGCTTCGGCATACCAATCCCGTCGGAGGTACTCCTGGCGATTGGCGGCGCTCTGGCAGCCACGGGGCGCTTTGATGTGTGGGTGGTATTCATTTTGGGGGTTGCAGCTCAGGTGACAGGCGGACTTATCGGCTACGGCATAGGTAAGTATGGCGGCCACCCAATCTTGGAGCGGTACGGCAAATACGTGTTTATCACCAAGAAGGACCTCGACCGCACTCACGCGGCGTTTGAGAAATATGGTGCCTGGATGACGATGTTGGGCCGTTGTCTGCCGGTGGTGCGTGGGCTGATAGCCTATCCGGCCGGGATAGCGGGCATGAATCTCGGAAAGTTCCTGCTATACACCACGATAGGCTCGGCGGTATGGACGGCGCTGTTTGTGTGGGTCGGCTTTACGGTCGGTGATAATTTGGGGAGCATATCGAAGTACATGCACGTCCTCTCGCTGGGAGTGGTGTTGGCGGTAGTAGCCTGGGTTATCTGGTATTATATGCACCGTAGGAGAAGCAGTAATTGAAAGTTAATCAGACTACACTCGACAACGGATTAAGAATAGTAACGGCCAGTCTGGTCGATGCTCGCAGTGTGACCGTAAATATTGTGGTGGGTACCGGCTCTAGATTCGAGGAATATGCCACTAACGGCGGAGTGTCGCACTTTTTGGAACATTTGTTGTTTAAGGGGTCCAAGAAGTATCCGTCGGCTCAGGCGATTGCTGAGGCGGTCGATGCGGTGGGCGGCTACAATAATGCCTACACGACCGAGGATGTGACTTCGTTTTATATCAAAGTACCGGCTCGTCACGGTGCGCTGGCATTGGATATTTTGAGCGACATGGTGAAGAGTCCGTTACTGGACGGACCGGAACTTGAGCGCGAGCGGGACGTTATTATTGAAGAAATGAATGTATTTCGGGATGACCCGTCGCGCTACATTGGTACCTTGGTGCCGAGTTTGATTTTTCCGGATAATCCGTTGGGCCGAGATATTATTGGCTCGGAAGAGGTGATCAACACGGTGTCGCGGGATGAGATTGTGAAGTATTTGGGCGAGCGCTACCGACCAAACAACTTGGTGGTAGCCGTAGCCGGGGCAGTGGATCATGCGGCGGTGGTGGCGCAGCTGCAGGAGAGCTTGGGCGGCCTGGAATCGGCCGAGCTGGCGCCGATTGTGCCGGTAGCCGAGGAGCTGGGCGACGAATTGGCGGTGACTCTCGCTAAGCCAACGGCTCAGGCGCACTTTATGGTGGCGTCGCGCGGTTATGCCTACGACGACCAGGATGAGCCGGCGGCCAGATTGGTGGCAGCTATTTTGGGCCGGGGTATGAGCTCGCGGCTGTTTACCAACGTGCGTGAGCGCCAAGGATTGGCCTACACGGTGTTCGCCGAGGTGAATGCGTTTGTGGATACGGGGTTGTTTGAGGCTTACGCTGGTGTTAATCTCGATAAGATCCAGCAGGCGCTTGATTCGGTGCTGCATGAGCTGGACCTGATTCGGACGGAGACAGTGAGCGTGACGGAGCTCGATAAGGCCAAGCAGCAGCTGATTGCCGGGCTGGAAATGAGCTTGGAGAGTAACGGCAGCATAGCGGACCGCATCGGTACCCAGATGGCCCTCCTCGGATCGGTGAAGTCGATCGAGGAGACAATCCAACTCATTGAGGCCGTGACGGTGGCGGATGTGCGGCGGGTGGCCGAAGCAATGCTGGCTCCAGGGAGACTGAGATTTGCGATTATCGCTCCCGAGCCTGAAGCGGCCCAAAAGCATTTTATTGAATATGTAACTAAAACCAAGGAGAAAGTATAACTATGGAACGAACCCTAATTGTCATAAAGCCGGACGGCGTGCAACGATCACTGGTCGGGCGCCTGCTCCAGCGCTTTGAGGATGTCGGCTTTAAGATTGTCGGCATGAAGATGGTCTGGATCGACGAGGATTTTGCCAAAAAGCATTATTTTGACCTGGCCGAACGCCGCGGCGAGCACGTGCTCAATAATATGGTGAACTTGATGACCGAAGGCCCAGTAGTGGCGATTGCTCTCGAGGGCGTAGAGGCCGTGGAGAATGTGCGCCGCATAGTGGGTGGTACCGAGCCGAAATCGGCTGCACCGGGCACAATTCGGGGCGACTTTGCACACCATAGCTTTGCCTACACCGACTCTAAGGATCAGGGGATCCGCAACTTGATTCATGCTTCGGGTAACTCGGATGAAGCCAAACAGGAATTGAAGCTGTGGTTTGACGAGAAAGAGCTGCATAGCTACAAAATCGATCAAGAGAAGCACCACGGCTTCTAGGAGTTAAAGTACCGCGAGCATGGTACATGGTATTGTAATTATTCGTGAAATATGGTTAAATATTTCTGCTTATTGTTGTTAAGTTTGATTGACAGCTAAGAGTACCATTTTTCCCCTAGGACACGGAGGCGACTACCATGACTGCCATCAGCGATGTAACTGTTCGTTTCGGCGGACAAGCTGTCATCTCTGATGTCAGCTTGTCGATCGCATCCGGCGAAAAGGTCGGACTTCTCGGCCCTAACGGTGCCGGTAAGAGCACTTTGCTCAAGGCTATGGCCGGACTTATTGAGCTCTCGCATGGCACTGTGCAGTATCGCGAAGGCGAGACTGTGAGCTACGTGCCGCAGGATTACTCAGCTATCAACGATGAGTTGGTGCTGGATAATCTGAAGCGTCGAGTGGGCCTACTTGAGCTTGAGAATGTGATGTCATCTTTCGCGGGGACTTCTCCGACCGAGATGGCAAGCATTCAAACTTTCTCTGACACCATTGAGCACTACCAAGCGCTTGGCGGCTACGAGTTTGATACCAACCTCAACAAGGCGTTTGAGAAGCTGGGGCTACCGATATCGTTGACGTCTCGTACGTTCGGCGAACTTTCGGGCGGCCAGCAGGTGAAGATCGGCCTGGCGGGCATCTTGCTCTCCAGGTTTGATGTTTTACTGCTCGATGAACCGACGAATAACCTTGATCTGGAGGGCCTGGCCCTCCTCGAGGAGTTCGTTCAGATATCGCCGGCTTCGATGCTCATTGTGTCGCACGACAGGCGGTTTCTCGACCGCACTGTTTCTGCTGTCGCTGAGATTGATGCCAATACGCGCGAGCTGGTGCTCTACGGGATGGGTTACGCCCAGTACCGGGAGTCACGAGCGAAGGCGTTAGCGGCAGGATCGCGGCAGTATAGCGACTACCTCGATGAGGTGAAGCGTTTGCAGGCGACTGTGACGCGGGCTAGCAAGGAGGTTTCGCGCGGTGCCGGTAGGTCTAGCGACAACGACAAGTTGAGCGCAAACCATCGTGCAGCTCGTGGGGCCAGTAGTGCTGCCGGCGACAAGCGCCGAGCGGTAAAAGCACTTGAGCGACTGACCGTTGTGGCACAGCCTCCAAAAAGCTGGGAGCTTCGGCTTCAGCTGACGGCGGCATCGCGCAGCGGCGAGCAGGTACTGCGGCTTGATGAGTGCACGGTTTCATACCCGGGCTCGGATTTTCGTTTTGGACCAGCGTCGCTTGAGATCAATTCTGGGCAGCGAGTTGCGATTATCGGACCCAATGGATCCGGCAAAACAACGCTTGCGGCTCTCATGACTGGTCGGATCTCTCCCGAGACCGGCCGAATCCGTCTAGGGGAAGGAGTACATCTAGGCAAGATGGACCAAGACCAGCGCTCGATGCTGGAGTGCGGCAACGCACTTGAAGCGTTGATGCGCGAGGTCGGCGGGGTGGATGAAAGCGAAGCCAGGACACTTCTGGCCAAGTTCGATTTAACTGCTGACGATGTCTTGCGTCCTATCGGGAGTCTTTCGCCTGGAGAGCGTGCCCGGCTGATGCTGGCCGCTTTGATGGCGAAAGGCCCCAATCTGCTCGTCCTGGACGAGCCGACCAACCATCTCGATCTTGAGGCCCAGGAGCAGCTCGAAGCTGCGTTGATGGGGTACTCAGGGACCGTTATCGTGGTCTCTCATGACCGCGAATTCCTCGAGCGAATCGGGGTTACGACGGTCTTCGAGGTGGAGAATGGAAAGGTAACACAGGGGAGCTACGCCCTTCTGTAGCACACCGCATCAAAACCCTTGGAAAGGGGTGCATTATGGGTGGTATCGATCACAACCCCACGAGCAACGCCAGCAAGAAGTTCACGGTTCCGGCCGAGCGAGCGCTGTCACAGGCACTCGCGTCGTTCTTCGCCGGCAACGCTGTTGTCGAGGATGCGATCATGACGGACGAAGCACTGAGCTACGGCGCAGGACGAGGTCATCTCGGTCTGGCTGTGACCAACTTCGAGGCCGCAAGCGGTCAGCTCGGGGTCTGCTCGAGCTACGTCAAGCAGCTCATCGGCGTGATGTCCGTGGGGGACTACGAACCGTTCGAACCCACGACATCGCTCGATCTCGACGCGTTCTACGCCGAGCTCGTGGCTGCCGGTCTGGTGCCGGATGCCAAGGCGGCCCGCGACATCATCGAGGTTCTCCGCGAGGGCAGCTACACGGCGGTCTTCAGGCGCTACCTCGAGATGATCGAGTCGCTCCAGGATTCCCTCGAGGTGCTGTCGGGTCTCACGGCCGAGATGCGTGATCACGAGGGTCTTCAGGGGCTGTTCTGGGCTTCGGTGGAGGCCAACCGGCGTCCGTTCCGGCAGGCCTTCGCCTTCGCTCTGACGAAGTTCAACGAGGTCCTGACCGCCTGGCACGTCACGGCGCTCATCTCCACGGAGACCTACCTCAAGGGCACGAAGGCTCCCGGCCTGATGTCCAACGCCGGCGAGGTCGCCATCGTCGAGCGCAACACGGTCGTCACCACCGCCTAGCGGCGGGTGCGATCGCGGGATCAATCCTGAAGCCTTCGGGCTGACTGGATGGTCCTAAGAGACTCGGGAGCAGCGCGCATTTGCGCTGCTCCCGAGTCTCATTTCATTTTTATGCATTAATATATAGATATGACCAAAAAAGAGCTTGTGGAGCTTGTCATGGCGTCATTCACATTCGAGAGAGAGGGGAACGTAGCTGGAGGTTTATCCCTGCTTCATCCGGAATTTCGGTCTACCGAAATGAACATTGGACCGGACGGTACGGTATTTCGTTCCCTGGCGGGGAGCAACGTACGAAATCTGATCAGAAGTGCTTTTCAGATTTCTGATCGTGAATACGAGATCGTACACGTGTTGGCCGACGAGGAGGCCCAAGTGGTGATGGTTGAATTCGTCGAGAGCTACACGGATACTGTGACCGGAAAGCGGTACAGAACTCCAATTGTGGCGGTCTGCGTGGTACGCGACGGCAAGATATACCGGACGCGGCACTACACAGACGATCGACTGTCCGACCTGTATCTCGATACCTCTACCATCGATGGTGTACTTGGCTAACGTCTACAATTCGGCAATATGATGCCATTCACAATAGTTCTTGTTTTGGTTGTTAGGCTCTGGAGGTAGTTTTGGCTACTTCCGGGGCCTGCTCCATTTTATGGGGTAGTATGGGGGTATGACAGAACAAGAACTTATCGATTTAGTTATGGCGTCATTTGAATCTGAGCGCACAAGCAACCCGGAAGATGGTATTGCTTTGCTACATCCTGATTTCAGGGTTACAGAGATGAATATTGGCCCGGACGGCGCAGTTTTTCGCACTGTAGAAGGCGAGCAGGTGCGTAATCTTATTAAACGAACCTTTCAAATTTCCGATAGGGAGTATCAATTTGTTTATGCGGCTGCTGATGCGGTAAGGCAGGTAGTGATGGTGGAGTTCGTGGAGAGTTATACCGATGTCACTAATGGCAAGCGCTTTCGTACGCCTGTTGTTGCTGTGTGTGAGATAAAGGATCGAAAAATCTACCGGACTCGGCATTATACAGACGATCGAGTCTCGTATAAATATCTTGATCAATCGGATATCGATAGGGTCCTGAGCTAGGAATATCGATAAAGCACATGGGGCATCCCATGTTTGATGAAATGGTCGTGCTGTAAATCGTCGAGCTGTGGCGGTAGAATTTTAGTAGCTTTACCCCGAACTTTCACCCCAAACTTTCGTTCGAATCAGCGGGCGAACTATGGAAGGAGAAGATGGTGGCTAAATCATCGGAAGAGAGAATGATTGAGGCCGGCCGCAATGCGGGAAAGTGGCTCGCGAAGAAGACTCCGGCGGTAAGGCTCAAAGAGCAGTTGGGCAAGTTGGACGCCAACAGGCGTCGGACCGCCCGGGAGCAAAAAAGGGGAGAGTAGAGTTGCCTGCAAGGATGTGGGGCGGATTCAGCTCTGCCCCACATCCAGCATTATCGCAGTTACTTAACGGTAGCTGCGAATCCCTTGTGCCTGGGTTTAACGCTCTGGTGCCCCAGTCGGCAATGTCGCTGCGCGACCCTACGGCCGAACCGGTGACCTGGTTGCTTCGCAACTTCCGCTTCGCTTCACCGATTCCATTGATATGCATAATAAAAACACCGCAATGAGCGGTGTTTTTATTATGGTGCCCCAGGAGGGAATCGAACCCCCGACGCTCTCCTTAGGACGGAGACGCTCTATCCACTGAGCTACTGAGGCATGTTTTGTATTATAGCTGAAGATTGGGTACGGAACCTGAGTGGCGGCGTGATGCCACCCAGGTTCCGTTAGGTTGCCCTGATGTTGAGAGGTCCGGATGAACGGGGTTGGGTGGTGAGCCCTAGGCGGCGGCGTCCTGGAGGACTTTGTCGAAAGCACCCTTTCGGGCGTCCTCGAGGAAATGCTTGACCTCCGGTGCGGTGATCTCGATCTGACGGTCCGGGCAGTGGACCAGGAACAAGATGTAGTGTCGCTCGGAACTCTTCTCGATCTGGATGATGCCAGAGAAGTTGCCGGTGGCGCCCTGCTTGATCTGCTTGATGAGATCCTCCAGGTAGATGCGGTCGAAGACCAGGATTTTGCCGGTGTCGTTGCCAATGCCGACAAGATCGTCGCCCAACGAGTGAAGAGCGCTGGACAGCGGAAATTGAGCATTGCAGTCGAAGATCGGTTCGACCGGGATAGTATCATCCCCACAGGAGTTCATTTTCGGGCCTCTCTACTGCTTGATTGTCAGTCGCACACGGTGCGCGACAGGTTTCATCAGACGAAGTGTGCGGGTGCAGCACTTAGACCGGTGGAACTCAAGGCAGCCTCTGGAGATGACGCAGCGCGTATATCCCGAGAGGCTGCCTTGAACTTCGTAGCATATGTGAAGTTGCACCCGTAACTACTCTCAATGATACAATCTAAGCATGAGCAATAACAACTCCACCAAAGCGGCGCCGAAGGAATTTCCCGGCCAGCTCGAGGGTGAAACCGTGGAGCTGGTGTTTAGGCAGCACCCGCTGGTGATGCGCAAGGCACTCATTGGCGGGCTGCTAATTATTCTGGTGGCCGTGCTGCCACTGGATTTCCAGCAAATCTACTCCGTTGATTGGCTTCCCGGGGCACTGCTGAAACTGGTGTGGGTAGCGGTGGCAGTGGTGTTTTTTGGCTGGTTTTATCGCTGGGTGGGTTGGTATTATACGGTGTATCTGGTAACCAGCCGCAGAATACTGGTAATCAAACAAAAAGGCTTTTTTGATCGCAAAGTAGATGAGTGGCAACTTGATGTGATTTCGAACGTGAATTATCACATTGCGGGCTTTCAGGCGGTGCTGTTTGGCTTCGGTGATATTACGGTTCGGACATACGTTGGCGATCTGGAGATGAAGACGATCCACAAGCCGGCAGAGATACATTCCCAGCTCCTGGATGCGGTTCGTCGGGGTGGCGGTGGGTCGACACAGTGAGTGATCTAAGTTAGCATTATAACCATATAATTACCGAACTTACCCGATGGGTAGGCTCGAGATGAGGAGTTTGTTTTGCCGAGTAATAATGACAAGGTTGCCAAGGACGAGTCCAAGGAATTAGATCCGTTAAAAAAGCCTAAGGCGCCAGCCAAATCGGCAGATGCACCGAAGGTAAAGAAGGCCGAAAAAGTCGAAAAAACTCAGAAGGCGGCTCCTAAAGTGGTCGAGGCAGACAAGCCCGTAACTCCTGAGCCGGTGGCTGAGAAGACCGAAGATGCAGCCAGCCCGGTAATTGAGCCCGTCAAGGTGCGCGACATCCGCAGTATCGCCATCAAGGCAGCGGCGATAACAATTAGCCTTGTGGCCGTAGTAGTAGTGATATTCGGTGTATTGATTTATGCCTATCGCAGCGAAAACCCGGCTGTAAAAGCAGTGGCATCGGTGGTGCCTTACCCGGTTGAGCGTGTGAACGGACATTTCGTGACCTATAAGTCGTATCTGTTTGAAGTCGATGCCAATAAGCGCGCCTACCAGAACAATGCCAAACTCAACAATCAGCCGGCAGTGGATTTCAATTCGGCCGACGGCAAGAAATTGGTAGTACAGATCAAGGAGCACGCGCTCGACAAGCTGGCCAGCGACTCGCTGACGGCTCAGATTGCTTCTGCCAAGAAGGTCAAGGTGACCGACAAAGAGGTAAATGATCTAATTAATCAGCTTTACCAGCGCTACGGCGGCAAGGATACCCTGCTCAAGACTCTAAATCAGATCTACGGTTGGAACATTGGTGATCTCAAGAACGTGGTATATAAGCAATTGCTGGCCAAGAACCTGGAAGACAAAGTGACTTCCGACCCGGCCGTGACCGCTGCCGCCAAAACTAAGGCGCAGAACGTCCTCAAAGACATCAAGGCAGGCGGCGACTTCACTGAAGCGGCCAAGAAGAACTCACAGGCGTCCGACGCGGCCGGCGGCGGCGATCTGGGCTTCTTCACCAAAGGACAGCTCCCAGACGAGCTACAGAAGGCAGCAGAGGCATTGCAGCCCGGTCAGGTGTCCGATCCGATCAAAGATCAGTATGGCTTCGAGATCATCAAGGTCATCGAGAAGAAAGACGACGGATCGATTCACGCGCAGCACATTTTGATCAAGACGGTCGACTTCACCGAGTACTTTGCCGGTGAGCTCAAGAAGGCCAAGATCAACAAATACATCAAGGCCTAAACACTAGCCCCGAGCAAGATAGTGCGGCATGACGTCGCCAAGTCTTGCTCGGGGCGGGGTTAGATGGTAGGATTACGAGGTTTTAAACCTATGGGCTCGTAGTGAAGTGGTTATCACGCCTCCCTGTCACGGAGGAGATCGCCGGTTCGAAACCGGTCGAGCCCGCCATGAAAAGTGCGTCACGCAAGTGGCGCTTTTTTCATGTTGAGGTACCGGTTGAGATCATCGGGGTACGGGGTTGGCATCATGCCAAATTGATTGAAGAAAGTACCAGGAAATCTGGTGCTATGGTCGAAGTCTGCCTCGGAGTTGTTTGTTAGGGTAGTTTCGGAAGCTCGAAATCGACGAGAGGAGGGTTGTATGTGGTTCAATGCAGCATTGAACTTTGTTGTTGCTCCGCTCAGATTGGCATTAGGCATTCTGGAAAGGTTTGGGCTCGATCCAGGGCGGTCGATTGACCAGCCCGCTTTCTGGCTTCCAAACCCGGTATCGCACTAGAGGCGATACCGGGTTTGGCTGGGCCGGGGATATTGAATGGTAGAAATATCAGATGTTTTTGCTGTTAAATCGTGAGACATTCGATTCCTAATGGTAATGCAGGAGTTGAAATGATGAAGAGTTACGATTTTTCCGGTCTGAGTGCGGTATTTATCAATGCGACATTGAAAAAGTCGCCGGAAGTGAGCAATACCGACGGTTTGCTCGAGAAAAGCCGGGCAATCATGGATAAGCACGGGGTGAAAACCGAGGTAATTCGGGCGGTGGATCATGACATTGCGACCGGAGTGTGGCCGGATATGCGCGAACATGGCTGGAAAACCGATGAGTGGCCTCAGATCGCGAAAAAGGTGATGGCGGCCGATATTTTGGTGCTGTGCGGGCCGATTTGGCTCGGGGATAACAGCTCAGTGATGAAGCGGGTGGTGGAGCGGCTGTACGGGGGATCGAGTGAGTTGAATGCGGCAGGGCAGTACGCGTACTACGGCCGAGTAGGAGGATGCATAATTACCGGGAACGAGGACGGGGTGAAACATTGTGCAATGAACTTGTTGTACAGCCTACAGCACCTTGGCTATACTATTCCTCCTCAGGCAGATGCGGGATGGATCGGAGAGGCGGGTCCGGGGCCGTCATATCTGGATGAGGGTTCGGGGGGACCCGAGAACGACTTTACTAATCGAAACACCACTTTTATGGCGTGGAACCTGTTGCACATGGCAAAGCTGCTGAAGGACAGCGGGGGTATCCCAGCCTATGGCAACCAACGCCGGGAATGGGATGCTGGAGCTCGGTTTGATTTTGAGAATCCGGAGTACAGATAGGGCCCTAAACCAGGTTGAATCAATTAGTAGTTCAAGGAGCTTGACTTAGAATTGCCAGTTTATATGATAGGATCGATGCAATGAAGGGTAATTAATGGCTGAAGTAGTAATCGAAATTTTGACCGAGGCAACACCCGAGGCAGTTGAGCAGATTAATCATTTGCTGCCGCAGCTGTCGCTCGAGGCCAAGAATCTGGACTTGGAGCGGCTTGACCAGATTGTGCAAATGGCGGGAAGCCTGTATGTGGCACGGGTAGACGGGGTGATCCGTGGAATGGTGCAACGGGTAGACGTATACCAACCGCGCCGGATTAAGTCTTGGATCGAAGATTACGTAGTGGATAAGGCCTTTCGGGGGCAGGGAATAGCCACCCAGCTCATGCGCACCGCGATTGGTGAGGCTCCATTTGAGGCCGAATCGGTCAACCTTACCTCAAAAACGGTGCGTAAAGATGCTCATAAACTGTATGCGAAGCTGGGATTTGTGCAGCGGGATGAGACCACGGTGTGGCGATTGATGCTGCCGGGTCGCTAAGACCTAATTGTCCGAAGCGGCGGCGGCCAATACTTTCGACCGGTCTGAGAAATACTGGGCGTAGTAGCTTTCGAGCTCGGTTGGAAGATTTTTGTACTCGGTGCCCAGTAGTGAATGGGCCTCGTCGCGGCGGTCTTCGGGGGTAGTTTCGGACTTTAGTTCGTCATTAATATTGGCGGCGTTTGTTGCGACGGCTTGATCGATCAGTGGGGCCAGGTCATTTTTTTGGCTCTGGGAAAGGCGGCGATAGGCGATATGGAGCATCTCATGGGCTCCGGTGACGATGGTTTGAGCAGGTTTGGCGGGGTCATCGAGGATAAAGGTTTGGCCTTTGGAGCTGAGGCAGCCGAGCCGTTCGATATCGCATTCGGCGATAATGGCCTGGCGGTTGGCGAATTGTGGGTCGGTGCGGTACAGCAGGGTGCGGCCGGAGTCGGACAGCCCGGCATCATAGGCCAGTTGGATGGTTCTGGCGGTGGGATGGTAGCTGAGAAAGAACATTTTGTCGCCGATAGACTGGCGTTTTGCGGTAGCGAAAACGAGCAGCCCGGTGATCATCAGGAGGAATAAGACGTCGAAAGTTCGGCTGGTACGGAAGTTTGACATAATTTGCCATGAGCATAACATGCAGGGCGATTTTTCTGAGCATAAGCATTAATCTCAGAATGTGATATTATCGAGAGAGTAATAGGTAGCAAACGAGCGTGGATCAACCAAGACCGAATCGTAGAATGACAGATATGGGGCCGCGGAGAATGGACGGATTTGCCCGCCCGTCAAGGCCGGCCGGAACCCCTCCGGTGCAAGATCCGGGTGTAAGGCCGTCGGCTGCGCCTAGACCGATGGCGGAGCCGGTTCGCCCGGCCGCTCAGACTCGTCCCTCCGGTATGCCGATGAGGCCAATGAATCCGGCGGCGAGCCGCGCAGCCGAATCGGAGCCGAAGCAGCAGGTCCGCAAAGCGCCCGCCAAAAGCGGCGGCGGATGGAAGATAGTACTGCAATTCGTAGTTGGCTTACTGGTGATTGTCGGGGTGGCTGCGTCCATTGTGTTCTTGTATATCAAGTATTACCAACAGTAGGAATAGATCGTGGAGAGGTTAGCAGCAACGTTCGGCAGCCTGGTGATATTGGCGGTGTTGGCCGGCGGACTCACCGAGGCCACGATGGCTCTGGGCGGTCGCGGCAGCTTGGCTAACGATATTCTGCTGCGCCCGCTTAAGCTTGGCGCATCGCCGTCGGTGTCGCCGAGCACAACGCCAAAGCCAACCGTTAGCGCAACTCCTAGTCCGACTCCCGTAGCGACGCCGGCTCCTACGCCAGCGGTGCCCACTGCCACGACAAATTCGTATCCAATCGTTCATATGCGGGTCGGAAAATCGGCCTCTACGGCTATAGTTACCGATCTTAATGGCGGCACGGTTGTGCAGCTTTTGAGCGACAGCGATGCGCAATGGCAACAGGTACGCTACAACGGTTTTACCGGATATATATATAAGATATATCTCACGTATTAGGGCAGGTTTGAATAGACAAAACTTTGCTCATAGAAGACCTTAAGCTTTGGAACAAGTGCTGAAGTTCTGGTAGTTGGATTTGGACATACTTGTCCTACAACTAATTGAGTGGGGTTGATACCGTGGGCCGATCAAGAATTCGCAAAATCAAATCGCAAAACATGCAGGTGCAGCAGCAGGATCTGTATGATGTGTTCTACATGAGTCCGGATGAAGCCAAGCGGGCTCTCGAGCAAAAGTATGAATTTCTGGCAGAGCGGTACGAGCGAAAGTTCCCAAAGCACAAGGGTTTTGCTTAGTACGTAGCGTAGTCCAGATTTCAAATAGTCCTAATAGCTAGCAGATACGGCTAGCTATTAGCTTTTTTATTTTGCGGAGGTAGTGAGCTTGGCTAGCGCGTTCATGAAGGCGGCAATTTTTAGCGATGCTTTCTCGTCCTTGGCGGTGCGGTACATTGCTTGAATGGCTGGGATGAGATAGCGTTCGAGCTCAGAATTAACTTTTTGCTCGGTCCAATGCTCGTCGGCCAGGTTCTGGACCCATTCGAGATAGCTCACGATGACCCCGCCGGCGTTGGCGATGATGTCGGGCAGGATGACGGTGTCTGAGGCGGCGAGCTGGTCGCTGGCAGCCTCATTGATGGGGCCGTTGGCGAGCTCCACGATGATTTTGGCCTTCACTCGGGAAACGTTAGATTCGGTGACGGTATCACCGAGGGCAGCGAGCACGAGTACATCGACATCCTGGGCGATCATATCGTCGGGCGAGATTTGGGTGACGCCCGCGGCATGGTAGTCGGTGAAGCGGCCATGTGAGGCCTTGAGTTCGGATAAGGCGGTGGCATCGAGGCCGTTTGGATTTGTGAGGCCAGTGCTGGTGTCGCTGGCGGCCACGAGCTTCCATTGGGGGTGGTCGGTGGCGGCCACAGTACTGAAGAACGATCCCACGTTGCCGAAGCCCTGAACGGCCACGGTGAGTTGGCGGTCGGCCTGACCGCTGAGGCGGAGGTACTCGGCGAGCGTGATCACGCCGCCGCGGCCGGTGGCGGCATCGCGCCCTAGGCTGCCGCCGGCACCCAGGCTTTTGCCGGTGAAGCTGGCTTTGGTGGTGTCGCCGGTGATTTGCTCGAATTCGTCGACCATCCAGTCGATGATGGCGGGGTTGGTGTTGACGTCCGGCGCCGGGACGTCTTTGTGCGGTCCGATGTGCGGCGATAGGTGCCGGGCGTAGGCGCGGCTGAGTTCTTCAAGCTCAGCGGGGGAGAGCTGGCGGGGATCTACGGATATACCGCCTTTGCCGCCACCGAGCGGGAGACCGACGGCAGCCGTCTTGAGGCTCATGAGGGTGGCGAGGGCGCGGACTTCCTCCAGGTTTACGTCCGGATGGAAGCGGATGCCGCCCTTGTATGGTCCATGGTTATCGTTATGCTGGACGCGGTAGGCCTTGAAGCTCTTACCGCCCGTAAGCCCAATCTCGAAAATATGCTCTCGATTCGGTTCGAGGAAATCGTTAATAATAGCGTCATCCAGGCCTAGTTGGTGCCCGGCGCGTAGA
This sequence comes from Patescibacteria group bacterium UBA6017, assembly GCA_002429485.1. GTDB lineage: Bacteria > Patescibacteriota > Saccharimonadia > UBA4664 > UBA4664 > UBA5169. Next base: position 122,611 of record DIZX01000015.1, on the reverse strand, counting down.
ATTAGGGAGGTGGCTGTATTTAACATGGCATTAGTATAGTCCTTGTGCTGTGCTCTGGAAATCTTGCCCGTAATTTGCTAATCTATCCTGGTTACGCCGATGTAGCTCAGTTGGTAGAGCGGCGCTTTCGTAAAGCGTAGGTCATGGGTTCGAATCCCTTCATCGGCTCCAGTTTTTATATTCGCGGGTATAGTTTAGGGGTAAAACGCGACCTTCCCAAGGTTGAGTCGAGGGTTCGATTCCCTCTACCCGCTCCAATACAGATAATGATTCTTACCTCAGGGTGCTATAATTCGATTCATGATAGGCTTCCAGCCATTAACTAAGTTTCGGCAAACTATTCGAGAACGGACCAGCGAGGTGCTCAGCCGGCGCTTTTTTCATGATCGCATGTCGATGGCGGTTTTGAGCGTGGCTTTGGGTGTGAACGCGGTTAACTTGATCAGCTTGATGCTGCGGATGCGCCCGACGGACAGCCTGGTGCCGGTGCATTTCTCGAGCTTTACGTTATTTGATCGATTGGGGCCATGGTACTTCCCGTTCGAAATCGTGATGGTGACGATATTAATCACCGTAGTAAACTCGCTGTTTGCGTACCATAGCTTCACCCGCAGCCGTCTGGCGAGCTTTTTCCTGCTGGTAACGGCGGTAGTGGTGAGCATATTTGGTTTTATCATAGCTCAGGCTTTTGGGGCGGTACGATGAGTCAAAATACTACGAAATTGAGTAGCGTGCGTTACTTCGACCGGCGTTGGTTTACCCGCGCGATGGAGATTCTGCCGGGCAGCATTACCTGGCTGACGCTGTTGCTGCCAATTTTGCTGAGCCTGATCTATCCCATAGCGGTGGCGTACTTCATTATTGCCTACGACCTTTACTGGACGATCAAATCGTTTAGGATGAGCGGCTACTTGGTCAGGGGTTATCGCCGATTGCATCTCGCACAAAGCGTTGATTGGAACGGGCGGCTGGAGCAGCTGCGCCATTTGGAGGGCAGCTTGCAGGAGGTTAAGGGTCAGCTTGCGGCAATGCGCCAGCAACATCCCAGTTTAGCCAGTATTTGGAGTATTACCGACCGGAAAACTCGATTGCAGTATCAGGAACTGCAGAGTGAAGTAGAGCGGGTAGCTGGCCTGGCGGAGCGGTCGGATAAGATTATGGATCCTGCCACGATCTATCACGCAGTGGTATTGGCGACCTACAACGAATCGATGGATATACTGCATCCGTCGGTGAAATCGCTCACGGAAGTAGATTTTCCGCTCAAACAGATCATGTTGGTGGTGGCATACGAGGAACGCGGGGGCCCCGAGACCGAGGCTAATGCGCATTCATTGGTGGCGGAGTTTGGCGATAAGTTTGCTATGGCCATAGCCGTGAAACACCCGGATGGAATGGTCGGCGAAGTTCGCGGCAAAGGCGGTAACATTAGCTTCGCCGGACGGGTACTGACCGCCGAGGTTCTGAAGCGGGGAATTGATCCGGAGCGGGTGGTGGTGACTACTTTCGATTCCGATCACCGGGCGGCCAAGAACTACTTTAGCTATTTATCTTATCTGTACGCCATCGATACCAAGCGGGTGCAGCGAAGCTACCAGCCCGTACCGATGTTCTATAACAATATTTGGGACGTACCGGCCCCGATGAGAGTGATTGCTACAGGGAACTCTTTCTGGCTGTTGATGGAGACGATGCGTCCGCACCGGTTGCGTAACTTCGCTGCTCATGCGCAATCATTGAAGGCGTTGATTGCGACTGATTATTGGAGCGTTACTTCGATTGTGGAGGACGGCCACCAGTACTGGCGTACATATTTTGTGTTCGATGGCGATCATGAAGTAGTGCCGGTTTTTACTCCGGTATATCAAGACGCAGTGCTGGCGGGGACTTACTTGAAGACATTTCAGGTTCAGTTCCTGCAGCTGCGCCGGTGGGCCTGGGGTGTGAGTGATTTTCCGTTCGTGGTTCGCAACTCCCTGTTCAACAAGCAAATTCCCTGGAGCAATAAAGCGGTTCAGATCGGGCGGTTGTTTGAGTCTCACTTTTCCTGGGCTACGGCACCGCTTATCTTGACGTTTGTGGGCTGGCTGCCGCTGTATCTGAACCGCGGGTTTGCCTATCAATCTTTGGCGCATAACTTGCCAATAATCACATCTAGAATTCTCACGTTAGCCTCGGTATCGATCGTGATCACCGTGCTCCTGAGCCTGATATCCCTGCCGCCGAAGCCCGAAAGGTACCGCAAGGCGCGGTTTATCGGAATGGTGGCTCAATGGGCGCTTCTGCCGGTCGTGACTATTTGCTTCGGCGCGCTGGCGGCGCTGAATTCGCAAACGCGGCTGATGTTTGGCAAATACCTGGAATTTTATGTGACCGAGAAGGCTACGAAGAAATAATGGAATACTTGTTTGGGTTTGGGCTGGCTTTTGTGCTGAGTGCAGGGCTGACTCCATGGGTGCGTCGATACGCCTTGGCTCGCGGGATCGTGGACCGGCCGTCGACCAATCGCAAAATTCATACTCGCGAGGTCGCTTATTTGGGCGGGGTGGCGATATTTGCAGCCTTCGTGATAGCGGTGATGGTATTGCTGCCGATGTCGCGTCAGCTGGCCAGCCTGCTATTGGGTTGTTTGATTTTGGTGGCGGTGGGGGTGATCGACGATATTCGCGATCTGTCGCCGGGAATTAAGCTGGCGGGTCAGTTTCTGGCGGCGGGCGTGGCGCTGGCCGGGGGAATCGGCATCACAGCGATCACAAATCCGTTTGGCGGCGTGATTGACTTGAGCTGGGGTCGGATGAATTTCGAGCTGCTGGGGGCACATTTTCACGTGATGCCGGTCGCTAATATCCTGAGTCTGCTGTGGATGGTGGGTCTGGCCAATACGATCAATTTCTTGGATGGGCTCGATGGCTTGGCGTGCGGGGTGTCGGGGATTGCGGCACTGGTGATGTTCGCTGTGGCGGTGGGTCCGAACGTGCATCAGCCGGCGGTGGCACTATTGGCAATAATTCTGGCGGGGTCGGCATTGGGATTTTTGCCGCACAATTTCTATCCGGCCAAAATTTTCATGGGCGATTCGGGGGCTTATTTTTTGGGTCTGACTTTGGCTATGCTGTCGATTTATTCTGGGGCTAAGCTGGCGACGGCCGCCTTGGTGCTGGGTTTTCCGATTCTGGATGCGGTGTGGGCGGCGGTGCGGCGAATTTTGCGCGGGGTATCGCCGTTTTCGGCTGATCGGCAGCATTTTCACCATCTCCTGCTCGATGCGGGCCTGAACCAGCGCCAAGCCGTGCTGGTGGTGTACGCGGTGGTGGCGGTTTTTGGCATGGTGGCGCTTACTTCGAACTCAATGATTAAGTTAATCGGCTTCGCGGTGTTGGTGTGCACGATGATATTGGCTATGGGCGGGCTATTCCTGCGGGACCTCCAAAAACGGCGAAGTAAGTCCTAGGGGCAAACGGCCTTAATTCCTATGTTTGCTCACGCGTCGGCGCGGGTGCTAAGATGAGCTAGTAACGAGGGGATACCCATGCAGCCGAAGTACTTACAAGAATTGATTCGCAATCTGCAAGAGTTTTATAAGTGCCCCTCGTGCGAAACAAATTATCATTTTGATGATATACGTTTTTTGGGCGATATAGATTTGTACTGTTTCGTGCAGTTATCGTGCCATAATTGTTCATTACCGGTGCTGGCAACGGTGTCGGTGAACGGCAAGAGCGGGGGCAAGCGTAAATCTGATTTGCGTCAGAGCGAAGAAGCCAAATTTGCTTCCAAGGGAGCAATTACTGCGAGTGAAATTGCAGAATTTCATCGCTGGGTTTCCAAATCTAAAACCTTCGTCAAGAAGGGTAAATAACAGTTAATTTCGGATAAAGGATGAAATGATGGATATGATTGAACTGGTTGCCGAAAAACGCACCGAAACTGGAAAGAAAAATACCTTACTGCGAGCTGCGGGCAAAGTGCCGGCGGTAGTTTACGGCAATGGGGTGGCTTCGGAGTCGCTGGTGCTGGATGGCAAAACGATCGAGAAGATATACCGCACTGCGGGCGGAAACAAGATTGTGGCGCTCAAAGTGGGCGAAGGCAAGGCTAGAAACGTACTAATTCACGACGTGCAGCATAGCAGCGCACGGGGCGAGATTACTCACGTCGACTTTTATATCGTTCGGATGGACGAAGTGCTCAAGGCTGAAGTGCCAATTCACTACATCGGTGAATCCAATGCGGTATTCCAGGATGAAGGCATGCTCATGAAGGGCTTTGAGATGATCGAGGTGGAATGCCTGCCGGGCGACCTGCCTCAGGCGATTGAAGTTGATATTGCCATACTGGATGATTTCGAGAAGGTGATTACGCTGGCTGACCTCAAACTGCCCAAGGGTGTGAAGTTTGTCGAGGAGGACCTCACCGTGCTGGTCGCTAAGGTTGACCCGCCGCGTTCTGATGCCGAGATGGCTGAGCTCGACGAGGCCGTTGAGGGCGGAGTGCCGGAAAGCGCTATGGAAGAGGACCCAATCGTGGTGTCTGAAGAGAACGAAGGCGACAAGGATCGCCGCGAAAAGAAGTAACTTACTTCTCCTCAAACTAAAAACGGGCCCTCGGGCCCGTTTTTAGTTATAATCGGGGTGCCTTCGAGAGTCGGGGGAGTACGCTAGACCGAGAGGGGTCGGCAATGAATTGGTTGTGCCGCATTCGGCGTCTAGATGACTTTCTCGACGCGAAGATTCAGGCTTTCCGTGGTCGTTGGTTCGATGCCAAGAAGGCGAAACTTGTTGCCATTGACGGCGAGATAGATCCTTCGGCGGGTCGTACGAGGATGGATGCCTTTACGGGGTCGATCCATAGCTTCCCGTATATGCTCTGGACGGTGCGCCGTCAGATCTGGCGAGAGAAGGCGTTTCAATACGAAGCCATCTTTATTTCCCTCGGGATGCTGTTGGGTCTGGTGAGGGGTTTTGACTACACCCAGTGGACGGTCACCCTCGTGCTTGGACTTTATGTATTTCTCGCCGAGGCAAACAACACGGCCTCAGAGATGAAGCTCAAGTACGTGCAGTTCAAGCATCTGGGCGGCCTGACATTCGACCCGGACATCGGGGACATCTTTGAGTTTGCGGCCCTGCCGGTGGCAATGGTTGCGTGGCCGTGGGGTGTCCTGTGGGTGCTTTTCATGATTCACCCCGGGTGACTGGGGTCCGGCATGGTTTTATGGCCTGTTCCGTCGTGTCCTTATGGGCACCGCGGGGCAGGCCCTAGTAGTTTTTGAGCTGACGTTTGAGCTCGGATTTCGAGCGTAGGTCGGCGTGTGAGGCCAGATAGCGCAGGAAGGCCGAGGTGTCGAAGTGTTTGAGGGTGGCGAGAATGATGGCGGCAATCTGATCCGAAACAATAATTGGGTTTTTGAGGTCGAGGAGCTTGCTTTCGACCGTGTCGGTGACGGCATCGATGATAGTCGAGTCGGCCTTGGCGGGTTCGAAGGCCGCAGCGATCCCAGAGTATAGTCTGGCGCGGCTGTAGGGGCCTTGTGAGGCGTTTTGGGCTCTGACTTGAAGGAATCCTAGGTCAGCGGCTTCGTACGTTGTGAAGCCCTCGTGGCAGCTCAGGCAGCGCCGGCGACGCCAGATCTGGGTGGCGAACTTGGTGGCTCGGGTGTTGTAGACTTCGGTCTGGCTGGACCTGCAAAACGGACATTTCATGACTACATGTTGTCATATGACTGGTAAAAATGCCAGGGGATAACTTTTGCCAAATTGGGGAAAAGTGCCGCCAGGGGTTGTTGGCATCAAGAAGTCACATTACAATACGGCCTTATAGCAGTGCCACATTTTATGTAATTCAAAGGAGATAAAGTGCCCCAGGATCAAGCGGCGATTGATGAGTTGAGAAGCAAATTCGAAGGTCTTCCAGGTCAGTTAGTGATTATTTCCGGTCCATCGGCGGGGGCAGGTAAGGGTAAAGTCATCGACGAAATGCTCGCGTTTGCCGGGGATAAGCTTTGGCTGTCGGTATCTACTACTACTCGTGAGCCTCGGCCGGGTGAGGTGCATCACCATAAGTACACTTTTGCTGGTAGGGATGAGTTTGAAGAGCTCGAGCGGGCCGGAGGGTTTTTGGAGGCTAACGGGCTTACCGAGGGCGCCCGTTACGGCACGCCACTGGAACCGATCTTGGAGCATTTACGCAGTGGCGTGACGGTACTGTTGGAAATTGAAATTAATGGCGGTGCGTTTGTGCACCAAATTTTGCCAAATACTTTGTGTATTTTTATTAAGCCTACGGATGGATCCGATCAGGACGATATCGTGGAGCTGAGGCGCCGGCTGGAGCACCGCGGAACCAACGATGCGGCCTCAATTGAGCGCCGGCTGGAGCAGGCGGTAGGGGAGCTGGAGCAGGCACGGGGGTTGGATTTTTACACTTGGGTGGTGAATGCCACGGGCAAGAGCGAACAGGCGGCCAAGGAAGTCTATGGCCTTATCTCGAGTCGAGTTCAATCGGAGCAGGTTTAGCTCGATGAGCAGGGTGGGATTGCTCACCGGAACGTTCGACCCCGTACATCTTGGTCATATTGCGATGGCTCGAGCGGCTATAGGCGCTTGTGAGCTCGATGAGGTGTGGTTTCTGGTAAACCCTGCTCCGGCGCATAAGACCGGCGTGACGGCGCTGGTGGACCGCATGGCGATGGTGCGGCTGGCAGTGGCGGGTGAGCCGGCGATGCGTGAGGGGGCTCCGGATGGGGCTGCGGATCCGGCGGCGCATACTATGGCCGAGTTTGGGCGACTGATGGCGCATTATCCGGATACGGAATTTGTGTTTATAGTGGGAATTGACGTGCTGGCCACGCTTGATACGTGGAATTATTCCGAGATTGTTCGCAGTTTGAGTTTTGCCGTCGCACGGCGCGCGGGGGGGCCGGAGATCAAGTCGGACGGGCATTTGCGGGTGCAGTGGCTTGATTTAGCTGAGCATACAGAAGCGTCTTCGCGGCAGGTGAAAGCCCAGCTGCGGGCGGGTGAGCGGCCGGCTGAGCTTGATGATGGGGTGTTTGAGTATATTCAGGAGCGGGGGCTGTATCGAGTGGCGGCGTAAGGGGCACCATCGATGATTTTGATGTAAATTAGTCTACAAAAACTACCTGTTTTATTGGCAGGTAGTTTTTTAGCGCGCATTAATTCTCGGTTTTGCTCATGCTTGCGTTCGGTATACGTTCGGTATAGTATCGAGAGCAAAGGGGCTCGAACTATGCGCGAAGAATGCGATGAGACGGTGAGCGTGCTGGCGTCGTTTGCGCCGGGGCCGCGGGGCGTGATGCGCGTGGTGCCGCACGTGATGAAATGGCGCGGCAAGCGCTGGAAGCTCACGATCATGGGGCTGTACCACCCGGAGCGGCGAGGGACCAAGCGGGTGCATATTTTTAGCTTCTCGGCAGACGAGACGGCGTTTCGGGTGGAGCTGGATCCGGACACGCTGGAGTGGAAGCTCAAGGAAATCTTCTATGGATAGGGGGAGATATGGAGCTGAGGGTTAATCCGGAGCCGGCGGAGATTATGCATATTGATCTCAACTCGGCGTTTGCCATGACGGAGCAGCAGGCTAATCCGCTGCTGCGGGGGCGGCCGGTGGGGGTGACGAACCGGTTGAATGATTACGCCATTTGCATAGCGGCGTCGTATGAGGCTAAGAAGTTGGGGATTGGGTTGGGCACGCGCAACGGCGAGGCGCGGCAGGTGGCGCCGGATTTTGTGATGTGCGAGAGCGACGCGGCCAAGTATCAGTACGTGAATAAGCAGATGCGGGAGATTTTTGAGAGTTATTCGCCGGTGACGCAGATGAAGTCGGTGGATGAAGGAATTATAGATTTTCGGGGAATGCGGGGGTTGCTGAAGGGGCGGTCCCTGGAGGACATTGGCCGCGAGATCAAGCAGCGGGTGCGCGAGGAGGTGGGGGATTACATGAAGGTGAACGTGGGGATTGGGCAGAACCGGTGGCTGGCCAAGGTGGCGGCTGGGTTTATGAAGCCGGACGGGTTTTATCAGATCGATGGGGGTAACTTGGAGGCGGTGTATGGTTTCATGAATTTGGTGGAGCTGCCGTACATTAAGCGGCGGATGGAGCGGCGGCTCAATGAGGCGGGGATTTTTACGACACTGGATTTTTACCGGGCGAGCGAGGCGGTGCTTTGCAAGCAGGTGTTTCGGAGCGTGAATGGGCATCATTGGTATCTGAAATTGCGGGGGTATGAGACTGAGGTGGAGTACGGCATTCGCACGGTGGGACGCAGCTACGTGTTGGAGCATCGCACGTCTGATCCTGAGGAGATGGCGACGTTGCTGTACAAGGCCTGCGCTAAGGTGGCACGGCGGCTGCACCAGAATGATCTGGCGGCGCGGGGGTTTATGTTGTGGCTCGGCTACGTGCGGGAGCCGGCTTGGGGCCCGCGCCGAGGCTGGAACGGCCCGCGGGGGTGGCACGAGCGCAAGATGTACCAAACGAGTGCGCACCGGGCCGATCAGCTGTATGGGCGGGCGCTGGAGTTGTATGGGCATGCGCGCGAGCAGTGGCCCGACCGGGTGGTTAGCTCGCTGGCAATGACGGCTTACGAGGTGGAGCCGGTGAAATCGGATCAGCTGTATCTGTGGGAGAGCGAGGACGCTAGGCAGGACAGGCTGGAAGACGCAATGAACACGCTCAACGATAGATATGGGGAACTGCGGGTGATGCCGGCGGCCGTGATGAAGAGTAAGAATCCGATGGTAGATAAAATACCGTTTGGGACGGTGCGGTATTTTGAATAGGGGATGGGCTGGGAATCGTGCTGGTTCGGCGACATTCGGCTACTGGTGCCGCGAACTCGATCTTATGAGTGATTCCTGCCCTACATCTTGTCAGGCGCGGCACTATCGTAGCCGAACATCGCCTCTCCAGCGTTACCAAGAATAGACATGTCGCCTCCCCAGCAGCACTGAACACAAATGCAACATTAGATGAAAAAAAGGGGTAGAGCGGAGCGGAATACTGAACTGCAGCGTAAACGCCTGACAAGATAAAGCATAGATATTATAGGGGGTAGAGTTCGGCTTACGCAAAGTCAGCGTTCCGTGCAGCCAAAGGCATAGGCTCAAGGGAGCTTAAAAAGCAGCCCCATTGTACCTGGGGCTGCTCGAGGCTTGTTGTATTATTTACTACGAAGCTATAGCCGCTACCAACTCTTCCTTGGCCGCGACTTCGGCTTTCTCCTGCTTTTCGATGAGCTTAATTTTGAGCCATTTCGATAGGCCCCAGGACTGCTTAATGACACCGGTGTACTCACTGATGAGTTCATCGGTAGCGCCAAGTGTCCGGGCGTCTTCTAGGTATTGCATGGTATTTTCAGCCTCGCGGCGCATGGCGCTGAGCTCGTCGAGCTTGAGGCGGTAGCTGAAGAGCCGATGGGCGCCCATGATGTGGTGGGAAACGGCGGCGCTGGAGCGACGCAAGTTGTTGCCTAGACCGTAAAATTGATCGGCGGGGAACTGTTTGACGAGCTCGTAAACTTGGTCCTCGGCTGCCCGGGCGGACTTGTAGATACGTAATTGTTCGATTGATTCTGCCATGAAACACTCCTTTAAGTAAAACCCTATGTCACCCTCTGAGAACCAATATACCGAACAAGAACCGAACAGTCAAGTACCAATAAAGCCGCGTATAGCGACTGAATGGAACCTATTCTCGACCGCTTATTTTTACTGGGAAATCGGGTTGTTTTTGTCGGTTCTTGGTGTCGTTTTGAGGCGTTTAACCTCGCTCAGCGAGTCGACTGCTATCTGAGACACTTGTTCTTCACTTAGACCTCGGTCTACTTGATCGGTTTGATTTTCGTACTCGTCCTGGATCTCGATGTCGTTTAGGTTGTATGCCGGTGGGAGCTCCAAAAAGAAGTCATCGTAGGTCGTCGAAAATTTATTTTTCATCTCTACCTCAGTTAAATAGAATGCTTCGTTGCGTAGATTTTGCGCAACTGACAGTTACAAGATACTCCAGCATCAAAATACAGCATAGGCAAGGTCATACAAAATTTACAGCCGAAAGTTGGGTGTGGTTTGTGAAATGGTCTGAATAAAAATATTAAATTTGGCTGCCATGGCATAAAGTGCCACCCCGAATACGACGTTATGCGGGGGTTTGATCCTGATAAAACATTAGCCCGAGTTTGATCTGGAGGGCGTCATCGAAGTGCCGCGGGTCTAAGTTTATGAGTTTTTTTGTCTTATCGAGCCGATAAATAAGGGTGTTGCGGTGAATGTGGAGCTTACCGGCGGCGTCAGTGAGGTTGAGGCCCGAGGCAAGGAAGGTTTGAACAGTTTTGAATAATTGCTCGTCGCGCAGCAAGGGGGAGAGGATTTGGTGGGCCAGTTCGGCCTTGCGCTCCTGACTGGTGCTGGCCAGGGTGATGAACATCCCAACTTGTTTAATATGGTAGATCCGGCTGCTACCCCAGACCTTGGCGCCGACTTCGAGTGCCAGCTTGGCATCTTGGTAGCTTTTGCGCAGACCCGCGAGATCGGGGTAGTACTGCCCGACACCGATAGTGATGGGCTGTTCCAGGGCGAGATTGGTAGTAACGCTCTGTAGGGTTCTGGCATATTCGTTGATCTGCCTGATAGTGTTGAGGGTAGTGAGCGACTCGCCGGTGAGGCCCTTGAGGAGAACAAACTGGTTGTCGCCGAGGTAGGCCACAAGGTTTTCCTGGAGGTTCTTGAAGCCATCACGAATACTGCTGTTAAGTTCTTCTGCGGAGGAGTCGATTTGTAATTGCTGTTCTTCGGATGAAAGCTGAGCAAATTTGGTGCGGACCGAGGTTTCAAATCCGTCGAGATGGATAAGGATGGCAACCTGGGCAACGCGCAGATTGAGCTGAAGAATGTCGGCCTGATGATGAATGTCCGCTGGTACGATACTGGGAGCGGTGAGGAGTTGGCGCAGAAAGTCGGCACGGACACGTTCGGCCGACTGAATTTTGTCGAGCAGGAAGTGCTGATAAACGATAACTTCGGCGAGGCCCTGCAGGAGGGTGATAGCTTCCTGGGTGATCGGGCCGGTATCAAGAGGGAGCCCAAATACTGCCACGGTGCGCTCGTCGTAGACAAACGGCCACCATTTGGTCTGGCGGTCGTTGAAATCCGAGGTGGTAGAGCGTCCGGTTTGGGCCGCCGATAAGGCTTCGGAAACGAAGCTTTGAGTGGGGATACCGGCCAGGATTTGCCCGGAAAGATCGGCCACCAAGAGGTCGCGCTTGAGCACTTGGTTGGCCTTATCGGCGATTTGTCTGGCGAGTGCGGAGTTGAGCTGCATGCTTAACGCTCCACAAATCGGCTATATAAAATAGCTAGTTTAATTTGAATGGCGTCGTCGAATACCCGCGGGTCTAGGCCGAGGGTTTCGGTGATGCGGTCGAGGCGATAAACCAGGGTGTTGCGGTGGATCTTGAGGGTTTCGGCGGTGCGGGTGAGCGACATATCGAAGCTAAAGAAGGCCTCGAGGGTCTGAATAATTTCGTGATTTTCACCGACGCGGTCGAGGAGCTCGCGGGAGAAGTAGATATTGTTTTCATCAACACCTGATAGCAGTGGGGCGACCACGCCGAAATCATCGATGTGGTAGATGCGGTCGACGTCCCAGGTCTGGGCGCCCAGCTCGATGGCGGAGGTGGCTTCGTGGTAGCTCTGGCGCAGTCCTTCGAGCCCGGGATGGTAATTGCCGACACCGACGGTAGTGGGCGGCTTGAGCTCACTCTTGAGGATGCTGTAGATCACGCCCAGGCTCTTTTTGAAGCCTTCGAGGGCGGTATCTAGTTCATGCTCGCGCTCGCCCGAACCCAAGAGATCTTTGAGGATACAAAAGGAGGTTCCGCCAAGGTAGCTCACCACGTTTTCGCGGCTGGAGGTGTAGAACGAATTGAGTGCGCGGTTGATGCCGAACTTATAGCGGGTGAGGCGGATTTCGCGGTCCCCCGTGGGGTCTTGATATCTGGCGGTGAGGGTGGGGTCGTCGATCTGGATGACAATGGCGATTCGAGGCCGATCGAGCTCAATATCGAATAAGCGGGCTTCGGCGGCCAACAGCGACCATTCGGGCTGGGGTTGGTTGAGCAGGTCGTAGATAAATTTATCGAGGCGCTCATCTTGGTGGGGGATTTGTTCCAATACCAGTGACTGGTGCATGACGAGCTCGGCGATGGAGCGGATGAGCGGGGCAATCTCTTCGTGGTTCGGCATTTCGGCATCGAGCACAATGTAGCCGACAATGTTGCCGCCGTAGTAGAACGGAATGGCCCAGGGAATGGTGTTAATTTTGAGATTTTCTGGCTTTAGAGCCACTGTTTGCGAGAGGGCTTTGCCATCGGCATCGGTAAGACGGAGGTTCTGATTTACCAGAGCACTCACTTTGGCGCAAATTTTGTCGGCGATTTGCCTACTCAGCATGCTCCTGTACCTCTTATGTTGGCAGATAGTACAATTAGTGTATGTTTTGTGGGGGTAATGGTGCAAGCATAAGTTGGATAAGAAAAAGCCCCACAAAGGGGCGTTTTCTATGGTGGGCAATACAGGACTCGAACCTGTGACCTCACGGATGTGAACCGTGCGCTCTAACCAGCTGAGCTAATTGCCCTTAGACCACGAAATTGTAGCTTATTTTGATAAATGCGGAAAGGTTGGGCATCCGGCGGGGGCGGTATTCGCCTCCGCCGGATGGGGTTGGGTCAGGGTGTAGCGTTCTCGGTCGAGCCGTCTGCATCGGGGTCAGGGATGAGCTCGAGGGTGATGGCCGCACTGCGAAACCGCTGGACGGATGCTCTGAAGAATTCTTCAGTCACCAGGGGGTAGATGGTGAAGGTTTCTTGTGACGGGGCTGACGCTGTAGTTAATCTGTCGAGCAGCCACCTGAATTCGCGCTTGAGAGGATTCTTGCGAATGAAGTACTTTGTTTCGACAACCGAGTCGAATTCCTCAGAGAAGCGTGACCTGATTTCATCAATTGTGGTTTGCTCATCGACCTCGAACTGCAGGGCTCCCTCGCGTTGAGATCGATGTGAACCTGTGCCGGAGCCGAGTTCGACGTTTTGGCCGTGGCGTAGTTCTGGGTGTCCCTCGTCGAATACCCAGATCTTGGCGCTGTCGCGCATGTTTAGCGCGTCGTCTTTGGCATTTAAAGCGATGAGCCGCGCGCGTTCATCGGCGAGCTGCTTCTTGAGCTTCGTGATTCGGGCCTTGGACCGCGCGGTGCGGTCGGCTTTGCGCTGGAGACGAAGGCCGAGCTGAGTAACTAGCTTGGCGAGTTGTTCGATGCTTCGAATCGGACGTGCGGACACTTCCATCACCTTCTCGGGTAGGGGGACTAAAGGGGAGCGACAGTATTACACCGTAGGAATGGATTATGGCATATGGGAGTGCTAATTTCATTGTATGTATTGCTTGTAGGGTCGATTTAAGCTATATTATCCACTTGTAACGGCCCGGGTCCTTAGCTCAGTTGGCTAGAGCGCCTCATTGACGTTGAGGAGGTCAGAGGTTCGAATCCTCTAGGACCCACCAGTAATTATCTTAGCCGCCCTTTGGGGCGGTTTTTGTTTTGGCAAAAAGATAGGCCGTCTGCTGTCCACGCATCGTGGACAGCAGACGGCCGTGGAGCTTGTGGCCTAGAGGTACTGGCCGGTGTTGGCCACAGCCTCGATGGAGCGACCGGGTTCGGTACCGTCCTTGCCGGTCACGAGAGTGCGGATGTAGGTGATGCGCTCGCCCTTCTTGCCGGAGATGCGAGCCCAGTCGTCGGGGTTGGTGGTGTTGGGGAGATCCTCATTCTCCTTGAACTCGTCACGGCAGGAGGTGAGCAGATGCTCGACTCGGATGCCCTTCTGAGAGGTAGTGAGGAAGTCCTTGAAGTAGAGAACCTCCTTGTCGCCGCCGGCGTAGGTGACCTCGAGGAACCGGTTGAAGTCGGATTCGGAGTACATCCGTTCGACAGCGGTCTGGATCATGTCCTCGATGGTCCGCTGAGCGGAACCGCCGTGTTCAGCCAGGTCGTACTCGTGTAGCGGAAGGTCCGCCGTGAGGTACTTGCTGAAGATGTCCCGGGCGCTTTCAGCGTCGGGACGTTCGATCTTGATCTTGACGTCAAGCCGGCCCGGCCGCAGGATTGCGGGGTCGATCATGTCTTCGCGGTTGGAGGCCCCGATGACGATGACGTTTTCGAGCCGCTCGACGCCGTCGATCTCGGAGAGCAACTGTGGCACGATGGTGGTCTCGATGTCGGAGGAGACGCCTGAGCCGCGGGTGCGGAACAGGGCATCCATCTCATCGAAAAAGACAACCACGGGGGTACCGTCGGAGGCCTTCTCGCGGGCACGCTGGAAGATCAGGCGGATGTGCCGCTCGGTCTCACCGACGTACTTGTTGAGCAGCTCGGGGCCCTTGATGTTGAGGAAGAAGGCGTTGCCCAAGGGCTTACCTTCTTTAGCCGCAACCTTTCTGGCCAGAGATGCCGCGACGGCCTTGGCGATCATCGTCTTGCCGCAGCCGGGAGGGCCGTAGAGCAGGATGCCCTTCGGCGGCTTGAGCTTGTGCTCCAGGAACAGGTCCGGGTGCAGATAGGGCATCTCCACGGCATCGCGGATAGCCTCGATCTGACCGGTTAGTCCGCCGATGTCCTCGTAGCCGACGTCCGGGACCTCTTCGAGGACCAGGTCGGTGATTTCAGCTCTGAGGATGCGCTCGTACACGAAACCGGAACGGGTGTCGAGCAACAGGGCGTCGCCGGCTCGGATGGGTTCGCCAACAAGGCTTCCGGCTCTGCGGCAGACACGCTCCTCGTCGGCGTGGGCGACTACAAGAACTCGGTCTTTCAGATCCTTGTCGATGTCGTCGTCCAGCACCTCCTTGACCGTCACGATCTCGCCGATGCGCTCGTAGCCGCAGACTGCGACCACATTGAGCGCCTCGTTGAGCATGACCTCGCGGCCTTGGTTGAGCTCGCCCGGATCGATCGAGGGTGACACCGCGACGCGCATCTTGCGGCCGCTGGTGAGGACGTCGACAGTGGCGTCGTCATACGTCTCGACGATCAGGCCGTAGGCCGATGGCGGTTGAGCCAGTCGGTCGACCTCACTCTTGAGCGTGACGATCTGCTCGCGGGCCGCCCTGAGCGCCTTCACGACGCGTTCGTTCTGGGCTGACAGCGTTGAGAGCGAGGTCTGCAGCTGCAGCACTCGGTTCTCGAGATCCCGCGAACGGGTGGGTGAGTCCGCGAGTCGGCGGCGCAATGCGGCGACTTCCTCGGTGAGGAGGGCATGCTGACGCAGGGCTTCTGCCGGGTCAACTGTTTCCTCGGTCGGGTCTGGCTGGTTCGGTTCGTGCTGAGGGGTCATGAACATCGAAGGAACCTCCTGGGTTCTTGGGACAAAAGCGGGGAAAACAGGGGGTAACTACACTACTTAAGGTGCTGGCTAAACTATAACATCAATCTGTCATATGTAAAGATGCGTCTATCTGGGGGATTCATTCCAGCCGGGATTTGGTATGATAGTTATATAACTTAGGGGTGCCAAAAATGGCCGAAGCCGAAAACAAACGAATTCAAGAAGCATTAGAGCGGGCAAGGGCTCCAAAGCGCCCGACGGGATTGGGCAGTAAGGCCGAGCCGTACGAAGCGTTAGATGATGCACCAGATCAGGATGATAACGGCTGGAAGCGCCCCGAGCGCGTAGAGCATACATCTGAGAAAGAGCACCCTCCGGGGAAGGAATAGGCGAGCAATGGGCGAACAGGGTTCAGGCGGAAATGATCAGGAATTTGAGCAGGGAGATCTTTTTGAGGCCTCAAAAGAGCGCGTAAGTCCGAAAGATAACGCGCTGCAGGATATGGCAGATATTTTTGCCCGACGAGCGGAGGAGGCTCGTACGGAGCAGGATCCTGATGCTCCTGAGCCGGCGCAGGCTATCGAATCAAGCGGAACGACCCATGTCGGAGTTGAAGCTCGAGCTAAGGGAATTGTCGCTCGTGGGGAGCAGGAAGCTGCCGAGGTGAATGCCGTTCAGTCTCCGGCTCAGCTGGAAGGTACGGGACCTGTGATAACTCCGGGATCGAGTGCGGAGTCGGCGAGACTGGCTAGGATAGCCCGATTGGCCGTGGCGGATGCGGCCGCTAAGGCGCAGATTGAGGCAGAAGCTCCGGGCAAGGCCGCCGGTATTGAAGTAGCTCAACTAGGAGCAAACCAGTCTCGCCAGGTGCTGGACGCAATTCGACAAGATAAACAGTTGAGCGCGATGAATGGGCCACAAGAAAGTATAGCTGCTGAGGTGGCTTCGCAGGAGACTGATGTTCCTGACCAAGGCGAGCCCAATCAAAATAAAAGCGAGTGGCCAAAGAGTGGGTTGATTGAATCACCTCAGGAAGCTCGTGAAATTGCAGACAAGTTGGCTAAAGGTGAGCGGCCGCCCTTCGTCGAGTAACATTATTGGGGAAGTAGAAAGGCTACTCGTTTGCTGGGATTGCCTAGAGCAGTATAGTTTGCGATAATCAGCCTAGTTCAATAAGGTGCTGACCGGGCCCAACCAACCCGCGAGCCTCGTTGCCGGTGGCGTTCACCGGAAACTATGAGAGTCTTGGGTTCGCCCGAGAAAGTCTGGTGGAACCGCCCCAAAAGGGTCCAGACGCGCAAGCAATTGTGCGTCGTTTTTTGTATATAAAGGAGAAGATATGAGCAATCACGAAGAAGAACAAGAGCAGCAATTATATGCGATGAGGCATTCACTGGCGCATATTATGGCGACGGCAATTCAGGAATTATACCCGGAAGTGAAGTTTGGCATCGGGCCGGTGGTGGAACACGGCTTCTACTATGACGTGGACGCGCCAAATCCCATCACAGTCGAAGATTTGGCCAAAATTGAACACAAAATGCACGAGATTGTGAAAGCGGATTTTGCGTTCGAACGAGCGTCGATGCAGCTCGATGAGGCCGTGAAGTACTTCGGCAACAAGGGCCAGACGTACAAGGTGGACCTGCTAAATGACCTCAAAAAGCACGGAACTACCGTGGCGAAAGATATTGATCGGTCGCAGCTGGGAGTGGGAGAGGGAGCAAAAGTAGATGAAATTACAACGTATACTGATGGCCCGTTTACTGATTTGTGCCGCGGTCCGCACGTAGAATCTACGGGCAAGGTTGGAGCCTTTAAACTGATGCGGGTATCTGGCGCTTACTGGCGGGGAAACGAAAAGAATGCTCAGCTACAGAGAATATATGGTGTAGGATTTACAACAAAAGCCGAATTAAATCAGCACTTGGAGCTCCTGCGGGAAGCTGAAAAACGCGACCACCGCAAGCTAGGAAAAGAACTGGATTTGTTCGTGTTTTCAGATCTAGTGGGAGGCGGTTTGCCGCTGTATACGCCCAAGGGAACGCTCATACGAGAGGAGTTAAACCGTTATGTGCAGGAGCTGCGCCAAACCATTGGCGGCGGTTTCCAGGCAGTGACGATTCCTCACATTACCAAGAAAGATTTGTACGAGAAGAGCGGGCACTGGAAGAAGTTTTCGGACGGGCTGTTTAAGATCGAGACGCGTGAAGGCCACACGTTTGCGATGAAGCCGATGAACTGCCCGCATCACACGCAGATTTACGCCTCGCAGCCGCGCAGCTATCGTGACTTGCCGATTCGTTACCGCGAAACGACCATGGTGTACCGCGATGAGCAAAGCGGTGAGTTGAGCGGACTCACACGGGTGCGGTCGATTACGCAGGATGATGCGCACGTGTTTGCTCGCGCCAATCAGGTAGAGGGTGAGATTGACCGACTCTGGAACGTGATTGAAAAATTCAACGAGACGTTCGGAATTAAGTTAAAAGTCCGTTTTAGCCGCCACGATCCTGAGAATATGGAAGCCTACAGTGGATCTGAGGAAAACTGGCAGCAGGCCGAGGCTCAGATGAAGGCCGCCATCGAGAAGAAGGGCGTGGAGTATACGGACGGTCTCGGTGAGGCGGCGTTTTACGGTCCGAAAGTTGACTTTATGGCACGCGATGCGTTTGGGCGAGAGTTCCAGGCAGCCACGATTCAGCTCGACTTTAATCAGCCCGAAGGATTTGATCTAACGTGCACGAATGAATCTGGCGAACGGGAGCGCATCGTGATGATGCACTGCGCCGTGATGGGATCGCTGGAGCGGTTTATGGTGCAACTGATCGAGAATACTGCGGGGGCGTTCCCGACCTGGCTGGCCCCCGAGCAGGTGCGGCTGGCACCGATCAACGAGACCGATGCGATTTTGGATTACACCGAGGAGTTGAGAATTGAATTCGAGACTAAGGGCATACGGGTGGGTGTAGATAGCGCGCCCGAGAGCGTGGGCAAGAAGATCCGGGCGGCGGGGCTGGCCAAGGTGCCGTATACGCTGGTGATTGGCGACAAAGAGCGCGAGAGCGGCATTGTGAGCCCGCGGCTGCGGACGGGACACGGTGAGTTTGACGGCAGCCTCAGCGTGGATGAGTTTGCGGCGGCAGTGCAGCGAGAGGTGGCGCAGCGGTCACAGAAGAGCACGCTGTAGCAACGTGCCCGCGATACTGCTACATCTGGCTTATACTCGGGCGCATCTGAGGAAACACCCCGAGCTTAATGAAATTGAGGTGTACCGGGCTAGTGTGTTCCCGGATATACGTCGGATGGCGGATTTGCCGAGGGAGCAGACGCATAGCGCGGGCGTCAACTTGGATGAAATTGAACGCGAGCCGGATTCCTGGCGCGTGGGCTGGCTGCTGCATAGCTACCTGGATGAAACATGGAATCGGTATGTGAATGAATTTGATGTGGCCGCGGTGCATCGGCATGATGAGGAATTGTGGCGGGCAATTAAGTTGGCCGAGGAGGCAGAATTCTACGAGACGATGTCTAACCGGGAGGAGATTGCTAAAATGTTTGATACTCCGCCGATGCCGGTTGAGCTCGAGTCTGTAGTAGATCCGGCGTTAATTGAGCGGTGGAACCGGTTTGTGGTCCATAAACTGCGCTATCCGTTTAGTGCGGCCTTTTGGAGCCAGCAGGCAGTTGCGGTAGGCTACAGCCGTGAATATATGCTCCGATTGCTTGATATGGTGGAGAAGATTCGTACGGATGAGGTATGGCTTGAGCGTTTGTGGGAGATACACGGTAAGCTGGGCGTCTAGCGCATGAATAAACGCTTGTGCTTCATGGTATATTGAGGGCGTCTGAGGTTTTAGTAACGTACCTTCTACAAAGTGATTGGGGCGATGATAGTGAGGCGCATGATGGACGTACTGATTGCGGGACTGCTTTTTGTTCCTGCGATGCTGGGGCTATTGATCCTGGCTGCGGTGATGTGGCTGACCTACGGGTACCCGCCGTTCTATATCTCGAAGCGAGTCGGGCGAGGAGGGCGCGAGTTTTCGTGCTTCAAGCTCCGGACGATACGCCCGCACGATAACGCGGGCGTGACGCTTGATTTTGCCGAGTTGGGCAACGCGAACATGTTGCCGATCGGCAAAGCTCTGCGTGATCGGGGGATCGATGAACTGCCGCAACTGCTCAACGTGTTGCGTGGAGACATGAGCATGGTGGGGCCGCGACCTTTGCTGGCACTCAACTTTGAGAAGATCCGTCGGCGCAACGAGGGATGTCAGGAGCGGATTGCTTATTGGGAGGATCGTCGGAAGCAGGTTCGCCCCGGTTTGTCGGGGTGGCATCAGATCCGATCGTCTTGTTCCGACGTCATCCGATACGACCTCGAATATCTGGACGATCCGAGTCTGGAGCGACAGCTTCGGGTGTTCCTGACGTCGATCCACATTCTCGTAGTGGGCAAAAGGCGCCATTTCGGGTGGGTAGCCGCCGCATAATGGCTTCGATCAAATGTGAACAAACCTGGACGGGATCGGCTGGCGATACGCTAGCCGATCCTCTTCATTTTACGGGGGAGTGTGTCATAATGTCGCCCATGGACACCGGTATTACTCTCAATGAATTGGTTTACTCTCTCGTGGCGCGGATTCCGTCTGGGCGGGTGATGACGTATGGGCAGATTGCGGCGCTGTGCGGCAGTCCCCGGGCGGCGCGGATCGTGGGCGGGATAGCGCATTTCGGCTCGGAAGAGCTGCCGTGGCACCGGGTAGTGAATAAGCGGGGTGGCTTGGCGGGGGCGTTTCCGGGTGGGCGTAGTGCTCAGGCGCAGCTGCTGGAAGCGGAAGGTGTAAGTGTGAGCGCGGAATCTATCGTGGGGGTGGATTCGTTGATGTGGTGGCCTCCTGAGAGCGAGGAGCAGTTGTGATTGATCATGGTATGAAGTTTGTGGCAATTGTGGGGCCGACAGCCACAGGTAAGACCGGGTTGGCGATTGCGTTGGCGCAGGTTTTTGATGGTGAGGTGGTGTGCGCGGACTCGCGAACAATTTATCGGGGCATGGATATCGGTACGGCCAAGCCGACGGCGGACGAGCAGGCACAGGTACCGCATCATTTGCTGGATATTGTGGATCCGGGCGAGCGGCTGAGCGCTGGGGAATTTAAGCAGCTGGCAGAGACGCAGATTAACGAGATTTCATCCCGTGGCAAATTGCCGCTGTTGGTTGGCGGGAGCGGACTGTATGTGGATGCGGTGATATTTGATTACGAATTTCCGGCGGCGGGCAATCCGGACCGGCGCCAAAAACTGGAAGCAATGACGGACACGCAGCTGCATGAACTGCTGCTGGCAAAGGATCCCAGGGCCTTTGAATACGTCGATCGAGCCAACCGCCGGCGGGTGATTCGGGCGATTGAAACGGCGGGAGAAGCACGCCAGAAGCGCCGGGAAGTCCGGCCCGATGTACTGGTATTAGGTACGACGTTGAACAAACAAGTTGTTCAAAAAAGGATTGAACACAGAATCGATAAAATGCTTGAAGAAGGCTTTATTAATGAAATCCGAGTAATTGGCGAGAGGTACGGATGGAATAATCCGGCACTGGAGGTGATGGGCTATCGGGCGTTCAAGGGGCTGCTGATAGGCGCCAAAACCCTCGAGCAGGCCAAGACGGATTGCATGTACGAACACCTGTCGCTGTTCAAGAAACAGGTGACGTGGTTTAAGCGCAACCCGAGCATTCATTGGATCGAGAATGCTAGTGAAGCCGCGCCAATGGTCCGAGAGTTTTTGCTCCGAACTGACGGGCGGAGTGAGGCTTAAGCGCTAGTTTCGGCTATACTTGTGCTATGAACGTAACCCTGACTCTGCTTGCCTCCAAGACGGCGGCCCACTTGAGCCAACTGCTGGGCCGTGGCGGCGGCGGGGCATTGCCCGGAGTGGTAGCTGAAATGCTGGATCCGCATTTGTCGGGCAAACTGGCGGCGGGACTGAGCGGCGGGGTGATTGTGGTCACAGGCACCAACGGCAAAACTACTACTACCAAGCTGATTGGTGAAATACTGAGCGCCCATGGCGTAAAGGTGGTAACCAACAGCAGCGGCTCGAATCTGAAGCGCGGGGTGGTGTCGGCACTGATTGCCGCGGCGGATATGCGCGGCAAAATGACCGCTACAGTGGGGTTGTTTGAGGTAGATGAGGCTAGCTTGCGGCTGGTGGCGCCGGAGATTAAGCCAACGCACATCATCGTGACGAATTTATTTCGGGATCAGTTGGATAGGTACGGCGAGCTAGATACGACCGCCAAGTTGATCGGCGAGGGAATCGCCGCGACTTCGGCTGAACTGTATCTGAACGCCGATGATCCCTTGGTGGCGAGCTTGGCGAAGTACGCGGGGAAGCCCGCAGACGTGCATTATTTTGGCATCGAAGGGGTACCCGTGAACCCGGTGGGCGAGCATCAGACGGCAATTGATTCGGATCGTTGCCCGGAGTGCCATAGCCGGCTCGAGTTTAGCCGGGTATTTTATGGGCATGTGGGGCATTATCGTTGCCCGAAGGGTGATTTTTCGAGGCCGGCGGGCGAGGTGGTGATTACGAATGTGGAGACGGCGGATCGAATGGGCAGTCGGTTTGTGGCCGCTATTCGCGGTAAGCGCAGTACGTACGACTTTCCTTTGCCGGGGACTTATAACCTGTACAACGCACTGGCCGCTATCAGCCTCGGGCAGGGGGTCGGCATCGGTGTGGAGCTGATCCAGCAGACGCTGGCCGTCACTCAGGCAGCTTTTGGCAGGGTGGAGCGGGTGGAGATAGACGGGCGCACTTTGGTGCTGCTGCTAATTAAGAATCCGGCTGGGTTCACGCAGGTGCTGCAGACGTTTGTGATCGGACGCGAGGCGGTACGGGCGATGTTTGTGATTAACGATTTGGCGGCCGATGGGCGCGACGTGTCTTGGCTGTGGGATGTGCCGATTGAGGCTCTGGCAGGCTCAAATCCTACGGTTTTGACGGCCGGAATCCGAGGGTCGGATATGGCGATGCGGCTGCATTATGCGGGAGTGAAGTCCACGCCGGCGGCGAGCTTGGCTGAAGGGATTGATGCGCTGGTGGCAGCGACACCGGTAGGAGAAACGGCATATATTTTGCCTACCTACACCGCCATGCTTGAGGTCCGTAAATTGCTTCAAAGCCGGAGCAAAACAATGCAGGAGATGCCGCGATGAGCCAGACGATTGTGATTGCACACCTGTACCCGCGGGAAATGAATATTTACGGGGATATGGGCAATATTATTTCATTGGTGAAGCGGCTGGAATGGCGCGGTTTACGGGCTGAGGTGCGCCAGGTGGAGATTGGCGAGGCGTTCGACTGGGAGGCGGTAGATCTGGTATTTGGCGGCGGCGGGCAGGATTCGGGTCAGTTAGCGGTGGGAGCCGATTTGGTGCGCCACGGAGACAAGCTGCGGGAAATGGCGAAGGCCGGCGTGCCGATGCTGGTGATTTGCGGACTGTATCAGTTGTTTGGCCGAGAATTTGTGACCGGGGGCGGTGATGTAATACCCGGAATCGGGGTGTTCAACGCCAATACGCGGGCGGGGAGCGTACGGATGATCGGTAACGTGGTGGCAAAAAACGATGAATTGGGCGCGTTGGTAGGGTTTGAGAATCATTCCGGGGCAACCAAGCTCGACAAGGGGCAATTGCCTTTGGCGAAGGTTTCGAAGGGTTGCGGCAATAATCCCAAGAGCGGGTACGAGGGGGCGGTGTCGGGAGAGGCGATTGGGACCTATTTGCACGGACCGGTGCTGCCCAAGAATCCGCAGTTGGCCGATAAGCTGCTGTTGGCAGCCCTGAAGCGCCGTCATGGGGTGCAGGAGTTGCAGCCGCTCGATAGCTCATTCGAACTGGCCGCGGCTAAGGTGGCGGCGACTCGTCCGCGGTAGGCGTGCCTGATTAGTGTGGAGACTTATCTGGACAGTGAGGGTGAATTTGCTTATGCTTAGAACACTATGATTCTCCTGCCCGACGAGGCTATAACCGAGGCGGAACTAGCCGCCACAAAAGCGCCGGCGGGCTCTAGGCGCAGGTCGTTGCAACATGGGTTTGGCCGGGCTCTGCGAATCTTCGGACCGGGAATTGTGACTGGTGCTGCGGATGATGACCCGTCGGGGCTGGCGACCTACTCTCAGGCCGGGGCACAATTTGGCTATGCGCTGTTATGGACCATGTTTCTTACCTATCCCTTGATGACAGCGGTGCAGGAGGCTTGTATGCGTATCGGGGCGGTGACGGGCAAGGGATTGGCCGCGGTGATCCGCGAACGTTACCCAAAGAAGATTTTGTATCCGGTGGTGGCGCTGGTGGTGGTGGCGAACACGCTAAACATCGGTTCCGATATTGGTGCGATGGCGGCCAGTACACAATTGCTGGTGCCGGGGCTGCCATTTGCGCTGCTGGCGGTGGTATTTTCGATCGTGATGCTGCTGCTGGAAGTGTTTGTGCCCTACAAGACGTACGTGCGCATCCTGAAGTGGCTGGCAATAACGCTGCTGGCTTACCCGATCACGGCCTTTTTGGTGAATGTTCCCTGGGGCGATGTACTGCGCGCGACGATTATCCCGCAAATCAAATGGAGCCCGGAATACCTGTATATTTTGGTGGCAATACTCGGGACCACTATTTCGCCGTATCTGTTTTTCTGGCAGACGAGCGAGGTAGTCGAAGATGAAATAGCGGCCCATAGGCTGGCTCAGCGTGGCGGCGTGCCGAGACTGACCGCGCCATATCTGAGGCGGTTGCGGATCGATACGGCTTTCGGAATGCTGTTTTCAAATGTGACGGCGTGGTTCGTGATCGTGGTGGGGGCAGTGGTGCTGGGCAGCTCGGGCGTCACGAATATCGACTCGGCGGCCGACGCCGCACGAGCCCTCGAGCCGCTGGTTCACAACTTCCCGAACGCCGGCTATATCGCGAAAGTTATCTTCGCGGTCGGCGTGATCGGCATCGGGTTGATGAGTGTTCCGGTGTTGGCGGGGTCCTCGTCGTATGCGCTTTCGGAGACGTTCAATTGGCACGAAGGTCTGTTTCGAAAGTTCAAACAGGCGCGAGAATTCTACCTCATAATCATCTTCGGAACGTTGGCTGGTTTGGTGTTCAACTTCATCGGACTTGATCCGATCAAAGCTTTAATATTCACTGCGGTGTTCAACGGCATAGCTGCGGTACCGTTAATTTACCTAATTGCGCGGATTGCGAGCCGCCAGGACGTGATGGGTGAATACCGCAGTAAATGGCTCTCCAAGCTCGGATTATGGGCCAGTTTTGCCGTAATGGGTGCCGCGGCAGCCGCACTTATGTGGTCGATTGTTCCCAGGTGACCGTTTTGCTATACTTATCGCAGCAAATATAGATTAGGGCGTGAGGAAATAATATGGTCGAACAACTGTTTGGTTCGAAAACACGAGTGAAGCTCTTGAGCCTTTTTTTTAATAACCCCGGACGGCCGTTTTATGTCCGCGAAATTACGCGCAAGATTGATGAGCAGATTAACTCGGTGCGACGCGAGTTGGCCAACTTATTGTCGGTTGGTTTGGTGAGCAGCGACGGCTCGAACAACCGTCTCTACTACGAAGTAAATCCGAAGTATGAATACTACGAGCAGCTGCGAAGTATCTTCACGAGTATGCCGGCGAAGTCGAGCGACCCGGTGGTCAAAGAGACTCGCGAAGAAGATAAGATCATCAAGCGGCTTCGGTCGACGGGATCAATCAGCTTCGCATTTCTCACGGGCTCGTTTGCTCGAGATACCCGCACGAACGTCGACATCTTTGTAGTCGGCGATATCAATAAGGCTCGGTTGGCGAAGGTAGTAGCGGAGATGGAGAAGGAGATGGGCCGGGAGCTCAACTATTCGGCGCTCACTCCCGATGAGTACCAGTACCGGTTGAGCTTGAACGATCGGTTTATTACCATGGTGCTCGAAGCTCGCAAGATCGTGATCATAGATGGTCAGGAGAAGCCGTTGGCCCACAGTGATGTGAAGTTCGGCGAGATGCTAGAAGTCAAAACAAAGCGTGCGTCCGGCCGCGGCCAGTTTACGCAGTAAGAATAATCAGGAGACACGGATGGATATTACCTATTTAGGCGCGGGAAGCGTGAAGCTGTCAGGCAAGAATTTGAACGTGATCAGCGACCCACTCGGCGCGGGTAAGGCGGACGTGGTGACACTTTCGGGACCGGCCGAGGCGGGCGAGTGGCCTGTGCTGGCGGGTGCCATGAGCATTTATAGTCCAGGCGAGTACGAGGTGAAGGGAGCCATGATTACGGGCGTGCCCGCTCGACTGCATATTGATGAGGATGGTTATCGTAGTACTGTTTACAGCATTTTGATCGATGGAGTGAACGTGGTGATAGCTGGAAACATCTCCGGCAAGCTCGACGCTGAGCAAGTTGAACACTTAGGACAGGTCGACGTGCTGGTGGTGCCCGTGGGCGGCAAGGGCCTCACGCTCGACGCCGAGGGGGCCGCGGCTGTAGTGGCGCAGCTCGAGCCGGGCTATGTAGTGCCCGTACACTACGACGACGGGGTCTCGAAGTATCCGATGCCGCAGGACGGCGTGGATCTGTTCTTGAAGGAGATGGGTGTGAATCCCGAGCCAGAATCGAAGTTGCGCGTGAACTCCAAGGAAGCACCTACCGAAACGCAGGTGGTAGTGCTGACTCGCGCCGGCTCATAGCCGAAACATCGCCCGACGATACACTTAAAAAGTTTCGATAGAACAAAAAAACCGCCCGAGAGGGCGGTTTTTTGAATGGGGCGGGGGATTTAAGCGGCGGCTGGGGCGGCTTTGGCGGCCAATTTGGCGGCGCGCTCAATCTCCTCGCGCTCCCACTTCTTGAGAGTTCGAATAGTAGAAGTAGCAAGCTTGAGGCGAACCTTCTGGCCACCGATGAGGATGGTCTTTTGCTGAAGGTTTGGCTTCCAGACTTTGCGGGTCTTCTTTTGGGAAAACGGTACGTTATTACCGAATTGCTTCCCCTTGCCTGTGATGTCGCATGCGTATGACATGTGAATTCCTTAAAACAACTTTGTTAGTGTAGCTAATATTATCTGGTAAGTCAATTACTAGAGCGAGATTATAGTACAATGCTTGCATGCACAATCCGATTCAAATTGCCGAACAAGTAATCGCACTCATCCTGGCGCTGACACTGCATGAGTTTGCGCACGCCTGGATGGGGCACTATTTAGGGGATACGACGGCCAAGGATCAGGGGCGGCTGACGCTCAATCCGCTATCTCATATCGACCCGTTCGCCACACTGGCGCTGCCGTTGCTGCTGATTTTGGTGGGCTCGCCGGTGGTGTTTGCGGCGGCCAAACCGGTACCGTTTAACCCCTGGGCGGTGCGGGGCGGACGGTGGGGCGCGGCGTTGGTGGCAATGGCCGGACCGTTTACGAACTTGATCTTAGCGATATTTTTTGCCATGTGCCTGAACTTCTTACCGTTGGCGGCGGTTGCTCAGGATTTTTTCTTTGCGATCGTATTGGTGAATGTCGGTTTGTTTGTCTTTAACATGATTCCGTTTCCGCCGCTCGACGGCTCGCGGTTGCTGTATGCTATGGCCCCGGAAGGCATGCGCGACGTGATGGACCGGATTGAACAGGCCGGGTTTGTGATGCTCATGGCGGTGATGCTGCTGGGGTATCAATTTATTGCCCCAGTGGTAGGTACGGTCATCATTGCCATTGTTCGGCTGCTGGTGCCGGCAAGCGCAGCTCTATAGATCCGCTTGCTCTTGATGGTAGGACCCGTACAATAGAGGAGTCTCTGTGCCATACGTTAGCAGCTCATAGATTTTTCTCTGTACTACTACCAACGGGAGCTCAAGATTGTCCTAGTCCGTGGACTTTGTGACTGAGGGCACCCACCTGCTTCACGCAGGGAAAAGTTGGTAGGCTGCGACGATGTCACGGAGGCTTGAAATTATATACGGATATACAGTGACAAAAACGACCGCTAACAAAATAAAGCCCGTACTGGCCACAGTGTTGCTGGCGCTGCTCTTCGTTTTCATGGGCGTCTGGGTTCGAATGATGGACGGCAGTTTTGCTCCTTGGCAGCAGGTGTATTTGCGGATGTTCCTTGCCGGATTGATCGCGTTGGTGGTTTTTCGACGCAGCTTTAGTGTTGATTTTCTGCGGCAGATAAGAGGTCGAGATTGGGCTATGTACGGCCTACGGGGATTTCTTGCGAATACAATCGGGGTAGGATTCTTTACTATTGCGATTCTGAACGCCGATTTGAGCACGGTGTCGTTTGTATCGTCGCTGCCGATTCTTGGTATTTTGGGCTGGGTAATGTTTCGGGAGAAGCTGAGGCTGGCCGCCTTGCCCTTCATCGTCATCTCGGTGGTGGGTTTGGCTATGCTGACGGGCCTGAGGCTAGACTCGCTACAGGTTGGCTGGGGCGAAACGGCCGCCATTATTGGCATGTTGGGGTTTGATATAGGCTACATGCTGTCGCGCTACCACCCAAAATCGTTTTCGAACTACCAAAACACCACGTTAATATTGTTGCTCACCTGGATCCCGCTTTTTATTGTTTCTATGGCCCTGCATGAGCCTGTGATACCTCAACATATTTCTATGAGCGGTTGGATTGGGCTGGGCATGTCCTCGGTGCTGAACGTGGTAGGACTGTTCCTGATAAATTATGTTTTTGGTCATCTAAAAGCCTACGTAGTGGGCAACTTACTCCTGCTGGAAGGGGTATTCGCAACTGTGATCGGGTTTTGTCTGTACGGGGAAATACCTTCTGTGATGGCGCTAGCGGGGGCGGCAGTGATTTTGGGCTGTGCTTACGCGATTAGTGCTATTGATGCGCGTGGAGATCGACTTGAAGCTGCGCAACTGGAGGGAGTCTCATGAAGGTTTGGGTAATCAATAAAAGCCGGCACGCATTGCCGGAGTATCAGACGGCCGGGGCGGCGGCGTTTGACGTGTGTGCCAATATTGATGCGCCGGTGAGGCTGGGATCGCTGGAGCGGGCGCTTATTCCAACCGGGCTGTATCTGGCGGTGCCGGCGGGGTACGAAGCTCAGGTGCGGCCGCGGAGCGGGTTGGCGGCCAAGCACGGGATCTCGATAGTGAACTCGCCGGGAACGATTGATTCTGATTATCGCGGCGAGTTGATGGTGATACTGGTGAATTTGTCGGCTGAGTCATACACTGTGACCGATGGCGACCGGATTGCACAGGTGGTGGTGGCGCCGGTGGAGAGGGCGACGTTTGAGGTGGTGGACGAGCATGATGAGACGGAACGAGGCGAAGGCGCATTCGGTCATACCGGACGGTAGCTTGCCATGAGGAGCATTTTGAAGCATACTTTGACAGTTATCGGGGTGTGGCGCAGTTGGTAGCGCGTTCGGCTGGGGGCCGAGAGGTCGCAGGTTCAAGTCCTGTCACCCCGACCAGGAATTATTTAGTATGAACGATATTTTGGACATACAACATCAGCAGTCCGTAAAAGCGATCGCCGAGAAGGTGCGGTCGTTTTATGATTCGAAAAAGCCATTTCGGATTTATCATGGTTCAACGAACTCAACACGTTCTCAGTCGTTTAAGGCGGCAAATATGGTTGATGTAAGGGGCCTAAACAGAATTCTTGTTGTTGATACTACAACGAAAACCGCCACTGTTGAGCCCAATGTGCCAATGGATAAATTGGTAGCAGCAACGCTTAAGTACGGGCTGATACCAAAGGTGGTGATGGAGTTCCCCGGTATTACGGTCGGCGGTGGCCTGCAAGGTGGTGCAGGGGAGAGCAGCTCATTTAAATCGGGATGCTTCAATCGAACACTCAATTGGTTTGAGGTGATTCTTGCTGACGGCAGCGTCGTTATTGCGTCACCCCAAGACCACGTTGATCTGTTTTATGGTTCGGCTGGAGCGTATGGCTCCCTCGGAGTGGTGACGGCGGCGCAAGTGCAGCTTGTTAAGGCCGCTAAATATGTGGAGTTGGAGTATTTGCCTGTAATAAGCGCCGCAGATGCGGTTGAGACTCTCAAGCGTGTACTGAGTATGGATTATGATTTTATAGACGGCATCTTGTACGCGAAGGATCGGGGCGTAATTATTGCCGGGCGCTTGAGTGATGCGCCGAATGGGCCGGTACGGCGATGTTTGCGAGCCCGCGATCAATGGTTTTATTTGGGCGTCGAAAAGGCCGTGAAGGGCGGTAATCTCGCAGAAAGCTACCCACTTGAGGACTATTTGTTTAGGTATGATCGGGGTGCTTTCTGGACTGGTAGGTATGTTTTCGAGCGTTTTGGGGTGCCATTTAGCCGCCTCACGCGGTTTTTGCTTAATCCACTCCTGAAGACTCGCCGGATGTATATAGCGTTAGATGCTAGCGGATTTTCGCAAGAGTACATTATTCAGGACCTGGCATTGCCTGCGGCTTCAGGATCTGATTTTCTGAACTGGGTTGAAAGCGAACTAAGCATATATCCATTGTGGCTTTGTCCTTTACCGCCCGACAAAGACTCAAAATTGCAGTTTAACCATCTTGATGCGGAACAAATTATAAACGTGGGAGTTTGGGGTCCTGGACCTACCTCTCAGGCAGCGTTTGTGGATGTTAATCGTAAGCTTGAAAACAAGGTGCGGGAACTCGGGGGTAGGAAATGGCTATATGCGCACGCATATTATCCCGAGGATGAATTCTGGCAGATTTACGGGGTCGGTTGGTATCAGGCGCTGCGGGAGAAGTATCGTGCGGCTAATTTGCCTTCGGTTTATGACAAGACTCATTTGAATGAACGAAGGCGGGTGAGAATTAGCGGGAAGCGCGGGGTTTGGCGAGCTATAGTCGGAAGTAAACGGCCATCATGATAACGATTATTTTTGAGGCGCATTCGACCTCGATGGATAACGAGGCTAAGCTTTCATCCGGATGGAACGATGTTGACCTATCAGAGCTGGGACTTCGCCAATCAGCTGAATTGGGTGAGCGGCATAGGGATAATTCGCCCGTTGTAGTGTTTTGTTCCGATCTACAGCGAAGCTACAAAACTGCCGCGATTGCATTTAAGGATACGTCGATTCCAATAATCATTGACTCGCGGTTGCGGGAGTGCAACTATGGCGAGCTGACTCAGGCACCAAAGAATGAGGTTGAAGAGCAGAAGGCGAAGCGTATACACGAACCATTTGCCGGCGGCGAAAGTTATGGGGACACATCGAGGCGTATGCGTGAGTTTCTCGCCGATCTGAAGGCAAATTATGACAATAAGACCATTATGATAATTGGGCATCGGGCGACCCAATATGGGCTAGAAGAGCATCTGCTGGGCAAGGATCTTGATGTGGTTGTGTCAGCTCCATGGGCTTGGCAGCCGGGCTGGACATATTCGGCGTAGCGATAGATTGGAAAATGTTAATATTTGAATATGCTGGTACTCGCAAATTACTTCCAATTCATAGATATTACACTCCAACGGATATCTGAAACCGATATCGATGCGACTGTCGCGTTGATAAATGATGCTTATTCATATCAGGATGAAGCTAAGGGGCGGCCTCGCATAAACGCTTCCGAACTGCGCAAGAGAACTGAGCGGAGTGAGTTTTATGTTGCTAAGCAGGACGGTCGGGTGGTCGGCTGTGTTTACGTTGAGAGATACCCGAAGAAGCTTCATTTCGGGTTGCTGACGGTCTCGAGTGAACTGCGCGGGAAGGGGTTGGGGCCTGCAACTATGGAGGCAATTGAAAATTATGCGCGTGATCTTAGCATGGCGGTTATTGAACTGGATTATATGTCACTGGCGCCGTGGCTTAAGGCGTATTATGAAAAGCTCGGCTACGTGGAAACTGGTGAGGTAACACCGTGGGGTGCCATTGATTTAGTGCGGATGGCGAAAACTCTTTAAGGAATAGTAATTATGAATTTTTTGCCCCTAGCGGAAGACGATCCACGACTGAGGCAAGCGTGTGCGCCGCTGAGCCGGCGGGAGCTTCGTGTTAAAGAACAGCAGATGGAGATCGATGCGCTGCTCGATTTTGTCTATGGAAAGGGCAATAAAGCGGTGCCGGGGGCGGAGAGGGATCGGACGCGGCCGGGGACGGTGGGATTGAGCGCCAATCAGGTAGGGGTGATGAAGCAGATCTGCATTGTGGATCTGTCGATCGGGCGGCGGGGATATTACGACCTGCAGGTGCTGGTGAATCCGAAGATTGTGTGGCGGTCAAAGACGATGGTTGAGAAGCACGAGGGGTGTGTGAATTTTCCGACGACTTGGGGCCAGACGCGGCGCTCGGCGACGGTGAAGGTGGAGGCACTTGATAGATCGGGGAATGAAATTGCGCTGAAGGTGACGGGTTGGGCGGCTGTTTTGTTGCAGCATGAGGTGGATCATTTGAACGGGCGATTGTTTATAGATCGCCTGATAGAACCGGTGCGGGCTGATTTGGTAGAAGAGGGAGAATTTCAAAATTATCGGAAGCAGAAGAGTACTTGGTCGATGAAGATCGATGTTTCTGAGCGTGTGATTAAAGACTAATGTTGTAGTTTCGACAACGTAATAATTGTTATGTTTGAACTTTGGGCTGTATTCTGGCATAATCTGGGGGTCAGATCAGGAGATGATCGCGCTGGTGTGAAAGCATCGGTGAGGAAAGTCCGGACAGCATAGAGCAGGACGATTGCTAACGGCAATCGCGGGCGACCGTAGGGAAAGTGCCACAGAAACGATACCGCCTGTCGTAAGACAGGTAAGGGTGAAACGAGTGCGGTAAGAGCGCACAGTCTATCCGGGTGACCGGTGCGAGAGGTAAACCCCGTCTGCTGCAAGGCTGCTCAAACATCCCGCAAGGGGAGCTGCTCGCTCGTTTGAGCGTACGTGCCGCACGAGGGCTATGGCAACATAGCTCCAAGATAGATGATCATCCATGACAGAATCCGGCTTACTACTGATCTGACACTGCAATTATATTTACACTAAAACTAAATTGGCGATCATCAATCCATGAACTCACACCTTGGGCGCGGCGATAAATTGGCTAAGCATCACGCCAGCCGGTTTCGGGTGGTGTCTTATGAGGAACTGAGAGACAAGGCTACGGTTGTTGCAGGGCAGATATTGGCGCGATATAAGGATCAGCCGGATAGTTTGGTGGTGGTACCGATACTGATGGGCGGCGGTCTGCCGGCGCGGATGGTATTGGATGTGCTGATGGGCTACGGAGTGGTGCACGGGGTGGTGCCTTGCCGGATAAGACGATATACCGGGATCGGTGAGGCGGGTGAGGCTGAGATCACGATGCAGCTGGTTCGGGAGCAGGTCCAGGGTCGAGTGATATTGGGCGTGGATGATTTGGCCGACGGAGGCCAAACCCTGGCGGCATTTCGGCAGCACGCCCTGGAGCTGGGCGCCAGAGCAGTCGAGGAGGCCGTAATATTCGTGAAGCCGCATAGTATCGTAACGCCCACTTATTACGCGGAGGGCGGTGTCGAGGAGTGGCTGGTGATGCCGGGCGAAGAGCATGATTTTATGCGAACGATAATGAGGGCCGATGAAGAAGTCGGCGCCCTTGCGCCAATCGAGCTTGCGGCTTATTTTACGGGGCTCGGACTATCGCTCGCGGATGTCGTGGATTGGCAGCGGTTGAAGGGTCAGATAGGGATTACAGAAGCTTAAGGTAGCGGTGTACAATGGAGTCACCAAAATTATGCGCAAACGAAGCGAATTATTTTTTAGCGTAATACTGGTGCCACTAGATTTCCTGGCACTGCTTAGTGCTTTCGTACTGAGCTATATTCTCCGCGTGAAGCTTGAGGGTAAGCCGGTGGCCCATCCGATACCGGCGATTGAGTTTATTCAGGTGATCTCAATTCTGTTGCCGTTGTGGATTCTTATTTTTGCTTTATCCGGCTTGTATGCACAGTCCAATTTGCGCGGGAAGCTCGGCGAGATTGGGAAGGTGTTCGTGGCGGTATCGAGCGGAGTAATGTTAACTATCTTGCTGGATTTCTTTCGCCCGGTTTCGCTGTTTCCGTCGAAGGCGGTGCCGATATATGCCTATGGCTTGGGCCTGATTTTTGTACTGACTTCGCGTATATTGGTGCGTTCATTACAACGTTGGTTGTTTCAATTCGGGGTTGGGGTGCACAACACGATTATTATCGGTAGCGGCGACATTGCTCAGCGGATGGCGCCCGATTTGAGGCAGACGTTCTCGGGATACAGGCTGCTGGCCTGCGTGGATACGGCCAAGGGGGCGGCGAAGCGGATGAAGGGAACCCCGGTGTTCGCAACGCTCGAGGAGGCGTTGGCTGCGGTGGCACCGGATGGCGGTCTGGACGAGCTGATACAGGCCGATTCGGCCTTGGATTCAGAGGAGATTTTGGACTTGGTGAACTATGCGGCTAATCATCAGATTGGGTACCGCTTCGTGCCAAACCAATTCGGGTTGTACGCATCAAATTCGGTGCTGGGTACTCTGGCGGGAGTGCAGTTGATAGAGATACGTCTCACACCGCTCGATGGTTGGGGCCGGATTGCCAAGCGGATATTTGATCTGCTTGGAGCAATCTTTGGAATAATCGTGCTGTCGCCGGTGCTGTTGGCGGTGGCGTTGCTGGTGAAGCTGCGCGACCCCAAGGGGCCGGTGCTGTTTCGGCATCATCGATTGAGCCGCAGCGGTAATTCGGTGGCGGTATTGAAGTTTAGGACGATGCTGTGGCGGTATTGCGACGGGCCGGGCCGCCCGTACAAGTCGGCTGAGCAAACGTTTAAAGCCATGGGCCGTCCCGACTTGGTCGAAGAGTTTAAGGTAGCACAAAAGGTGGAGAATGACCCGCGGGTGAGCCGTTTGGGACGGTTCTTGCGCCGGACGAGTCTTGATGAATTGCCGCAGTTATTCAACGTACTTAAGGGCGACATGAGCTTGGTCGGCCCGCGGCCGATTATCAACGCTGAGCTGGAGCACTACGGCGAGCGGGGCGCGATCTTCTTGGCCTTGAAGCCGGGTATCACCGGTTTGTGGCAGATTTCGGGGCGCAGCGATATAAGCTACGACGACCGGGTGAAGCTCGATATCTTCTACGTCGAGCACTGGGGCCTGTTGCTGGATATGAAGATCCTGTTTAAAACTGTGCTGACGATATTGAATGGCCGAGGTGCCTACTAGTGGCGCAGCTCCGTGTGGCTCTGGTGCATCATTGGCTGGTTTCCCCTGGCGGAGCCGAGAAAGTGTTGTACGAATTACATCAAATGTATCCAAATGCGCCAATATATACAGCGGCTTATTTGCCCGAAAAGTTCCCGGAATTCGCTGGGGCCGACGTGAGAACGACGTTTTTGGATAAGATTCCGCTTTTGAAACATAAACATCAGCTGTTTCCGATATTTCTAGGGTTACCGTTTAAGATGCTGGACATGAGTGGCTATGATTTGGTGATTTCCTCGTGCGCAGCGGAGGCGAAGTATGTGCGAACCGACGATAAGACCCTGCATATATGCTACTGCCACACACCGGTGCGGTACTATTGGACCGATTATGAGTGGCGGCTGAAGAACATGCCGTTTGGTAAGTTCAACTGGTTGGCGCGGATAGTGTTTCCACTGGTGGTGGGCGTGCTGCGGCGAGTTGATTATAAGGCGGCACAGGGGGTGGATGTGTTCGTGGCCAACTCCGAGCACATCAAGCGTCGGATTAAGCAGTACTATCATCGGGACTCGATCGTGATTTATCCGCCGATTGTTACCGATAAGCTGAGCCAGATGCATTCGGCTGAACGCGACTACTATTTGATCGTTGGTAGGCAGGTGGCTTCGAAGCGGCTCGACGTGGCGATTGATGCCTTTAACGCGCTGGGTTTGCCCTTGAAGGTGGCAGGGGCGGGGGAGGAGATTGCCAGGCAGAGGCCGCGGGCCAAGGGCAATATCGAATTTCTTGGTCGGGTGAGCGATGAGGATCGGGATCGATTGTTTGCGGGGGCCAAGGGTTTGGTGTTTCCGCCCGAGGAAGACTTCGGTATGGTGCCGCTAGAGGCAATGGCGGCTGGGACTCCCACGATCGCGTTTGATGGCGGCGGTGCTCCAGAGTACGTTATTGATGGCAAAACAGGGGTTTTGTTTGACCATCAGACTGGGCGCTCATTGGTAGATGCAGTGAAACGATTTGAAGGTATGGAGTTTGATGAGGCGGTCATTCGGGAGCAAGCAAAGCAGTTTGATAGTGCGGTATTTAGGAAAAAGATAGCAAAGTTTATTGACGAACAGTCGGTGGCTTTTAAGCTCGAATAGAATTAATTTTTCTTATAATTAGGATGATCCTTTTTTGCGAAGATACTGCTTATTCTTACATTAATTCTTTAATTCGTTTCGACATAAAATCTTGGGCACGCATATTGGTTGGGGTACCGCCAAACTGACACTTTGTGAGGGGAACTTGTGTCAGTTTGGCGGTATGTTATGTGATGCGGGTGCCCGGGGGTTGATATGGGGCGCGATGGGGGCTGTTATCACGGTGAGGTCATAAACATCAAAAAAGACCACCTTGATTAGAGGAGGTCATTTTGATTGAAAACGGTATTGTCTGAGGGGGCGAAGGACTACTTGGCGGCTTTGGCGGCGTCTACGACGGCTTCGAAAGCCTTGGGCTGACTGACGGCTAGCTCGGCGAGGATCTTGCGGTCCAGAGTGATGCCGGCTTTCTTGACGGCGCCCATGAAGGCGGAGTAGGACAGGCCGAACTGGTGAACACCGGCGTTGATGCGCGTGATCCAGAGTCCGCGCAGGTCGCGCTTCTTGTTGCGGCGGTCGCGGTATTGGTACTGAAGAGCCTTCAGTACGGCTTGGCGGGCTTGGCGAACGCTGGCACGACGGACGAGGCTATAGCCTTTGGTCTGTGCCCTTAGCTTCTTGTGTTTGGCGTGGGTAGTAACGCCGCGTTTGATTCTCATTACTTATAACTTCCTAGCATTGTCTTAACGTTGGCTTTGTCGCCAGCAGAAATTTGGAATTCCTTCACGTATTCGCGTTTAGCCGAGGCCGACTTGTGGGCGAGCATGTGGTTACGGAAGGCACGACGGTGCATTAGCTTACCGGTAGCGCTCACTTTGATACGCTTGGCCATTCCTTTGTGTGTCTTAAGCTTTGGCATCCTTGATGTCCTTCCTGGATCCGACGATCATATTTAAATCACGACCTGAGAGCTGGGGGGCTTGTTCTTGAACGGCAAACTCCTCGATTTGGTCCATTACTCGTTTGAGAATGGCGCGACCGAGTTCGGGGTGGGTAATTTCGCGTCCTCGGAAAAGGAGGCTAATTTTAACCTTGTCACCTTGGTCGAGGAACTTCTTGACCCGAGTGAGTTTGACTTGAAGATCGTGCTCACCGATCTTAAGTCCGAGGCGGACTTGCTTTACTTCAACTTGCTTTTGAGTCTTGCGGCTCTTGGCGAGTTGTTTGCCTTGCTCGTAGCGGTATTTGCCCCAATCGAGGATTTTAACTACGGGCGTTTCGGCATTAGGAGCTATTTCCGCCAGATCCAAACCTGCTTCTGTGGCCAGGTCGAGTGCCTCCCTGAGGCTTACGACTCCGCGCTGAGTACCATCAACATCTACCAAACGCACTGTTTGGGCGGTAATTTCACGGTTCAGACGGATTTTGTTGATCTGGAAGTCTCCTTGAAAAGCTCTCGAGTACTATATCAGCTTGAGGGTAAATGGTCAACGGGAATTGAGTTAGTACTCGATGGTATGGGTTAGGTTCGGTTTTGGTTACTATTTCGGTCCGATAGCGCCTTTGAAGTCGGCGACGATTTTTTCGGTGATGAAGCGGATGTGGCGGTCGGTGAGGCGGATGGCGATGGGGGTGCGGCCGGCCACTTTGCCGTCGACCATGATGCCGGTGGGGGGTTCGGTCTCGATGACCACGCGATCGGCGAGGAAACGGGTGGTGGCGGTGTCGTCGAGCGTGCCCTGACCGCCGCTGCGCAGGGTCTTCCAGACGACGCTGCCGAGCTTGAGGCGGGCCTTGGGGCGGTCGCTGAGCGCCACGATGAGGCGGTTGTCGGCCAGGGGATTGAGGAACTTCTGGTTGGCGACCGAGAGGGTGAAGAGGTCACAGGTGAGGGTGAATTGCCCGTCGACTTCGATGCGGCACTTGAGACTGTTGAAATGGCGGGCGTGACCGAGGCTTTGGGCAAATTGCTTGGCACGGGCGCGCAATCCCGCCGTGGTGGTGTCGACGGTTTTGTCGAGGTCAGTTTCGAAGCCGAGGGTAAGGGTCGAGAGGAAGAATTTTTGGCCGGCCGCAATTAGGGAGTAGGAGGTGAGCCGGCGCGCGGCCAGGGCTTCGCAGGCTTGAGGCCAAGTGATGATGCCGAGCTGGGTGGCTACGTGGTTGGCTGTGCCGATGGGGATAATGCCGACGGCAACGTTGTCGTGGTCGATACCGTTGATGACTTCATTGACGGTGTCATCGCCACCGACGGCGACGATGGTGGTGTGGCCGGAGGCGACGGCGGCTTTGGCGAGACGCGTGGCATCGCCGGGACCGGTGGTTTTGACCCATTCGCCGCGGATGCCGAGTTTGTCGAGGCGGCCGCGCAGCTGATCCTGGAGGTTTTTGATCTGTCCGCGCCCGGCGGCTGGGTTAACGATGTAGTAATACATAGAGTTACGGCTTGCTGGGTTAAGATTTTGACTTGGCTGCGGGCTTGGTCTTGACCTCGACGATGGGAGCGTCAGCCGGGATATCGAGCGAAGGGATGGTTTGCATTTTGCTGCGGCCGACGAAGATGCCGCCGGAGTTGATCGCAATGCCGGCGGAAGTGATATCGCCCTCTACCTGACCGGTTTCGCGGATAGAAGCTTCGCCTCTGGCGACAATATTGCCCTTGAGGTGGCCCAGTACCGTGACGTTGGTGCCGTGAACATTGCCCTTAACGCGGGCGCTCACGCCGACTGTAACGTCGCCGGTGGCTGTGACGTCACCTTCAAGCTGACCGTCGATTGTGACATCGGATTCACTAACTAAGTTGCCGTGAACGGTGACGCCCGCGCCAATCATAGTTTCAGCTCCGGCTGCTCCAAACGCATCATCGTGAGTTTTTCGTGCCATTCTCAAATCCTCCTAGTTAATCTTGGGTACTCGTTTGACAGCTTGGCTGAGGGCTTGGTCTTCCTCGGTAGATAGCTGGTACTTGCTTTTGCCGAAGTCGATCGGCTTGACGTAAACTCGGGTGCCCTGGCGGCCGTGGATACTGGAAAGGACATAGCCAGAGTCGTGAGCATCGAGGACGGCGAGGCTAAAGCTTTGATCGCCGCCGGTGTCGCCGAAAGGATTGAACCGCACTACGGATATCTTTTGGGAGGCCAGAGCGCCGGTGATCGATAGGCGCTCGTACTCATTTTCGAGTTCTGAGAGGCGGTGATTTACTTCTTCGACGCGGGCCATATGTCTTGTAAGAGTGGCCTCCAGCGAATCGGCGGACTGGTCGCCGCCCAGCGATGACGTGAAGCGCTCCGATAGACGGCGAAACTGCACGAGCGCCACGACGGCAAGGGCGATGCCGATCAAACTCAACACGACGAGCGCAACAATCACTGACTAACTCCCTTTGTAGTCATCAGTATATGAGATAGGGGGATGTCTCGCAAATTATGGCTGTGGCGGGCAACTCTCGATATGCTACAATTCGAGCTATGGGAAAGAAGAACACAGCGAAGAAGCACAAGTTTAAGCACGTCGAGACCGGTGTCGGTGCTCGAGCACCCGAAGCAACGGCTCAAGGGGCTGCCTCGGCGAGTATTTCATCGGTTGCGAAGTCGAAGGCCCCGAACGCGACCGCGGCTAGCGCATCAACGCGCGATTTTAGCTACGTTGGGACTGATTTGCGTCGGATTGGCGTGATGGCAGTATCGTTGGTTGCGCTAGAGATCGCGCTCTACTATGTGTTGGTTTACACTCCGGCCGGTGCGGCCATATACAGCCTAGTTCGGGTTTAGGTCGCTACTGAAGCGTTTGCAAGGTGGTTGGTCTTGGCATGGCTGCCACGGGGCCGGTATTGCAGAGCCTCGGTGAAGTGGGCGGTTTCAACGGTGGGGGATGAGTCTAGATCAGCGATGGTCCGGGCGACTTTGAGGATGCGGCTATAAGCTCGGGCCGATAGGTCGAGATTGCGCATGGCATCGGAGGCAATTCGAGCCGTTTCGTTGTTTATTCTACAATATTTTTGAATATCTTTCGTGCTCAGATGGGCATTGCACGATCCACCTGAGTCGTAACGCCGCCGCTGCTGGATGATTCTGGCTTGCTGGATTCTTCCCGATATGATCGAGCTCGGCTCGGCGGCGGTTGCCTTGATGATATCGCTTTGGTCGATGCGGGCAACCTCGGTGACAATGTCTATCCGGTCCAGTAATGGTCCGGATATTTTGTTGCGGTAACGGCTGATGCTAGCTTGCTCGCATTGGCACCGGCCGGATTGGTCGCCCGCATAACCACACGGACAGGGGTTTCGCGTAGCTACGAGCATAAACCGGGCGGGGAAGGTGATGACACCGGCGGCACGGGCGATGGTAATGCAGCCGTCTTCGAGGGGTTGTCGGAGTACCTCCAGTACGCTGCGCGGAAATTCCGGCAGCTCGTCCAGAAACAAGACGCCCCCGTGGCTGAGGCTGATTTCGCCGGGCCGCGGCTTGGTACCTCCGCCGATAAGGGCCACGCTAGAGGCGGTATGGTGCGGGGATCTGAATGGCCGGGTGCGGATGATGCCCGAGACGTTTTGGCCGGCCAGATTGTGGAGCTTAGATATTTCGAGCGACTCCTCGAAGGTGGGTTTGGGCAGGATGCCCATGATGGCTTTGGCGAGGAGAGTTTTGCCGGTGCCGGGCGGCCCCGAGAGGAGAATGTTGTGCCCGCCTGCCGCGGCAATCTCGACGGCGCGTTTGGCGGCAGCCTGGCCGTAGATCAGGCTGAAATCTACAGTAGGTTCGGCAGCGGCAGCTTCGATCGTAGCCGGCGCGACATACCTCGAGAGGAGTTCGTGACCGGTGAGATGCTGATAGAGCTCGAGCAGACTAGAGACGGCAAAGACTTTGGCCTCGCCCGACAGGGTAGCTTCGGCCGCGTTGGCGGCGGGCACGAACAGGCGTTCAAAATTGCTGGTGCGAGTGAGCTCTGCGGCAATGATGGCCCCGCGGACGGGGCGGATGGTACCGTCGAGGGCGAGTTCGCCGACAAACAGGCTGCCTTCGATCATCGAGGCATCAATCTGGCCGCTGGCCGCCAGCACGGCTACGGCAATGCCGAGATCATAACCCGAGCCGTCCTTGGGCAAGTCGGCGGGCGCGAGGTTGACGGTGAAGCGTTTGGGCGGCAGCATGAGGCCGCTATTTTTAATGGCGCTGCGCACTCGCTCCTTGGATTCGTCCACGGCCTTGTCGCCCAGTCCGACCATGACGAAGCCGGGTAAGCCGTTGGTCATATCGCACTGGATCGATATAAGGTGGCTTTCGATGCCGACGATTGCCGGGGCGTAGGTGGTTGATAGCATGGCAGTCTCCTTCAATGATGCAAGAATACCGAACACAAACCGAAAAGGCAAACTGATTCGATTTGCTGGAGATATTTTTTGTAATAATGCGTGAAAATTCGAAACGCAGAAATGGGGCAGGCGATGTCGGCGATTTTCGAAATGACGTGGGATTATACGGCGAGTTTTAGTAAACCTAGTGCGGAGAGGTAGTGGGGATTTTACCCTGATACCAGAGAGTAGTATATTCCGGAGTCACCGGGTTGATTTCGACACCTGTACCGATTTCGGCACCGGCATATTTGGTAGTGCGGGGCTCAACTTTCAGAACAAAATGATGGTCTTGATTGTCGAGGGATTCTTGCAGGAAATAGTTGAAACTTATCATCGATGTATCGAGACGAGCGGTAATTTTTTTCAGCATTGTTGCAAGTGAATGCAGTTCGGTGGCGTTGAATTGCGCAAATTTGGTGACATGTCGGCGCGGGATTAGCCAAGCCTCGAGGGCGTGGCTGGAGGCGTAGGGTGCAACGGCAATGAAGCTCTTGTCTTCGGCGATAATGCGAACTTTTTGGCTGGTTTCCCATTCGATTATGTCGCAGTAGGCGCAAGTATTCTTCTGGTCCCAGTAATGATTTAGGGCGTCGCTTTCGCGGGCGATTTTGGGCGGCACTATGGGTAAGGCAAAGATTTGGCAATGGGCGTGAGCAATGCTGGCACCGGCGATTGGGCCGTCATTTTTGAAGACGAGGACATAACGGATACCTTCGAGCTTTGATAGCTCGGTAATGCGCAGGCGGTAGGCGGTGAAGATTTCGGTGATGTGCTCGACGCTGAGCTCGGAAAATTCAAGATTATGGTCGGGGGTATTGATGATGACTTCCTGAGAGCCGAAAGCTTTTGGATTATCGGTGGACAGGGCCGGAAAGGCATTGCGGACTACTTTGACCTGCCAGTTGGCGCCGCGGGGGTGCTGCCAGATTTCCGGCTCGGTGTTGTGGTCGAACGGACAGTGATCGCTGGGAACCTTGTGCGGCTCGGCGGCGTGCGAGAACAGATCGGGGCGAAGGTTGCGGCCGGGAGCGATGATCACGTAGCTATCGAGGAAGTAGTGTTTCCTGAGCTCGGCGGCGTTGGCCGGGGGATTGGTTTTGGCGGGTCGTGCCACCGTTGATTCTCGCAATTACTATTGTAAGCGTAACAACTTTGTCGCCAAAAGCCTAGGAAAAAGCACCTGCGGGAGGCGCTACAGCGCCAGGAGGTCGCCGATGGCGGTGGCGATTTTGGTGCTGGCGCCGTTTTGCGCGATGGTGGCCGCAGCGGCGGTCATGTTGGCGATTGCCAGCGGGTCATCGAAGATCGTTTGGATGGTAGCGGCCATTTCGTGGATTTTGGGCTGCCACAGGCCGGCGCCGTGATTGGTGACGAAGCTCACATTGCCGTCTTCCTGGCCGGATAGGCGTGCGTAGAGGATGAGGGGGAGGTGGGAGTTTAGCGCTTCCATGATGGTGCCAGGCCCAGCCTTGGTTACGATTAGATCGGCGGCCTGCATTAGCTCATTCATGTTGTTTACAAAACCGTAAACTTTAAGATTTTCGGGGGCATTTTCGGTGCTGAGTTTTTCTAGTAGGTGGGCGTTTTTACCCGTAATTATGACAATTGTTGCATCAAGTGTTGTTAATTCTTCAGCGATTTGATCGAGCGCACCCACGCCTTCGCCGCCGGCCATGGCAATAATGACGGGTTTATCGGCGGGCCAGCCGAGGGCCGTTTTAAGGTCTGATTTGGGGCGGGTCGGCGGGGTAAACCGGGAGGATACCGGCATGCCAATGACTTTGATAACGTCGGGATCGAGCCCACTCCTGAGGGCGAGCTCGGCGGTTTCGGGGGTAGGGGTGATACAGAGGCTGGTGCGGGTATCGAACCAGATGGGCGGGGCGGTAACCAGATCGGTGACCACGGTCACAAAGGGGGTGGTCAGATGCCGGCGGCTGAGAGTTTCCAGGATTGGGGAGTTGGCGAAATGGTAGGTGGAGATAATAATGTCAGCTTCGTGATTGTCGAGGAGGCGGGCGCTGTGACGGCGGGCGTAACGCGAGATGCTGGTATTGATCATCTTGGAACGGCGCACGCCATCGCCGAGATCGTAGAAACCCTTCCAGGCCGCCGGAGCTTTGATCATGAGCTGGTAGGCCTCGGGCGAATAGCCGAAGGGATGCGGGGCATACTCCTTGAGCACGTCGACGGTGTCGATGATGACTTGATCGCCGTACTGATGAGTGAGGGCCTCGGCGATACTTTCGGCGGCACTCTTGTGCCCGCCGCCGGCGGTCGCCATAAGCATGAGTACACGTTTTTTATTCGATAGATGAGATGGTGTGGTCACCTGTGTATCTTACCAGATATTAGTTTAAGACTTGGTGGGGGTGGTGTCGGCGCTCAGCGGGACGGCGTCGGCGTTTTTGAGGGAGGTCATTATCTTGAGCAGGGTGCCGGCTGATTTTTCCCAGCTGAAGGTAGCGGCTTGGGCGCGGCCGAGCTTGATCAATTCGGTGCGGCGGGCAGGATTTTCGACCTCGTGGATCTTGGCGGCAAAGTCGGCGGGGGAATCGGGATCGAAATAGAGGGCCGCCTGGCCGGCAACCTCGTGGAAGATTGGCATATCGGTACAAACCACCGGCACGTCGCGGGCCATGGCTTCGACGATCGGCAGGCCAAAGCCTTCGAAGCGTGAGGCGCTCACCATGGCGGTGGCGCTATCTAGCATCTTGGCGTATTCCTGGTCGCTGGCACCATTCCAGAAAGTTACGCGGTTGGCGTATGGGGCGGCCAGAGCCTTGAGGGCCGACAGCCGGTCGGGTGTGCCGCGGCCGGGCAGGTGGAGATGGTAATCGGGCAGGAGCTCGAGCGCCTTGATGAGCAGCTCGGCGTTCTTATAGGGCAATAGTGTTCCCATGAAGACGAGTTCACGTTTGATGTCACCATGAGCTTTGCCGGGTCCGAGATCGGGCGTAGCGTTATATACCACTTCTACGGGTCGGTCGGTGAGGTGGTGGCGCAAGATGTCTTGCTTGGTGGTTTCACTCACGGTCACAATGAGGTCCGCCTGATTGAGTACTAGCCTCTGCGGCCAGTAGGCGCGGTGCATGAGCCAAATAAAGAAGCTTGGTGAGATGCCCAGATATCCGCCCAGGGACGGGTGCTTGAATTCACTGACGTGCTTGAGGGTGTAGAGCACCAGATCGTGCAGGGTGAAGATGAGTTTATAGTTGCGGCCGAAGCTGCCCATGATCTGCATCGGGCTATAGACCACGTCGACGCCAAGCTTATTGAGCTTCAAGGGCAGCAATAGCTCGCGTGGCGACACGGGATTGTTTACTAGGAGATAGGGAACGTTTTTTGGCAGCATTTCGAGCTGGCGGAGGTCATATATAAGTACGGTCACCGGGGTGATCTTGAGGAGCGAGTCGAGAAGA
Organism: Patescibacteria group bacterium UBA6017; assembly: GCA_002429485.1. Classification (GTDB taxonomy): domain Bacteria; phylum Patescibacteriota; class Saccharimonadia; order UBA4664; family UBA4664; genus UBA5169. Next base: position 78,190 of record DIZX01000015.1, on the reverse strand, counting down.
TTGGCGCCAAATCGGCTAATGCCATCGTGATGACCAATTTTTGTCCAGCGGGAGTCAAAAACTACGTTCATAGTGTCATTACTCTATCATATCTCGGTTATGGGTTGGTATAATAAAAACATGCGGATACTTATTGCCTCCGATCTTCACTGGCCCACGATGAACGGTATTGCCACATTTGGGCGGAACTTAGCGCAAGGCTTGGCCGAGCGCGGGCATGAGGTAGTGGTGGTTGCGCCCTCTCAGACGGGCAAAAAATACGAAGAGCAGGATAAGAATCATCGGGTAGTGCGAACTGCTTCGGTGATATTTCCGTTCTATCAGAACTTGCGGGTATCGCTGTCGCCTAACCGCGAGATCAACGAGATTACTAAGCAGTTTAAGCCCGACATTATTCATCTGCAGACGCCGCTGGGTATCGGGCTCGGGGCCATTGGTGCGGCCAAGAAGTATCACGTACCGCTGGTGGCTACAAACCACTCGATGTCCGAGAATTTGATAGATAACCTCAAGCTGTTGGCACCATTCGCGCGGCAGATTGATTACATTCTACGGGAGTACGGCAGCCGCTTCTACGGCAACGCTGATTACGTGACGTTGCCAACAGTGGCGGCTATTCGTATGCTCAAACCAGACTCATTCGCGAAGCCGTACGTGGCGATTTCCAACGGGATTGATTTGAAGCGATTCCATACCGGCCAACCAACCCCGGAATTTTACGAGCGATACAACATTCCAATGAATGTTCCGATTGTGATGTATCTAGGACGGCTGGACTCCGAGAAGCATGTATCGATTTTGTTGCGAGCATTACAACATCTGGATCCAAAACTGCGGTATCACGCGGTCGTCGTTGGTGACGGCAATGACCTGTCGCATCTCGTAGAGGTAGCGACTGATTTGGGACTTGAGGAGCGGGTGACATTCGTCGGGAGAATCGATGAAGCCGATAAGCCGATGATATTGCGCACCGGAACGATCTTCGCCATGCCATCGCCGGCGGAGTTGCAGAGTATTTCAACTATGGAAGCCATGGCGAGCGGGATGCCGGTAGTGGCGGTGAATGCGGGCGCATTGTACGAGCTGTGCAAGAATGGTGAGAACGGGTTCTTATTTGAAATTGATGATTACGAAGTGATGAGCCAAGGCATCGGCGAGCTATTGGCTGATCCTGAGCTGGTTAAAACCATGAGTGCGCGCAGCCTCGAGATTGTGTCTAAGCATGATTTGAGCGTGACGTTGGATAAGTTCGAAGAGTTGTATGCCGAGGTGATTGCGATGCGCTCGCCTGTGAAGCCCGAATTGTCGGAAGTACTCTAGCCGAGAAAATCCGAAATGGCATCTGAGGCGGCGGCAGGTGTCTCCAGGTGAACCAGATGACCGACCTTGGGAATGAGGATTAGTCGTGAACGCGTGATGGCGGCGTGAAGCCGGTGCTGCGACTTGGCCGAGGCGATGGGGTCCTGGTTGCCGGCGATGAGCAGGGTGTCCAAATGAATGTGGGCGGCATCGTCGAGGGCGGTTTTGGTGATGGAGGCGGCGAACGATTCGGCGATCACGCGTCGGTGCTGGGCCTGGTCCAGATCGCTGAGATGGTGCTTATATACTAAGCGGCGCAGATCGGGGTCTTTGGTCCGGCTGAGCGACAGGCTCATGCCGCGGTTGAAGAGCCGACTGGTCAGTACGCGTTGGCTGAATCTGCCGGGCATGGCAGTACCCAACCAGTAATACGCTTCTACTAGTTTGGTGACGGGGCCGCTCAGTCCCACGCGCGGCGAAACGATGATTGGATTGATCAGGATCAGCTTCGAGAACAGCTCCGCTTCACGCGCGGTTAGATGCGCGGCCACGATGGTCCCGAAGGAGTGTCCGAGCAGAACGGGCTGGCGAAGACCGGTGAGCTTCATAAACTCTCGAGTAAAATCGCTGTAACCATCGATGTCGTGAGCGCGCTCGGTCATGGGCAGTGATTCACCAAAACCGGGCAGGTCGGGCACGATCACGCGGTAGGCGCTGAGGCCGGCAATGATGTACTGAAGTCCAAGATGGTTGCCGCGAAAGCCATGAACCATAAGAATAGTCTGCGTCTGGGTGGGATTGTAGACCCAATACTTCGTATGACTGCCGAAGATGGTGAGGTTCTGCGCCTCGGGTTCAAAAAGTTTCATATTGCCACCGCCAAGGGTAATTCAGTATTCGGCGAGGCTAGCAATGCTGAATCTCGTTGTAACCAACTCATCACTATGGCACTTATTTCCCCCGGAATCTCCGACGGACCATAGTGCCCCATGCCCTTGATCACCCGAAGTTCTATTAGTGGATGTTGATAGGCATTCACTACATCGGACAGGCGAGTGAGACGGTCCAGATCGCCCGCCAACACCAAGGTAGGCACGCTCAGGTGCGGGATGTAGTATTCCGGATCGGTAGAAACCAGGCTGAGAAAGTTCTCTACGTTGACGTTGGGGCGGAGTTCTTTGAGCTCACGTTCGCCTTCGCGCATGATCTGCTCGCGCAGCACGGGGTCGTTGGTGCGGACCACGAACTTGCGAATAGTCTGGTGGACTTTGCGGTTGGTGAGCCAGCCGTGCTCGAGGGGCGCGGGCAAGGCCCGGCCGATTTGGTAGTACAGGCTGACGGCCCGGGACATCAAATTGGGGCGGGGAATGGGGGAGATTAAGACTAAATTTTTGACTCGCTGGGGGTGCTTGGCCGCATAGGCCAGCCCCACGTGCGCTCCCAGGCTGTGGCCCAGAATAGTAACATCATGCAGATCCAGTAAGTCGCAAAAACGTGCCACAAACTCAGCATAGGCAGGAATAGTGTTGCCGCCGGGCAATTCTTGGGTCTGGCCGTATCCAGGCAGGTCGGGAATGATCAGATGATAGCCGGAGAACTTGCGTGCAAGAACCAGGAGCCCGCGATCACTGGTACGAAAGCCGCGGAGCATTAGGATCGTCTGGCTGGCCGTAGGATTGGATTCCCGGTAACTGGTGGCGAGCCCGTCGACATTTACAACATTAACGGTTTTTTTGGTGAGTTCCACGCCTTAAATTATATCACCTGGCTTACCAAAGCCCACGCAAACACCCCGGACTCCCATCTGACTAAGTGGGGGACCGAGGTGATGCTATAAAGCTGCAATACGAGCCGCTAGGGGTGCTTAAGGCTCGGCGGGCTTGTCTGGCGAGGGATTTTCAGCCTCGGCTTCGTCGTGAAGTTTGGTGTCGTCGAGCTGGTCTTCGAGGTGGGGATTGCTGGCGGGCGTGATAGCCTCGCCAAATCCATCCTCAACGACAATCAGCGGCTGCATTTCCTCCTCGGACATACCTTCATCTTCAGACACGGCCTCTTCGGCGGTATCTTCGGATCCGATACGCTCACCGAACTCGTCGAGCTCATATTCCGCTCCGTCGTAAATGCTCTCTTTCAGACCCGGATCCATGCCTTCGTAATCGGTGAACTCTTCTCGGTCCATCTCGCACCTCCACATTACGTTTTGAATACTACGCTTAGCCTAGCGGTTTGGCATTGGAGCGGCCCCCAAAAAGGGGAGCGATATGGTAAGAGTTTTTGGACATAGTGTCGCTATTTCTACAACAATACTTATGCTTAAATTACAACATCTGCGGCACCCAAAAACCTACCAAATCTTGCCTAAACACCCGTAATTTGCTATAATCCGAGGGTAAATCGTGGGGCTGATCAGGCTCGACGTTGGGACTTTTACAAGCTATGTGCGCAGGTCGGAGGCAAACGTTAGATTCCATTAGTTAGCTTAACTGCCAACTTCATTTCGCGGGTGAAGGCTGCCTTTACGGTACCTTCATTCGCACCCGCTTACGCCTAATAACGTAAGCTATCGACACCTGATTCCCGGTAGGGGTTCGTCGGTATCAAATCATCGGGACGCTCTTAGGGTTGGGCCTCTGCCCCTAAGCTAAGATCTGAGGATGCTCTCGTCACCGTTTGGTTTGCTCACAGGTGATGGGCTAAGACATGTAAGCAGACTAAGCCTGTAGTGCACTAGCGAGTAACCTGACGGACCGGGGTGCGATTCCCCCGCAGCTCCACCAATGCAATAATTAAGGCCCGAGAGGGCCTTTTTTGTTATACTTACAGTATGGACAGGTTAAAACAGCGCGACCAATATGTCGACTCGAGGAATATCTCACTTGCTGAGTTGAATGCAAGCGAAAGAGCTCTATGTGGCCAGCTCATGCTGATCACATCTGTTCTCATTTCAGCAAACCTTGTCGTCTATTCAGATTTTGCTCGCCTTCAATCCATGGCAGCAAACCAGAAGGTGCTAATTGTTGTTGGGTTTAGCCTTCTCATAGTCTCTATTGGCTCAGGCATCAAGAACTATTTCGACCTCATTAGCTTTCATATTGATTGGGCTAAAGGATATAACGATGTTGTTAATCTTCTGGGCAAAGCAAAGGATACTGATGTCGTTATTGCAGTGTCCAGGGTAAATGAAATACTTAGTTCACTTAAGCAGCAGTCATCTGTTGTATGGCTCAGACTTCAAGTAATTTTTCTATTTCTCGCCTTATTCGCATACTTTATTTTGGTGATTGCCGTACTCTTTGACCTTAGGATTATTACGGTTCATTAAGTTAAGCGGAGGAATATATATGAAGCCGTGTTCTAGCTGCAAAGTAGAATATACAATGCATCCTGGTCCAAATGTGTGCCCTAAGTGTGGCGAGCGAACGTTTGTCCCCTCAGCAGAAACCAATTCATAATCACTGACAACTATAATAATCGTAGTTATGGTTACGACGAAACAACTAAACTAAGCCTGTAGTGCACTAGCGAGTAACCTGACGGACCGGGGTGCGATTCTCCGCAGCTCCACCAATGCAATAATTAAGGCCCTCCGGGGCCTTTTTTGTTTTTATGGAGTAAAATATCTAATTATGCCAACTAGACGATACTATTCATCTCGAACAGGAACTAACCCAGACGCTAATGGCTATAACTTTACAATGCTTGCCGAACTTTTCTTGATTGTTTATCGGGAGCTAAATGCAAAATCGTTCTTTGACCAGAACTTCGGATTTGAATGTATAAGCGGTGGCGGGCAAATCAACGGTCTAGTTGGTGGAGAGATTGCTCAATACATATTTCGTAAGCTGAGAAAAAGGGCGATATGGCCGATAGAAGAACACTACGAAAAATACTCTGAAGATGACATTTTCGATATGATCGAGTTTCTGTATGACCATGTATCAAAACCTACTAAAGGTAGTTTTGATTCGGATAATGATTGTGGCATGCATTATTATGAATTTGATGTTGATGAGGGTCGAAAGAGCTATCGTGAGGATATTAATGAAATACTTGGTGGCTATGAGGATGGTTATACGCTTGATGAACAAGGCGAAATATTAGCTCTTGGAGATAAAGGGTTCACGCAATTATTTGTTAGCTCATTACCTAAATATAAAACTGGCGATGTAAATGAAATTGCCGAGCGTGCGATACGGAAATTTCGCCAGCAACGATCATCTGTAAGCGACAAACGAGATGCTGTACACGATTTGGCTGATGCGTTCGAAAGCATAAAGGGTGATGTCGCGAAGGTATTAAATAGCAAGGACGAAGATGCAATTTTCACAATCGCCAATAAGTTTGCGATAAGGCATTACGACCAAAAACAGCTGCGTGAATACGACCAAGACATATGGCTGAACTGGATGTTTTATTTCTACCTTGCTACTCTTCACGCCTCCATCAGATTGCTAAACCGCAAGAATTCTAAAGCTGCATTAGCAAGTGCAGCTCCTCAAATTCAAGATAACCTTGCATGGAATAGAATTATTAAGCGTGTGAGACTGTCTAATAATTCTCTGGGAGCTTTGATGGGAATGTATAACGTTGAAATATCTGAAAATACTATTACGATTTTGAGCCGGTTCAATTTTCACCGCGATTTATTTTTGAAGCCGATAAATCAAAAATTAATTAATGAGGCAATCTTTGCCGAATTAGGCGCAGGTTGGAGCTATAAATCAAAAACCCAAGAGCGCGTCGTAAAAGAAACACCTGAAGAAGTCTAGTTAATTTAGGATCGAAAGCGTGTGCGGAAGATTTACCTTAGTTGTAGATGGAAAAGTGATCATGGATTACTATTCTCAGCTTGAGTTGGATGGTTATCGTGGTCCTAATTACAACGTTGCGCCGTCGCAGTATGCGCCGGTGGAGACTTCTGACGGGCTGGAGATGATGAAATGGAGGCTGATTCCGCAGTGGGCGAAGAGTGCGAGTGTGGGGTACTCGATGATTAACGCCGTGGGGGAGACGGTGTTTGAGGAACCGACTTATATATGACAAATTGCATGAGGAGCGATAAACTGGGGTTAATTACTTATGGTTATATATTTTGCGAGCTAGTTCTATTGTCTGTATTGGGCTGATTCTGGGGGGAGCCCTAGTATTTATTTCGCCAGCACCAGCGCAAGCTGCCTGTGCCTCGTTACCGGCGGACAAGGGCCAGGCGGCGTTTTCGGTTTCGGCCCCTACGGCCGGGGTGTACCGCGTGTGGACTAGGCTGCATCCTGTGTCGGTCGGCAGCGGCAAGGTGCAGATGCAGGTTGATCAAAGCTACTGCAATATCTTGATTGGCCAGAACGGCGCTCTTCCGGCAAACCAGTTTACGTGGGTGGATTACGGTGCTTCGACCACAAGTAAGATAAATGTGAGCCTTGCCGCCGGTACCCATAATGTCATCGTGGCCGGAGTAGATCCGGGAGTGGGGGTGGATAAGGTGATGTTCTTGACCGATACCACGTGTATTCCGACTGGCTTTGGAACCAATTGCGGTCCTGCACCGACGGCGACACCAGTTCCCGGCGGCGGGACGACTCCTACGCCCAGCGTGACTCCGATATCTAGCCCTACCGCCACAGCTACCCCCAAACCGACCGCAAATACTGCGCCGGTGGTGATAAAGCCGGGTAATTCGACCACGCCCGTTGTAGTTTCGGGTAAGATTACGCTCACTCCTCTGCTTCCGACGACCGATAAGGTGGCGTATATGATCGATGGTCAGCCGGTGGGCAGCGACAATCTGGATACGACTAAATTGAGCGACGGTGAGCATGTAGTTGAGCAGGTTACAACGGATAGCCACGGTCAGCCGACTTTGGCCAAGCAGACTATCAAGGTGGAGAATGGCTGGCAGTATCAACTGGTTCGCGGAGTCCAGGGCCACTGGCAGATCATCTCGGGCATCGTTTTGCTGCTGATTTTGGTCGGCGGAGGTATCTTGTATGCGATGACTCATCGCGCCTTGCGATCTACGGTTGGATCCAGTGGGCCGAGCGAGGCCGAGCTCATTTTGCCGACTGATCCGCCGGAGTCTTCCGGTGACACCCCGCCAAATAATGTATAGAAGGAAGTAAGGATGCCGCTGCTACAACCACCCCGTCCTCAGCTCCGCCTGAACTTGAAGTCAGTCGTACTGGTGGTGTTAACGGTGATCGCTGGCTACGTCGTGGGCAGGGTGCTGGCGGCTGGATCATTTGCGCAATTTGAGCTGGAGTCGGCAGGTCTCAGCGGTCAGGCCGCGGCCAAAACTGACGCTGGCGCATCCGGCGGAAAATTGGTGGCATTTGGCAATGGTGTGGCTCCGACTCCGACGCCTGCTCCGACCGCGACCCCGACCCCGCCTACGGCAGGAGTGATCTATGGTCCGGGGATAGGCTACGACACGAAGGCGAACATTAATGTGGGCCCTGCCGGTCAGAAAGTGGCGATCAGGTTCAAGGCCTCCACGACTTCAGCGCTGAACAGCGTGCGCTGGGTCCAGCGCGGCGGGCCCGTGTATTCGAACGGAAACGGCGGGACGACAACCCTTAGCCTCCAAGCCGATGACGGCAGCGGCCATCCATCGGGCACGAGCCTTGCAGCTGGGTCTATTACTACCGGTAACCCGGGTGGCAACTGGGAGACGTATACACCGGTGACCTTCTCCAGCCCGCCCACACTGACCGCTGGGCGTATATATTACGTGGTATTTACGAACCCGGACGTGAACAATAATATCTCGGTGAATAGCGTCTTTGTATACAATTCTACAACACCACGTCAGCCGAGGCTTTCGGATTCTGACTACGGGCTGATGTATACGACCGGATCATGGGGCGCGATACAGCCTGGATACACGCCGGTTGTTGACCTGGCATATGCCAACGGAACTCACGATGGTCAATCGTATTACGAGGCCATGATAGACAAATACGCCACCATTTCGGGTGCGAGCAACATGGCCCGTGAACGGTTCACCGTCTCGGGCGGGAACAGGACGGTGACTAGCGTCGGAATCAGACTGAGACGATCGGGTGGAACAGATCCTTTGATCTTAACCCTGGAAACTTCGGGGGGCTCGGCCATTGAATCGGTGAGTGTTACCGCCGCAAGTATTCCGGTGTCTGCTCCCGGTGGCGACACCGGCGGGGCAGTGTGGGTGGCGGCTAACTTTGCTTCGTCACACGTGCTTACCAACGGGGCCAGCTATAACCTGAGGGTATCAACCGCGGCCGGTACAACATACACCGCTTTTCCTGTTCGCGCCGGAACGGACAAGGGCTTCCTCTCCTACGTCTTTCCCGATGGTACCGGGCAGTTCACGACAAACGGGTCAACGTGGACAGACCTGTACCTCTACAGCCACGAGGATCTGCAGTTTTACTTCCGTTAACGTTTCGTAGCGTCATGGCGGCGGCGGATTCGTTGGTCTCATAAGAATATTCATAGGTGCGACCGCTAATTTGGTGATTGTGATATATCGATCATCGACGGCGTATGGGATATTTTTTGTATGTAAAAGGGGAATGAATATGGATGCAAAAGGTTTAATGGCGGAGCTCTCGGATCGGATTTCAAAGACAGCCAGTGCGCAGGCGGTGTTTGGCGAGCCCGTACATAACGGCGAGAACCTAATTGTGCCCGTAGCCCGCGTGTCTGTGCGTGGCGGCGGGGGCGGTGGTACCGGTTAGGCGCCGGTGAAGGGCGATGAGTCGGGTAAGCTCGGGCAGGGTACCGGCATGGGGCTGGGTTTGAACATAACGGCAACCCCCGTGGGCTACATTAACGTTGCGCCGGACGGGTCGGAGTTTGTGCCGATCGTGGATAAGAGCAAGGTGATGTTGGCAGCGATGGGTGTGTTGGGGATGGCGCTATGGGTAGGCAAGGCGGGGATCAAGCTCGCCGGTAAGCAGCAGATGAAGCTGCCGCGCCACGAGAATCACGCCAGCAATCCTGGCTGATACGTGGGATAAAGGTGTTTGAGCTATTTCGTAGATATAATTACTACGAAATCCGAATTCTGGAGAGTTACTTTAGTTCGAATTCGACCGTGAAGGAGTAGTTTACTTCGTTGGTGCCGGGCTGGACGGTCGGGCCGGCTGCGGCTTTGGCTGGTTGGGGCGGCATGGTGCCTTCGGTGCCGGTCATGGGGTAGATGCCGCCATTGCTGACGTCGCTGATCGTGATGACTTTGCCAAGGTGGGCACCAAGCTGTTTGGCTGTGACAGTGGCCTTGGATTTTGCATTATCACTGGCTTTGCTGCGGGCATCGAGGTCGAGCTTGGCCGCGGTGTCTTTGTTGAACGAGGCGGACGGTGTGACTTGGCCGGTGGCCGGCGTGGTAGCGAGATAATCGCTGACTTTTTGGGCGAGGGTTTTGTCCCGGACGGTCAAGGTGATGGTATAGGTGGAGGTGTTTGATGTGGGGCGCGGGTACATGAGGGGGGACTCATACGCCGGATCGGGATTCATGGTACCGGCTGAGGATATTGCGGTTTTGATATCGGTGTCTTTGACGCCTAATTTTTTGAGCCGAGCGACGGCTTCGTTGCCGGTGGCGGTGACGGCTTTGAGGTCGGCACCTGCAAAGGTGGGCTGGAAATCGTATTTATCTGGAACGGCGGTGATGGTAGCTTCGCCCTGAACAGTGATGGTGCGGGCGGCAGTGGGCTTGGTCCAGGGCTTCCAGGCGAAGGTCATGGCGGCGATAACGGCGAGCAAGAGGATCGTGAGCGTGCGCCAGCTGAGGCTGAGCTGCAGGGCGGGCTTGTTGGTTGGGGTTGGTGAGGGGGTAGTGTCGTTCATGCGTGAATTGTAGCATGAGCGCAATGGTGATTTTACATCTTTACTATCGTAATTAAGGCTCTATTAATGGTATAGTCTCGATTCACGTAACTTAACGTGGAATCCGATCCTTCACACGAGTGGGTGACTCCGAATGGCGCTGCAAGATGTCGAGCTCGACCGCTTGAAGTCAGAACAAGACCGGGTGTTTCAGCGTAAGCAGGACGCGTGGCAGGCACAGAATAATGCCTGGAACCGACGTCAAGCCACATGGGAAGTAATGGACCGTGCGTACGCCTCAAAGCTGCGGGACTACGAAACGCAGGTTGATGCGTGCCGGGCTCTGCAGAGGCTGCGGGACCAGAACCGCCCTCGAATCGAAACGTTGAACTCGCAGCAGCAAGCTGCTTACGAGAGCATGAAGAGCGCGTTCGATAGCGCATCTGCGGCCTATAACTCCGGCGACAGAGAGTCGGCAAGAAGGCTTGCTGATGAAGGCCACAGCTACAAGGCTGAGGCCCAAGCAGCGGTCGTTCAGCGGCGGCGGCTTGTCAACGAGCTTCGCGAGGCTCGCGACTACTACGATGCCACGAAGCCTGCATTCCAGCAGGCTAAAGCGGACTTCGATCGGGCAAAAGGTGAGTACGACGGTGCCAAGTCTCAGCACGAAAGTGCAAGTGAGGTGTTCAGGCAGGCCAAGGACGATTTCGATCGTGCCAAAACTTCCTTTGCGGACCGACTCACGATTGTTCGGGCTGAGAACGAGCAGAGCAAGAATGACAGGCGAGCAATTGCGCAACGCGCCGGAGTGCCTACCGAGTATCTTGATGATTTGCGGATGTCTACCGGGCCTGACGGCACGGTCAACATCTACTTCGGGGGTATCGGCGAGCCTAACGGACCAGGTCACGGTCACTACACCATGAACTCTAGTGGTAATGTGACCTACCGCCGTGATCCATTCGATCCGCATGGAGCGGAGAACTTCACTGATCACGTGGACCACGGCACGACGCGCATTCGTTTCTCAGGAGTGCACACTGGCGACCAGCCGTTCCCTCATGTTGACGCGAACAAGCGCGTTGACGGAAAGCAGGTACGAGACAAGAGTATGCATCATCAGCCCCAGAGTCCTGGCTACGGCCAAGACAGCGTTGACGTCCCGGTGAGGCAGACCCAGGAGTAATTGGGTTTTTCATCAGGAGTGTCAGACGAGATGGTCTGCGGCTCACAAGCCGCAGACCATCCATCACTGCATTATAATTATATTTATCGATAGAACTGCTTGAAAGGGTACGAGATGATAGACCCAACCGAAATCGTTGAGGACAACAAAGGCCCGGAGCTTCAATTGTTTGAAGACGAAATTGAAAAGCTGTCTCAAGAGCAGCTTGAGAAGCTTAATGTTGAAGAGGGAATATATGCCGAGGACCGGGTCTCGGGTATTGATCATGACTTGTTGGAAGTGAGCGCCGGCGAAGTTCGCTGGCTCAAATATTTTGCTGCATATCGAAAGGTGACCGGTCAACCGTCTATTCTCGATCCTGACCAATAGGGATTATATAGAAAAATGGCCGCGAATAACTTTTTGAAGGCCGGATGCGAGAATTCGGTCTGGAATCGTACTCAAAAATCGGGTTGACGACATTATTGATGCGGGGGTTGGTTCGAGATTTGGATGATTTACTTTTGTCTTATATGGTGGTATGGTTGCGAAACGCTTGACCCACTCGACGAAAGGCAAGGCGAATGTCCGAAGAAAGTGTTACCTCGAGGCTCGAGGGTCCGTCCGGGTTCTTCATCTTGTTGCTGGCACTCATGGTCCGTCTGGGCATGAAGCCTACGATCAAGGTTCGGCTCCTGGACGAGCACGGAGAAGCCGGCGAGGCTATACCGACGCAGTACAGCGAGGGTCGCCTGACCCTCTTCCATGCCGTCAGGTTCAAGACGGTCGCTCCGTTCTGGATGATCGCGGGTACCCTGAAGAGGACCTCCACGGGGTGTGCCTCGACCGACAGCCCCAACGAGCAAAAGCCCATGGTCGCCTTGGCAACCTACAACTCAGCCTCGCGTTCGGGGCACTACGTCACCTCCTGAATCCATTTGGATTCAACCCAACTCGAATGAGGAGGCACAGCATGACCTCGAGTGTGAAACATACCGAAGCCTGGCTGGCGGCATTTGCTGCCGCACACTGGGTTGGCAGGCAGCTTCGAGCGACGGTTGGTTTGGCCGAAGTGGACTATGACGTACCTGCGCAAGGTACAGTAGTCGCTCCGGCGGAGAACATCAAACTCGACTCTCTTGATCTGTCTGAGGGACGGATTCAGCTGTTCGAGGCTTTCTTGGCTGAGGCAATATTTGCTCAGCTGCGAACCTCGGCGGCCGATGACGTGAGGTTGAGCGTTATTTGCGACCATCAACGGATCTTGCGCAGTGCGACGCGGGCCGCCGAAATACCTTCGGCTATGGTGCTCATGCCCCCGGAGGCACTGGTGATCGTCCGGATTGGGTGCACTCAAGTGAGGCCCCGTAACGGCGCGAAGTTCGAAAGAGATCCAACCGGCTGACCCTCAGGGTCGGCTATCTACCCCGCAATGGCGAAGCATTACCTACATAGGAGCTCCGCGTGCGGGGCTTCTTTTTTATATTATTTGGGAATTAGTGGGGAACTATTGGGCTGCCTTCGGCAGAATAGTCGGCGGGGTCGTCGCGGTAGGTTGAGCGCGCTTCCAGATAGAGGAAGGCGCAAATAACGATTAGCGGTACGGTGATGAGCCAACCGGCCGTGAAGATGGAGTGGTGTTCTGCGACTGATCCGAAGAGGACGGCCACGCCGATGAATATCAGGCGGCCGAGGGAGCTGATGGCCGAAGCGGCGCCAGAACGGACGCTAGATGGCAGACGGTCGTGGAGGCGTTCCAGATAGACGATGCCGGTGCTGAGCATACCGATGACGATGATGGATTGGGCGATGACGAGCAGCCAGTTGATATGAGTGGAAACTAATATGAGGCCAGAAATTAAGAGAATTGTTGTGAAAAAAGCAACGAATTTGCGATCGTTGAGGCGGAGATGAGGGGCCAGTAGGCCCGAGAGACTGATGGTGCCCAATACGATGGCAGTGGAAACGCCGAACAAGACGACGGGCGTGGCGGTGGCGATAAGCCAAAGCTGGGTAAATTCGAAGATAGTTTCGACGAGGACGGCACCGATCACGAGGATGAGCAGGATTCCCAGTAGCGAGCTGCGGTGCAGAGCGGCCCGAATCATGGTGCGGAGGTGGGCGACGATTGGGCCTGCGGCTAGGGCTTTGTGCAGGGTGGGCTCTTTGAACGAAATCAGGAAGACGGCGGAGAGTAGGGCGATGGGGACAGTAATGAAGAAGGTTGAGCGCAGTCCTAGGCTGGCAGCGATGGCGGCACCGGCGATGGAGCCTACCGCGAGGCCGAGGCCGTCGAGTACTTTGATGAAACCAAAGTAGCGCTTAAAACCATTGGTGTGGCCGGCCTCCTCGATGAGCGTGTCGTAGACGATGGGGTCGTAGGTGCCGGCATAGAGGGCGGCGAAGATGCCCCAGATCATGGCGCCGAAGATATAGACGGGGACGTTTTGGCTAAGACCCTCGATGAGAGATGAGAGGGCCAGGATGATGCTGGCAATAACGAGCATGCCTTTGCGGCTCCATCGGTCGGCGATGATGCCGGAGGGGGTTTCGATCAGGAGCATGGCGAGCGAGAAGGCCGAGGCCATGATCCCGATGGTGGTAGGGGTGAAGCCAATCGTGCCCATGAACAGCTTTTCGGTGCTATACCAAAAGACGCAGCTTTGCAGAAAAGCGCCCGCGTAGAGCGGCAGCAGACGGCGGGTGAGGCGGGAGTTGAGGGTATGTTGTTGAGGCATTGGGTAGTAGTATAGCGGTTTTTTGGCCGGAAGAGCGAAGGTTGTCAGGCGTGTGTCTGGCTTGAGGTACGGATTTTCATTGACATAATGAGATAAACTATATATCATATCTTTTATGCTCCAGAGCAGTACCCCGAGATATCTCGATACACATCTATGAAAGAAGGCATGATGACCGCCGGTGTTCCCAGCTTGCACAATGCCAATCAGTGGCTAGCCATCCTTCGGCGCGGCACGTCGCAGTACGACCTTTATCGCCGGTTGTTCCTGAAGGAGTTGGACGACTGCGGGCTCACGCTCAAAGCAGCCCGTACCTCGAAAGAGGAGCTCCATGACCTCGTCGTGAAGGCGTGCAAACTCAAGGCCAACCAGCTGCTCGATGCACTCCGTGACGGCGTGGATGTTCCCGAGGTCTACGTTCGCTATCTTTGGGAGGAGTTCGCCAAGGGCGGACTCGCACCCGAAGACATCTACACCACGTCGGTGGAAATCGAAGGCTTCCTTCTCCCCCGGGTCTGACGACCCATTCGCCCCTCACGGGCAGGCACTGCGTCCCCGCTTGTGGGGGCGCTTTGTCGTTAATCTGATGTAATTATTGCAACGAAGTATGGTGATTTACGCTATAAAAAGTATAATGGCCGGGAAGAGGGTATCTTCTCGGCCATTTGGTCGCCTCCGGGCGGAGGCGGGTTGGGCATTGGTCTGAGCCTCTAGGTGTAGACATTGCTCAGAATGATCACGTGTCCGCTCCTGGAAACGACTCGGGCGTTCGGATGGGCGGCTTTGGCGGCCACGGCTGACGTGTTGACGGGGGAGTCTTGAGGCCGCACGCAGATGCAGAGGTGACCCTCGGTCTGCGGCAACGTAAGTGCGCTCTCCGCCTCACTCCAGTCGGCGCGGTTGATGGCAACTCGGTGAGGCGATTGCGTCAGATGCGGTTTGTCGGGGTGGACCAGGTGATGGCTGGGGTGAACAAGTTCACTGTAGCCGCACGTGTGACATTTCAGTCTGACGCTGCCGCCTAGCTCGCTGGCGAAGTAGCCTTCGCGCCGTCTGTGACGCAAAGGGAGCTGTCCGGCTTCGGGACAAGACTGCCACATGGCACCAAGAAGTTTGAGGGCAAGGTCGTCAGAGAGTCTGAGGATGCCCATAGTCTTCCCGCCGGCGCGGATCAACGCTGAGCCTTGGTCCGTATCGGTGAAGCCGTGGAGCTTGGACTTGGACGGAATCGGTTCTCCGTGACGCCATATCTCGATCTTCATCGTTGGAACCAGCCTTTCGGTCGGTGGGTGCTCGATTGGCAGCGCTTATTGCTGCGAAAAGTTACGCAACTGTACCACAAATTGCGTCCAGACGTGCGAACGGCCCCGAAGGGTCGAACGTACGTACGATGCTTCAGGGCCGGAGTAGACGGCTAGGCAGCCGTCTGGGTGATGATGTTCTCCAGGAAGCCCACAATCGCGTCGAGATTGACGCGTTCGGCGAAGTGGCTGCATTTGCGGTCTGCATACACCCGCTCGGCGCCTGGGTAGAGAGAGCTCCAGGTGATCATGGTCCTGGGAAGGACAGCCACGGGGAGCGCGTCGACGATGTCTTCACCGATGCGCAGGTTGTTGCCCACGAAGATCGCGCCGTATGCCTGTGCGTCGCTGGCATGCTCGCGGATCCATTCGGATACGTAGAAGCCTCTGGCAGAGTTGAATCTGTCTTCGAACTTCGGTGCCGTCACTTGGAGTTGGACGGGGTAGCCGAGGTGATCGCTGAGAATGCTCGCGCATTTGTCGAACTCGTACGCGGCAGGGTTGTCGAGTACCAGAACAGAGAAAACACGGGGCAGGATTTCGGGCATACTGACCTCCAGAGGGTCGTTGGTGCGGGAGAGTGAAAGAGCGGGGAAATTCAGGGGTGCTGAATTAATACTATAATAGCACAAATCATTATAAATATCAAACTTCTTATCTTAAGATGCATATCATGGCTATGTAAAGGGCGTAGGTGTACGACCACTCAGATCCCCGCTGAACGCGGGGTTACTGTTAAGATAATGGTAATGGTTGATGGGAGAAGGTCATGGTGGGGTTAGCAGTTATGACAGATTCGGGGCTCGCACAGGCAAGCTCAACCGGAGCGCCGATATTGGCGAATGTGCCGATTAAGCTCTTCGGAATTGGTTTCTTGGTGGTACTGGTGGTATTTCTGGCCTGGTATATGTATATGCGCCGAGGCTAGTAACCTTACTGGTGGCGGTCGAGCCACTCCCCGAACTCGTCGTGGTCTCGGTAGATCATCTCACCGTACTCGTCGGTGAGCTCCTGGTTGGCGCTAGTGTTTTCTCGGCTGTATTCAATGCGCTCTCCAAATGCGAGCGTCGGTTTGGCGGACTTTCGCTTGGTTTTTTGCTTGGGTTTATTTAATTCCTGCTTGGTTATTTCGCGTTCCATCTCAATCTCCCCGGACTTATTGGATACTATCCTAGGGTCTGGGTAATATTTATACATTGGCTTTTTTGCCAATAACCTTAGCGGCAGACGAAGTAGACGCGATCGGAGCTGTCGGTGGGCTGCTCGTGGTTGGAGTCAAAACGCTCGAGAACTTCAAATCGGGTTGCCAGCTCGGCGGTGACTTGGTCTATGGGGAATGATGCCTCATGCACGCGCTCCTGGTAGACCTGGATGGCGCCGTCGGCGGCAGGCTCTTGGATGGTGACGTGCCAGATAACTTCATTGGCAGCAACTGGTTCGATGATCATTTCCATGGTGCCGGTTTTGAAGTCCTGAATGAAACTCGGGATGGACGAGAGGGTCTGCAGGCGCCCGATAGTGTTCATATCGAAAATGAATAAACCATTTGAACACAGATGTTTTTTGGTGCTAGCAAGGAGTTTTTGCCAATCGGAATAATCGGTGAGATGGTTCAGGGTGTCGAAAACGCAAATGATGACGTCATACTGCTGGTGCAATTCGGAGCCGGCAATAGTGCCTTGGTGAAGGGTGGCGGATGGAAGCTTGTGTTGTGCAATTTGCAACATATTAGCGGATTGATCGATGCCGTGAAGTTCAAAGTTGTCGGCGAATCCTGCCATGATACTGCCGGTGCCGCAGCCAAGCTCGAGCAGGGATTTGGCGGCGGGATGGTGGTGGGTGATGGCATCCGAAATTATATCGATAACATCGCCACGGTCACCCATGACGGTGTCGTAGAAGGGGGCAAATTGGTCGTAGTGAGACATTGCTCCATTATAGCCTCATTGGCGTGCTAAAATTTGCTAATGACACGCAAGCAGCAACTCACCTTGGCGGCAACCATCCTTGGGAGCGGTATTGTGATCCTCGACGGAGTGGTAGTGAACTTGGCCCTGCCGAGGATTGGGCTTGATTTGCATGCCAGCTTCTCGGCGCTGCAGTGGATTGTGGACGGCTATCTGCTCAGCTTGTCGGCCTTGATCCTGCTCGGAGGGTCGTTGGGCGATATCTTCGGTCAGCGCCGGGTGTACTTCACGGGGCTGGCGGGGTTTGGGGCGGCATCGTTATTGTGCGGCCTGGCGCCGAACCAGGAGACTCTGATCATCTTGCGAGTGGTTCAGGGGATATTTGGCGCGTTGCTCGTGCCGAGCGGCCTGGCGATTATTAATACTAACTTTGAGCCTCACATGCGGGCGGCGGCGATCGGTCGGTGGACGGCTTTTTCGGCAATTGTAACGGCGGCCGGGCCCCTGCTTGGCGGGTATTTAGTGGACGTTGGCTCGTGGCGATTAATATTTTTTATTAATGTACCCCTGGTGTTGGCGACGTTGGTGATGGCGCGGGCCGGTATGGTGGAGCATACCGGCGATCGCAGCCGTAGGGTGGACTGGGTGGGGGCGACTCTGGCTATGGTTGGTTTGGGGAGTCTCACGTACGCGTTGATTGAGGGCCCGGGGTCGCATTGGGCTGTCGGCGAGTTAACGGCCATTACCTTTGGTATAGGCATAATCCTCGGTTTTGGGTGGTATGAAAAGCGGCACGCTGACCCCATGCTAAAGTTGGATTTATTTAAGTCACGAAACTTTTTAGCAGCAAATATTACAACGTTTTCCATGTACGGCGCGCTCGGCGGCTTCTTGTTTTCGTTGGCAATCTATCTGCAGACGACGGCCGGCTACACCACGCTCCAAGCGGGAGCCAGTCTGCTGCCGATCACGATTATCCTGTTTCTGGTGTCGTCGCGCGCGGGAGCGTGGGCAGGCGCTCACGGGCCCAGGAGGCTGATGACGGCCGGTCCGTTATTGGCCGGGGCGGGGATTGCTATGCTGGCGGTGATGGGCAAGTCGGCGCCGTACTTTATTAGCGTATTTCCCGGCCTGGCGTTGTTCGCGTTGGGGCTGGCGCTCACGGTAGCGCCGCTGACGGCAACGGTGATGGGTTCGGTGGATACTAATGATTCGGGAATTGCCTCGGGAGTGAATAATGCCGTGTCGCGGGTGGCGGGATTATTTGTGATCGGGCTGTTGGGGCTGTTTGGGGCGGCGAATTCCTACCGTTTTGCAGCAATATTATGTGCGGTTTTGGCTGTTTTGGCCGGAGTAATATCCTATCTGATGGTGGATGATCGGCAGATCATAAGACAGTCTCCGCGAGAGCGCACGTAGGGGCCGGTGATCTGCTACAATCGCCATAATGCTTAAGATGTATAAAGTCGGGGGTTTGGCGGTGGTCACGGGGGTGTTCGTGGGGCTGGGTGTTGTTGGTGTGCTCTACTGGCAACGAAGTGATAACGTCCCGGTATCGGCTAAACCCGGCTTAGTGGCGCTCGATACCTCGCCTACGCCTGTTCCGGCCGTCGAGCCGGGCTTAAGGGTGGCTAGCCCAGAGTCGGTGGGTGCCAACGGCGGCGGTACGCAGATGCTGTTGCCGGATAACTCAAAAACCAATAGCGGTTCCGACTCGCGTACGGCGGCCCCGAGCGCCACCCCGAATGCCGATGAGCTGAGTAAGTACGAGAAGTACAGCAGCAGCGAGACGGCAATGTACGGAGATTTTGTGGCCGGTCAGGGCGCGGCGGTGGCGGCGGGCAGTATAGTGACCGTGAATTACCGGGGGTGGCTGACGAATGGCAAACTGTTTGACGAATCGTATTCGCGTGGCCAGAGCTTTAGCTTCAAGGAAGGTGATCATCACGTTATTCCGGGCTGGGAAGAGGGTTTATTGGGAATGAAGGCGGGCGGGAAACGCAGGGTGATTGTGCCGCCGTCCAAGGGCTATGGTGCGACGGTATACAATGGGATACCGGCAAACTCGGTATTGGTGTTTGATGTCGAACTGGTGTCGGTACAATGACGGAGCGTTGGCGGTATTGTCTGGGAGCCATAGTGACGGCGCTTGTTGTCGGGGGGTTGTTTGTTGCGGCCGGCGGGCTGGAGCTTATCCCGAAAGCACCTGCGGCTACACCAGCGCCAGTCCACGTGGTGCGCGGTAACTTGGGTAAGTATCTTTACGGCATATCAAATCTCACGAGTCGAAATATGAAACGGGTGGAATTTGATCCGTCGCTGCCACCCGACGATACGCTGGTGGTTGATATCCTCAGGGCGGTGGCCAAAGATGGGTATGGGGTGACGGTCGACGAGGCTACCATGCCGGTGGTGGAGACTATTAATGAGGTCAATTTTGTGACGTTTACGGTCGGACATACCAAGGTGCTGTTTGAGCTTTTTCGTAATTCGAGCGGGGGAATAGGCATGGCTGATTTCTCCAAACAGCAATTGCCCTAATTCATTGTGTTACGATTACGCGTGAGGCTCCGAACTGTACGGGGCGGCCATAACTAAGTAGGTCACTACAAGGAGCAAAAGTGCATGGAAACTGATCCCGAGCAGGAAGCAGGACGTTTCAAGCATCCGGATGCGAGTCCATATACACCTCAATCCGCGGCCGGCGGGCCAGGGGAGGATGGTTATAGGCCGCTCGGAGCGCCGCGGCGGGTGGCTAAGCTGCCAAGACGCAAACGCGGCTGGGGGCGGATGCTACTGGTTTTGGTCCTATTATTGTTGGCTGCGGCGCTGGCATATGCCGCCTACTTGGGGTCTATAGTTGTAAAAATATCTACGAATTCGATGCAACTTGGTGCTTTGGCGGCGGATGTGAACGGGCGGACGAACGTGCTCGTCCTGGGCGTGGGGGATCCGGGTCATGCGGGCGAGAACCTATCGGATACCATGATGCTTTTGAGCCTGGACGGGCGAACCAAGCGGATGGCCGAGATTAGTATTCCACGGGACCTGCGGGTGTCGGTACCGGGATTTGGCTATAATAAAATCAATACTGCCAATGCGCTCGGCGGAGTGGCTCTGGCGGAACAGACCGTGAGTGACACATTTGATGTGCCGATTAATTACTACGTGAAGACGAACTTCAGCGGTCTCAAGGATTTGGTGGATGCGGTGGGAGGGGTGGACGTTAATGTGAAGGACCGGCTGGTCGACAGCGAATACCCGTGCGACGACAATCAGTACAAAGTCTGCGGATTGGATATTGAGCCGGGCCTGCAGCACATGAACGGAACCGTGGCGCTGCAGTATGTACGCTGCCGCAAAGGCACCTGCGGGAATGATTTTGGCCGGGCGGCCAGACAGCAGGAACTGTTGTCGCTCCTGCGGCCGAAGCTGATGGATCCGCGACTGCTGTTGAGCCCGACCAAACTAAAGCGTCTGGCAGACGCAACGAGCAAAGGTATTAAGACCGACCTGGGGTTGTTCCAACTGCTCGAACTGGCCAATAGCTGGCGGACGGATTCGGCCAATCAGCCAGTAGACCTGGTGCTATCGACGTCGCTCGGCGGGTACCTACGCGGCGATCCATATGGTTCGAGCGATCTGCTGCCGATTGGCGGAAATTTTACAACGATTTCGGACAAGATTAAGACGATCTTTACGTCCGCGGATGCTACCCCGACGCAATAGGGAGCCATATCGTTTTACGGGTTGACACCACTACTGTCGGCGGGTAGTTTGGAGTTAAAGAGATGCGTCCCGAGGGTCGTTTGCACGAGTGCCGGGACGCTTATTGTTTACAGTATCCCAGACATTGCTATGCAGGCGGGTCGGGAAGATATACATTATTAAACATAAGCATCGCCGGGACGACTATTTGGAATGAGCACGACAACTACACAACTGGGTCCGGTATTTACTCAGGAACGATTGCGGCCGTCGCTCGAGTATATCGACGTTTATTGGAAGAAACTCGAACGCTATAATCCTCATGACGACGGGACTCTCATTGGCTTGCCCGAGCCGTATTTCATCCCGAGCGCACGGAACGATACCGGGTTTGCGTTTGATGAAATGTACTACTGGGATAGTTACTTTATTGCTCAGGGTCTGCTCGGTACACCGAGGGAACATCGAGTACGGGGTATGGCCGATAACTTGATTACGATGATGAGACGGTTTGCGGTAATTCCTAATTCCGGACGCTTCTACATGACCGGCCGGTCGCAACCGCCGTTTTTGTCGAGCTTTATTATGGATGCGTACAAGATCGAAAAGGATAAGCGCTGGCTGGAGCAGGCGATCACGGTGGCCAAGAATGAGTATCGGACCGTATGGATGGGCACAACTCAGCCAAGCTGGCGGCAAGTGTTTCACGGGCTGTCGAGGTTTTACGATATAAACGTGTTGGACGATCTGGCCGAGGCCGAGAGCGGCTGGGATATGACGACTAGGTTTGAGCGCAAAGCGCTGTCATATCTGCCGGTGGACCTGAACGCGCTGCTGTATAAATACGAGCGGGATTTCGAGGAATCATCCAAGATATTGGGCTATACCGAGGAAGCTCATGAGTGGGCGAAGCGGGCAATGTCGCGCAAAGCGAGCATGGATAAGTACCTGTGGGATGAAGACAAAAACTTTTACTTTGACTACAACTACATGACATCGAAGCATAGCCCGGTATTTTCTCTGGCGGCGTTTTACCCGATGTGGGCCGGAATGGATAGCGCCGAAACGGCTGCCAAGATCATGGAACATTTGGACCGGTTCGAGAGTGCCGGGGGTTTGACCACGAGCGCCGAAAAGCCGCACATCAGATCGGAGATACCTACCCAATGGGCGTATCCCAATGGTTGGGCGCCGCTCCAAATGATTGCCACTCAGGCGATGGAGCGATACGGCTACCACGAGCAGGCGGAGAGGATTGCCCGTAAATGGATCAACGCCAACTTGGTACAATTTGAAGCCACGGGTGAATTTTATGAGAAATATAACGTCGTAAAGATCGAAGATGAGCCGGTAGAGGGTGTCTACCCGTCGCAGTCCGGGTTTGGTTGGACGAACGCGGTATTTTCGTACTTTTGTCAGAAGTATTTGGGCCCGGATGAGCTGCCGGTGATCCGAAGCAGCGTGGTGGCGGTATCGCCGCTGACGCAGTTGGTTCGCAATCCGCGCAAAACTCTGCGTAAGGTCGGTATTAAGCTAAATACGGCTCTACCAAAACGCCCATTGCTGTAATTTTGGCAGCAATTTGTGAAGTGGTTACGGTTTGATACAATGGATCAATGGAACCACCACCAAAAGATCCGTGGTATCGCCGAGCGACGCTCTACCATTTGTACCCCTTAAGCTTTGCTGATTCGAATGGCGATGGCTACGGTGATATCCGCGGTATTATTGATCATCTGGACTACCTAAATAATGGTAATTCCGACTCGCTCGGCATAACGGCGCTGTGGTTGTCGCCGATATATTTATCGCCGATGGCGGATTGGGGCTACGATGTGGCCGATCATACGGCGATTGATCCGCGGTTTGGGACGATGGCTGATTTTGATGAGTTGCTGGAGAAGGCCCATGAGCGCGGCGTGAAATTGCTGTTGGATTTTGTGCCCAATCATACCTCTGAGCTTCATAAATGGTTTACTCAGTCCCGCGCCAGTCAGGATAATCCCAAACGTGACTGGTATATTTGGGCCGATCCGGGCAAGGATGGCGGATACCCGAATAATTGGGTGAGTTATTTCGGCGGGCCGGCCTGGAGTTTGGATAAGAAGACGGGCCAGTACTATTTGCATACTTTCTTGCCCCAGCAGCCGGACTTGAACTGGCGCAACGCGGACGTCCGGGATGCGATGTTCGATGTATTGAGGTTTTGGCTGAATAAAGGGGTGGATGGATTCCGTACCGACGCGGTGATGGGCTTGGTGAAGGATGATCAGCTGCGCGATGATGCGCCGAATCCGAACTGGCGGGCGGGAGTGAACGATCCGGGCGATGAATTCATCCGGATTCACAGCTCGGGCCAGAGAGAGCTGAGCAACGTGCTCGGGTCGTTTTGTGATGTACTGGCCGAGAAGGAGAATAAGTTCCTGCTGAGTGAGGCATATTTGAATGTGCCGGGCCTGCATAAAATGTACGGGGCTTGCGTACGTCATCCGGTGCATGCGCCTTTCAATTTCAATCTGATCGGTTTGCCTTGGAGCGCAGTGGCGTACCGGGATTTTATTGATTCTTATGAAGCCATACTCGGACCGGAAGACTGGCCAAATTACGTGCTGGGGAACCATGACCGGCATAGGTTGGTTTCGAGGTTGGGCCCGGAAAGAGCCAGGCTGATGGCGGTGCTCGAAATGACGATGCGTGGTCTCGCGGTGGTTTACTACGGTGAAGAGTTGGGGCTGCCGGACACTCCGATCGGACCGACTGAGGTTCGCGATCCCTGGGAGCAGCGGGTAACGGGCCGGGGGTATGGCCGCGATCCGGAACGTACGCCGATGCCCTGGAATAGCGAGAATGGCGGCGGATTTACCGATGCGACGCCATGGCTGCCAATGGGGTCGGCTTCCGCCAGCCTAAATGTTGAGAGTGAGCGGCGTGATCCGGAGTCATCGTTGAATTTATATCAACACTTGATACATTTACGAGCGGAGTCGCCGGCACTGATTGAGGGCGATTACCGTTCGGTTGATCTTGGTAACGGCTATGTCTATGGGTACGTGAGAGAAACCGAAAGGCAGAAATTTTTGGTGATGTTGAATTTTGATTTCAATCCGGCAACCGTTACTTTGCGCGGACAAGTGGGCAAGTGGGTGGCCGGAACACATAAAGTTGAAGGGGATGGCCTGTCGGGCGTTGCGGGAGAGCTGGAATTGGGGTCGTACGAAGGCCGAGTATATGAACTGATGCAGGGGGATAAGTCATGATTTTGATTTTTGATTTGGGCGGTACCAAAATGCGGGTAGCTTTGGCAGAAAATGGCGTGATCGGAGAGGTGCTGCGCGTGTCGACCGATCGCAGCGCGGCGGGATTTGGCAAATTTTTGCTGACGCTCCAAGAAGTGGTCAAGGGTCAGCGCATTGATGCGGTGGCGGGCGGATTTCCGGGCCAATTGCAGGGCGAAGACGGTGAATTGGTGGTGGCAACCAACTTGCCTCATTGGCGCGGACAGCTACTGCTAAAAGAGCTGAAGGAATTATTTGATTGCCCCGTGCACATCACTAACGACGTTGAGCTGTGCGGGCTCGGTGAGGCGAAGTACGGCTCCGGAACGACTAAGGGCATTATGGCGTATTATACCGTGAGTACGGGCGTGAACGCGGTGCGCTTGCTGGACGGTGAGGTGGATCGTTCGGTGGGGCGTTATGAGCTGGGTAAGCAGATTGTGGGCAATGTTGATGGGGAGCCGCAGTCGCTTGAGCCGTTAATTGGCGGAGCTGCTCTGGAGAAGCGGACGGGCAAATTGCCGCACGATATTCATGATGAGACCGTTTGGCGGGAACTTGAGCGCTCACTGGCGGTCGGAATTTACAACACTATTCTGTATTGGAACCCGGAATTGGTGGTGATTGGCGGCAGTATGATGCGCGATATCAAGGTTGAGGGGGTAGCAGAGGCCCTTCATGAGCTGCCGAATGTGCTCGAGCAATGGCCCAGGCTGGAACTGGCTACGCTCGGTGATGAGGGGGGAATTCGCGGGGCGATGGTGTGGCTGGGGCAACTCGGGTACAAATAGGTACGAATTGATGCGGTTTGTGCTAGGATAGACATAAGAAGATTACCCAAAAACAAACCTTATGAAATGTTCTGTATGCCAAGCAATATTATTACCCGTAGCAGGGGAGATGTTTTGTTTGCAATGCGGCGAAGCGCAGCGCGTGACGTCGGCAGATAATTCCGAGGCACTCAAATTTGAAGATACTACCGATCCGCTCTTAAAGCGGGCGTTGTTGGATGCGACGGACGGCGATATTGTCTTTAAAGATACGGCTGGGGCGGCGGAAGAGGTGCCCGTAGCTGCAGGCGAGCCGGCGAAGAAGCCAGGGCACACGTTTTTGTCGTTACGCGCAGTGATGGCACCGCCACGGCCGGTTGCGACCAATGGAGCATTGGTGATGCCGGTACCGATACCGATAGAGCACCCGGCGCCAATCTCGGTGCCGGCTTTGGTGCCTGCATCAGCATCGGCGCCTGTCCCGGAGGCCGTGCCGGATCCGACGCCAAACGCGCGGGTGGCCGCAAGCGTGATGCCAACGGTGTCGACGGGCGCAAGGGTGGTCGAAAAGGGCATGGCCAAGGCTTGGGCAATTGGCTTGGCCGGACTCGGATTGTTTGTTGGTCTCAACCTAGCTGCCGGGACGTTTTACGCGAATCGGGTATACCCGGGCGTGCACGTTGATAACCTGGCGGTGGGAGGATGGACGTTTGATGAGCTGCATCAAAAGCTCCCACAAGCCATACCGAAGCCGGCTTTATCGGCGGTGTTGGGAGCGGGACACTATTCACTAGCGTTAGGCGAAGTGGGGTCCGGAACCAACGCTGACCTCGAGCGCAATGTACGTGAGGCCGGACGCTTGACGCCACTACCTTTGGCGGGAGTAGTCGGATCATTCTTTGCCAAGCCCATATCGCCGGTATTTGTGCTGAGCGATGATGCCGTAGACAGGTCGGTGGCGGTCTTGGCGGCGGCGGTTGAGCGTACGCCGAGCAACGCGGCGGTAATGATTCACGGTGTCGACGTATTTGTATTGGCGGATAAGTCCGGAGTGCATCTAGATCGAGCGGCGGCTGCAGCGGCGATTCGCGCCGCGTACGGCCATGTAGCTACGGTCAGTATTAATCCGGTTCGGCTGGAACCAAGCGTGGTAGCGGCTGATTATGCCAATGAGGCAACTCAAGCGCAGGCAATGATTACAACGAATGTTCAGATATTGATAAAAAAGGCTAAATATTCACCCACGCCGGCTCAAATTGCGAGCTGGGTGGTATTCCAGGGTCCGAGTAAGGGCATTACGGTAGATACTGCCGGGGTTGCTGTATTTGTTGCAACGATTCCGGGGTCATTCGACCGTTCGGGAACCGTGAACGCGGTGGTGGCGGCGCTCAACGCGCGCCAGGGGGTATCGTTTTCGCCTTCAACGAAGAAGCCAACGGCCGGCCCGACGCAGGGAAGTCTGGCGGCGGTCGGTCCTGCGGCGAGTTATAGTTATTGTCTCGATGAAACTGCCGGCGCGGCGCCAACTTTGGCCACGGCTACGGCTGCATCGCTGGGGGCTGGCGGTAGCTGGACCTTGGGCGGCAAGTTGCACTTTGCGCTAGCTAAGACAGGCTGTAATTTCACCGTGAGGCTGGCAAATACAGCGGTGATGGCGGCGCTGGATCCTGCCTGTGAGCATCAATCGACTTGTAGAATTCATAACGATCTGGCCATTGCAATCGACAACTGGGCGAAAGCTCCCTCGAGCTGGGCCGGAGATACTACCAGCTATCGTACGGAATTGATTAACCATGTGGTGGGCCAGTGGTTGGGGTTTGAACATCCGACTTGTAGTGTGGCTGCCACGCAGGCAACAGTACTATCGACTCCTAGTCTGCTCATCGGCGGCTGTTCGCCGAAGTGGTATCCGGTACCGGCAGAGCTGCAGGACACGAAGGTACTGCCTGGATTCTAAAGCTGAGGCGGCGGAATTATTCGCCGACTTGGACGTAGATTTCTTCGAGAGTGGTGATGCCTTGGAGGGCTTTGAGAACGCCGTCCTGCAGAATGGTGACCATACCTTCTTTGACGGCGGCCTGTTCGATGGCGATTGAAGTGGTGGCGGTGCCTTTGGCGATGAGGGCTTCCATTTTCGGAGTAATTTCGAGCTGCTCGACGATGTTGATCCGGCCGCTGTATCCGAAGTGATGGCAGGCGGGGCAGCCGACCGGCTTCGAGAGTTTGAGACCCTCAAGAGATGGATAGTCTGATTCGGGCAATCCATCGAGAGCCGTCTTGATCTGGAGCAGCTCGGCTTTGGTGGCAAGGCTGTGGCTTTTGCAGACGTCGCAGAGTTTGCGGACAAGGCGTTGAGCCATGATCAGCTTAACGGAGGAGGCCAACAAGGCATTTTCGCCAATCATGTCCATGAGGCGTGAGATGGCGGCCGAGGCGTTGGTGGCGTGGAAGGTCGAGAGCACTAGGTGGCCGGTGAGGGCGGCCTGGAGGGCGGTTTTGGCGGTGTCAGCATCCCGGATTTCACCGATCATAATGATGTTGGGATCTTCGCGTAAGACGGCACGGAGTTTGTTCATGAAGAGCTCTTGGTCGTCGGAACGCACGGGTACCTGGGATATGCCGTCGAGCTCATATTCGATAGGATCTTCAAGGGTAACTATCTTGATCTCGGGATTGTTGAGGTGGTTCATGATTGAATACAGAGTGGACGTTTTGCCTGATCCCGTAGGCCCCACGGCCATTACCATGCCTCTGGGGTGAGCCACGCAGCGCAATAATACTTCCTGATGATGCTTAGAAAGTTGTAAATTCTTCAACGTTAGGTATTTAATACTGAGGTTAAATAACCGGATTACCACATCTTCGCCATGGAGAGAGGGGATAGTTTCGAGACGCATGTTGAGCTGGGCCTCATCGCCATCGTCATTGATGATATTGAGGCTGACTCGACCGCCCTGAGGGTCGTCGCCGCCCCATTTCACGCCGGCGCGCATTTGCAGGTCGGAGGCAAAGAGATCGTAACGATCCTTGGGCAGGGTGGTAATGGGGTGGAGCGTGCCGTCGATGCGGAAACGAATCCTGGCATCGTACTCGGAAGGCTCTATGTGGATGTCTGAGGCACCTACCTGGAAGGCGAGTTGGGCGAGAGGCTCGAACATATATTTTGGTTCAATATTGAGCAATTGCTGGTTGATAGCGGTAAAGTTGCCGCTGTCGAGAATGTCGTTGTTGCTGGCGACCGAGAAGCGGTTGAATAGGCGGTTCCAGCCAAATTGCGAGATAAAAGCGAATTGAACCTGGTAGCCGGCCAGGCGGTGACGCAGCGATTCGAGCTGGTCGCGGTCGGTTTCTTCGCTGGTGCCGATTGTAAATACGTTGCCCTCTAGCTGAAGGGGAACGATGCCATAGGCCTCCATGCCGACAAGGGTGAGCTTGCCGACGAGCGGTTTGATGTCAATTTTGGGACGGGTATCGAAGTAGGGTAATCCGAGCTGGAGGGCAAATCCTTCGGTTGAAGCTTCGATATCGTCGCGTTGAGCAGTATCCATGTCTCTTATGTTAACTTTTGCTGCTCGATTCGTCTACAGGGTGAGCGTTTGAAAGTTAGGGGAGGCGGTAGACTGTCCAGCTGGGGTTCGAATAAACAAGTGAATATACGGAGCCTAGCCGCGACTGGTCAATTATCCACTCGGGCGGCTCGGAGCTGCTAACGGCGAGGTAGCCGGCCCCGTAGGGGTTGTTTGAGTTGAGATCACCGCGTAGGGCGGAGGCGACAGTATCGAGCCGGGGCTGATAGTTGAGATTGTAATTGTAGAGCCAGCCGCGGTAGCCGACTACGATTGACCTCCCGGCGAGCGTGGCTACCGGCTGATTGGGTTGATCGGTGGTGAGAAAAACATCGGCGGGCAGAGTGGACCCGGTGACCCAGCCGGCGAGGGCGATATCGTCGGGGCTGGCGAATTGGTCCTGGTGCTGGAACTCCCTGGCTACAGCGAGAGTGCCGCTGGCAGTAATTAATACGCAGACGAGAGCAATGGGCAGGGCCGTCCAGCGGCTTCGCTGAATCATCCAAAGAGCGCCATAACCGGCAAAAATATAGGTGAACAGGTAGACGTAGAGGATGAGCTTGAGGTTGTCGTAGGCGAATGGCTGGAGAGAATAGACGTTGGCGAAGATGAATACGGCCAAGATTGGAGCAAACCAGACGGCGAAGCGGCGGAGCGGGTGGCGGGTGAAGACGAGAACGGCTACCCCGACTATCAGTAGACCGGTGAGGCCGTAATTATGCGTCCAAAACGAGACTATTGATTCACTGGGCAGAAGCGTCCAGCCCAGAGCCAAATGGCCGCCGGTGCCGGTTTGGTTGGCTAGGATCTGCCAGGCTATTTGCGGGGCGGCCACGAGTAGGGCGGTGAGGCCGACGGTGAGCCAGGTGCCGGTGGGCTTGAATTGCTTGGGTTTGAAGGCGGCTTCGATCCAGAAGGCGGCTACCAGGCTTCCTGCGACTACGAAGGTGTGGGCGTGGACCAGCGGCAGCAGCCCGATGAGCCCGCCGGTGAAGATTGCGAGGCCGCGCCGATGGTGGCGGCGCAGCTCGGTAAACAGGATCAGGACGGCCCCAAAGGTAGTCAGGCCCATCAGGAAGGCGCGTTGGGGAAGCAGGATGTCGACGAGGAAGTTGGTGAGCTGAGCATTGGGCCTGGTGAGGGCGGTGTAGTCTTGCGGCAGATGAGCGAGAAACGCGCTAAGACTCTGACCGCTGGACTGCAGGTCGCCGGCGGCCGTGAAGATACCCACGGCTGAGCCGCACAGCAGGGCGAGCGTGAGTCCGAATATGGCACCGCCGATGCGCCCAAACAGCCTGACGCCGAATCCGAGGATGAGCTGAAGGAAGGCCCAAACCAGCAGCACAGAAGGGATGAATATCGCCAGCTGCAGGCTCCAGCCGCCGCGCAAGAGCCAGGCTGAGAGCAGGTCGATCATGAAGGGGAAGGTGAGATGGGCGCCGGCGGCAATGGGGAAATCGAGCGGGAGACGGTTGGCGGCGGCGAAGTGGCTGATGAGGCTGGCATGGAGGCCAAAATCGGCCCAGGTGGAGTTGGCGGAGTAGAGGCCGCCGTTGTGCGGGACGAGATCGTGCGTCCACATAAGCCAGCCGATGAGGGCGGTAGTTGCAGTAGTAAACGCGCCCCAGGCTGCCCAGGCCAAGGAGGTGCCGGGAAGGCGGCGGATCTGGATGGGGTGGCTGGTCTGCCATAGCCAAATGCTGGCTACGCCGGCTAAAGCCACGGTGGCCGGCAGGCTCAAATAGTAGGGCATCACCAGGGCGCAGAGGAACGACAGCCAGGTCCATAGCAGCAGCCCCAGGGCAATGCTAAGGGCAGGAATTTCGAACGCCAACAGGCTAAGTTTGAGGCGCCGGGTGATAGCAATTCCCAGGGCCAGGGCTGAGGCGAGATAAATCAGACTCATCATGAGGTTTATTTTAGCACCAGGCAGTATTTATAGGTTACGAGGCTCAAATAAGATATGCTTAGCCATATGAAAACACCTTGGGTAAGCTTAAGTGTCTTTTTCCCTGTATTCGATGAGGTGCAGGCGCTGCCGGGGGTTATTGAGCATGCATTGTCGGTGCTCGAGTCGCTGGATCTGGAGAGCTATGAGGTAATTGTGGTGGACGATGGTAGTACGGACGGTACGGCTGCAATTGCCGATGATTACGCCCGCCTAGACAAGCATGTGAAGGTGGTGCATCATCCGCACAATCTCGGGTACGGGGCGGCGTTGGTGAGCGGGTTTGAGGCAGCGAAGTATCGATGGGTGTGTTATACCGATGCGGATGGGCAGTTTGACCTCGGGGACATTGATCGGTTTATCGATCCGTCCGGGCGGGTTGACGCGGTTCTGGGTTATCGGCGCCGGAGGCATGATCATCTGGGCCGACGCCTGAATGCGTGGGCGTGGGGACGCGCGGTGCGAGTGATTTTGGGCTTGGATGTGCGTGACCTAGATTGCGGATTTAAACTGTTTCGAACTGAGCGGGTTCGGGGATTGCGCCCGCTGCAAGCCCGGGGTGCCGTGATTTCGGCTGAGCTGCTCATGAAGCTTCGCGCCTCGGGGTGCAAGTGGGAAGAGGTGGCGGTGGAGCATTATGCGAGACGGGGCGGTGCTCCGTCCGGCGCGCGCCCGAGCGTGATCGCGCGAGCCATTAAAGAACTGATAAATTTACGTAGAAACGAAGGCTAATTTGGCGTAATTAGCGCCAGGTGGGCAGCCACATGTGGCCAGCCAATTCTCCTGGTGTGAGCGGTACACCGTAGCTGAGCGGCGCAAAGTAGATAAAACCGATTACGGTTGCCGCCAGAACCCCGATATAGAGATTGCGCGAGGTGCGGCTGGAGAACGTCCAGAAAGACATCGAGTCGTCCATCCAGTCTGCCAGCGCTCCGAGGAAGATGACGGTAAAAGCCAGGCTGTAGATGAAGGCGAACAGATAGTGATACAGAAACATGACCCTGACGATCCGGCTGAAGGGGAAAAAATTCATGGCGTAGCCGATGGCCAGAAAGACAAGCGCGAAACGGTACGGCCGCAACCGCTGCAGAGACTTAGATGACACGCTAGCGCCGGCAGCGATGATGACGAGGATTCCCCACCAGATCACGGGATTGCCGAGCAGGTAGATATTGCCCTGAGTGCCGTTGGCGGCGGTGTCGCCCTGCCAATAGTAGACTGAGCGTGTCATGAGCGGCCAGCTGGTCCATTTGGAGCCGTAGGGGTGGGTGGCGGTTTTGAGGCCTTCCTCTGAGGCGCTCATGGCGTGGTTGAGATCAATGAATTTATCCCAGAAGCTCATATGAACGGACGGGTCGTAGCTGGCATTGCCGATGAGCGTGGATTGAAAACGGGTCGACATAAAGGCGTCACCTTGCCCGCTGTGGTGCAGCAGCCCGAAATGAATCCAGAAGACGGTCAGATAGGTGAGTATGGGGATGAGAATTAGGGTAAATACTTCCAGAATGCGAGTCCGCCAGGAGATGTGATGGCGGCGGCGTAATTGATCGGTGAGCCAGATGAGTCCGATAAGGCCCAGTGCGGTGAGTCCGGTCCATTTTGTGCTGGCGGCAAGTCCGGCCAGGAGGGCGCTGGCGGCGATGAGGCTGAATCTTAGTCGGCCACTGTGACGCCGGGCGGCCAAAAAGCAGGTGACAGCGGCCAGGCCGAATAATATCAGCATGCTGTCGATCAGAATAAAACGTGATTCTACCAATAGGGCATTGTCGAGCAGGAGCACGGCGGCCCCGAGGGTGGAGACGCGGCGGGAGGCCCCTAGTTGACGCAGAAACAAGTAGAAGACAGGAATGATCAGGGCACCGGCAATCGCCGGCAGTACGCGCAAGACTACGGCCGGGTCGCCGCCGGTGAGGGTGGCGGGATCTTGATGGGTTATCCAGGCCCAGGCGGCGAGCAGGAGTTTGCCCAACGGCGGGTGGGGATCGAAGTAGTAGGAGCCGGTTAAGTAGTCGCCCGCGTAGACCTTGAAGTAGACTTCATCGAAAACGACGGCGGCGGGGGTGAATAATGACCAGCATCGGGTGAGGACGGCAATAGCGGTGAGCAAAAATAATTCCGGATAGCGCCATAATAGTTTCATGCGGGTATTTTAGCAGAAGCCGAAGGGCTTAGTAGATGTATTTGAATTGCTTGGAAGATACCCAGCGAGTGCTTTTGACGCCAACGCCGCGGTAGTTCATCTCGGAAACGTAAACCATGGAGCCGTTGGCCGAAACTTGCTCCACGAGAGCGACGTGACCATAGAATCCTGCCGAAGTCCAAGCCACGGCCGCCACGGCCGGCACGGTGCCGACGCTCCAGCCGAGCGAGGTGGCGTGGTAATACCACGAGGCAGCATTACCCCAATGAGGGGGAATTTGGCGGCGGCCGGCGACGTACCAGGTACATTGGCCCGAGGCGTAGGAATTTGCGTAGGTGCGATCTGGGGCCATGCTGCCGGGGGGAAGAAGTTGGCCGCTGGGACCGCTCGGTAATATTGCGGCGTGTACGGCCGTTGCGAGCGAGGGGGTATTCACGGTAGTCGCTGTGGCGGCCGCTGAGAGGCTGGAATTGGCGTGAGCCCAGTAAGAGATGGGTTTACCTCTCCCAAGGTCGTAGACGGCCTGCAATGTGCCAATACTGACGCACCAAATCAGCATCGCTGCGGCAGCGCGCTTGAGCAGGTTGGGATTGTGCCGCCTAATGTCGATGAATTTCGTTTGAAAGCCAGCCCATGACTGTAAAAAGTGAGGGTTGGTGCTGGGCTGCACTAGATAGGCGGACAGTGGTTTGCGGATGAGAAGCATGGTGCTCGCTTGGGCCCTCATTAGGGAGGCATTAAAGTGAAAAAATCAATTGGTTATCTTATCTGTAATGGGGGAGATTGCAAGCACGGGCGGTTTGAGTTGTGGGCTTGTGCGTGAGACGGCCGAAAGGGTAAAGTGAGGCAATCATGCAACCACGCTCAAACATCTTGGGGGGAGGAACCTTAATCTCGCTTGGGTTTATCGGATTGTTGGCAATCGGTGCCCTCAATTACGAGGGGCTTATGGATTACTACGCGCTGTCGACGTATAAGCCCGGTGCCGAGTTGATGGGTTTTGAGTCGCGCATCGGCCTCAGCGCATCGGCGCGGGCGACGCTGTATCGCTCGAATCCAGCATTCGACAGTAAAACGAGTTTTAACACTGATTGCGATACCCGCCCTCACGAGCTCGAGTTGGGCTGCTACTATCACGGTCGAATATATGTGTTGCACATTGATAATGCCAGCTTGGCCCCCGAAATGGACGTGGTGAGCGCCCATGAGCTGCTCCACGCTCAGTGGGACAAGCTGAGTGCGGTTGAGCGCGCTACGCTGAGTAATGAGCTGGAACGAGTGTACGGGCTGGTCGCAGACGCTGACCTGCGCGACAGGATGGCCAGCTACGCGGTATCCGAGCCCGGAGAGCAGGCCAACGAACTTCATTCAATTTTGGGAACCGAATACGCCAATCTATCGCCGGTACTCGAAGCGCATTACGCTAAACTGTTCCCGAACCGGGGCCAGATCGTGAGTGCTCACAACGCGTATAAGGCAGTCTTTGAAACCAGGCGGATAGAGTTGGAAACGGAGCTGAGTAAGATCCGATCCGAGAAGGCCCGGTTAAGCTTGATGAATCATGAGCTTGACGGCTATCGAGCGGGCGGACAAATCCAGGCATATAACGCTCTAGTGCCACAGCAAAATAAGTTAGTAGATCAGATTAACACCAATATTGGAAGCTACCAGGTGGCGGTGGATGAATACAACGCATTGTCGAAAAGTTTAGACTCGCAAACGATAACTGACACTGAGTCGCCGGCTAAATAGAGAAACGGCCCTTTGCAGAGCCGTTTCTGGACGAGAGTTTGTTGTTTTTTGTTTTGAGTACTTTTTTTGTGCAGGTACCTATAAATAGATTAACGCTTAGGTTTTACCCCGTCAAGCAAGTTGTGCACCTATTTCTAAGCATTAGCGCTTTAACTGTCTGGCGATGTCTCTTTCGGTGTCGCGGCGCTTCATGGTTTCGCGTTTATCGTAGCGTTTTTTGCCCCGCCCGATACCGATTTCAATCTTGATCAAAGAGCCACCCAAAAGCAGGGCAGTGGGGACCACACTGAGGCCCGCTTGCTTGTGTTCGATAAGGCTATCAATTTGGCGTCGGTGCAGCAGGAGCTTGCGATTGCGGGTGGGGTCGATGCCGGCTTTGTCCGAAGCGTGAGAGTACGGGGTGATGTGGGCGGCTGTGAGGTAGGCTTCGTTATCTCGCAGCGAGATGAACGAGCCCTTGAGACTGCCGAAGCCGGACTTGAGGCTTTTGACTTCGTCGCCGGTCAGCACTAAACCGGCTACAAGATGCTCGGTGAGCTCGTAGTCGAAACTGGCGCGTCGGTTTTTGGCTAAGACTTTCATGGGCCTTATTATAACTGGTTATGAGTTCAAGCGTGAGGCTGATATAATCGGGCTCAATATGACACTCAATCAACTCGAAAAACTGATTGCCAAGATTGTAGCCGATACATTCGGCCCGGAGCTGGATGCAGGCCGGCTAAATGTGAGCCTGACGGCTGACTCAAAGCATGGTGACTACGCGACAAATGCCGCCATGGTATACGCCAAAGACCTGGGGCGATCACCGCGGGAGGCGGCAGAGGAATTGGCCGGGGCAATCAAAGCCGCCAGTACTGATATCGAGAGCGTCGAAGTGGCCGGTCCGGGATTTATCAATATTACGCTCAGCAACCGGGCGGTGGCCAAGAGCGCGCAGGCGGCCACGACACGCAAGCCGGAACAATATGCCGGGAAGACGGTGGTTGCTGAGTATTCTGATCCTAATCCGTTTAAGGTGCTGCACGTGGGGCACCTATATACGAGCGTCGTCGGGGATGCGATTGCCAACTTGATCGAAACGGCAGGGGGAACGGTCCATCGGGTGAACTTCGGCGGAGATGTGGGTCTGCATGTGGCCAAGACTATGTGGGCGATTTTGGCGGAGCTGGGTGCGGGCGGGGCGGAAGCCTTGGACGATATTCCGGAAGCGGAGAGGTCTGATTGGATGGCCAAGGCCTACGTGGCTGGCACGCGGGCTTACGAGGAGGCATCCGAAGAAGGGCACGATCCGCAGCCGAAGCTAGATATCCTGCAATTGAACCGAATTATCTATGAAGTTTGGAGCTTGGAGCCTGAATCCGTCGATACCTATAAAGGTCTGCCGGTGGCCGATATTGAGGCCATTTATCGCCTGTGCCGCAAATGGAGCTACGGATACTTCGATGCCTTCTATGCACGGATAGGTACCAAATTCGAGAAATACTACCCGGAGAGTGAGGTGGCACCGTTGGGGCTGGCGACCGTGCGTAAGCAGCAGAAGCTGGGGGTGTATAAGGACAGCGCCGGAGCGGTGGTATTTGAGGGGGAGCCTTACGGTCTGCATACCCGGGTATTCATAACGTCTCAGGGATTGCCGACGTATGAGGCCAAAGACACCGGATTATTGATGACGAAGTGGCGGGATTATCATTTCGATCGTTCGGTGGTGATCACGGGCAACGATATTATTGAATATATGAAGGTGGTGCTCAAGAGCGTGGAACAGTTCGAGCCGGAGCTGGTGGCGCGCACCGTTCACCTGACGCATGGAAACGTGAAGCTGGCGGGCAACGAAAAGATGAGTTCGCGCAAGGGCAACTTTTTGCGGGCGGTCGACGTTCTCGAATTGGCGGGTGCGGCCAATAAAGCGGCTAACGGCCATGACGACGAACGGGTGGTGCTGGGCGCGGTGAAGTATAGCTTCTTGAAGCAGCGGATTGGCGCCGATTTGGTGTTTATCCCGGAGGAGTCGGTGAGCCTGGATGGCAACAGCGGACCGTATCTGCAGTATGCCCACGCTAGGGCTAGAAGTATTTTGGCTAAGGCTGGGAAAATTCCCGATGCGAAGCTGGATGACCTGGACAAACAGGAGAGGGTGCTGGCATTAAAGATTTCTGAATACGTCGACGTGGTGGAGCGCTCAGTGGATGAATTGATGCCGCATTATATCGCCACGTACTTGTATGAATTGGCTCAGATATTCAATCGGTTTTATGAGGGGAGTCGGGTGATCGGTGATGTACGCGAAGCTGAGCGGTTACGGCTGGTGACGTTATACGCCGATGTGCTGAGCGCAGGGCTGAGCATTCTCGGGATTGAAGCTCCCGACCGGCTCTAATATTGCGCGACACTTAGGGTTTTAGATTAAAGCTGACGAGTCGGTTGTCGACGGTGGCAAATACCTTGCCGAGTTTCTGCTCATATACGGCGTCATAGAGTTTTTTGGTGTCAGATAGGGCGACTTGTTTGGTGAAAGATACTTGGTCGGTGCCGGCATTCCAAATGGCGATGCGCCCGCTTCCAGTACTGGTACCGATCACGAAGTCGCCGCCGGCGACGGAGCGCAGATTGGTGATGTGTCCGAGCGAAGCAGGGATGGGCAGAGTCTGCTTGAGGATGGGGCCGAGGAAACGCTGAAGGCCGGAATCGGACGAAAGGTATATCCAGCCATCAACGGCTAAGCCCGATGAATTCTTGGATGAAACTGTTGTAGAAATGTAATCAGTACTAGGTGAATAACCGGTGGCATTATGAACGTTCTTGTAGATAGTGGTGCTGCCTAGTAAGTAGAGATTTGAGCCGTACGAAGCGATTGCTGACGCTTTTGGCCATTGCCCATAAGCCAAAGTTTGCTCCGTAAGTGAATCGCTGTTGTAGCGGTAAAACCAGACGGATGGTTTGGAAGTTAAAATAAATATGCCGTCCTTGGCAGAGGATAACGTTGTTGCTGCTACATCACCTAATATGGCTGTATTGGCTGTTGAATCTTTTTGATCACCGGTCTGGAGATTGATGATGGAGATGGCATTGTGATTTGCTGCATCCAAGACGTAAGCGTGGGTTCCGTCGGATTCGAGATGAGTCGGGTGGGAATTTCTGGCGCCAATCTGGGCGACTGTCATGGGGGCAATCTTCACCAGGCCATCGAGTTGATCGATCTGATCGGCCACTAAGGTTTTGAATTCGGCAACGGATGTGGGCTCACCTTCATATAGAGGGTTATTCTTCAGTTGATGATTGATGCCGGACTCGTTGGCGGCGATGCCGGGCAGTTTGGCTTGGACTGCCTCCAGGGCGGCCCGCCCGCCGGTTTTATTGCCGCTAGTCGCCAGAGTTTGAGCGCGGGTGTAGTCCCGGAAGAGGTTCTGGTATTGGGTGAATTGTTTGGCGCCGGAGGCGTTGGCTCCGGAATACCACAAGATCAGACCTGAAATTGCGACGACTCCGACTAGAGTTAGCGCGCTGAGCTGGCGGCCTTTTTTTGTGGTTAGCCTTTGGCGAATCAGATCAACAAGCTTGAGGCTGCCGCTGCGCATTAGGGGCCGAAGCCGGTGCCAGAAGCCTAAGGTGGCCTGGGCGGCTTCTTTGGATTTTTTAGCCGCGTGCTGGGCTAGCGGGGCTGCAGCCTTGATGGCGGTTTCGGCTAGGTTTTCATTGTTTCCGAGTTCGATTTCGTCGGGCTCATCGGAGCGCACCTTGATTGCTGCAAGCTCAGGTGTAGTGATTTCAACTACGATTGCGGCGATACGATTGGTAATGGCGCCTTCGAGAAGCTGGCTAATCTCGGCTATTGCAGCATTCGGGCTGGTGGTGGAGATAACACTCTGAAGTTTGAGCAGGGGAACCTGGTGGATTAGGGCCGGGGTAGCAAGCAGGAGTTTGTCTCCGGCCTCGAGCTCTCCGGTAGCGATGGAGCCGAAGGTTTTGGATGGCGTCGCGGGGCGAGCCGTGTCGCTGAGGCTGATGCGCGATACGGCCTTGCCGCGGTACAGGAAGGCCTCGGCGGAGCCGGTTTGGGCCACGTGCAGCTCTTTGCCGGCGTGGACGGCGATGATAGCGCTGAGTTTGCCGATCCAAGCCGCATTGCCGCGACCGACGTACTCCGAGAGTTCATGATTGGTTTGTTTGATTGCACCCTCGAACCGGGCGAGGGGATCCGCCTCGTCGCTGGGGTCGTTGTAGTATTTTTCGCCGACGGTCTGGATGACCAGATCTACGACCTCCTCGCTGGCCCGGCCAGATACGAGGACTTCTACGGCTACATAAAGATTACCTATCTGAGCTCCCGCTTCGTCCGCGGCGGGTTCATACATGTACGCCGTCACGAAGCTGGCTATGCTCTTCGGCCGCTTAGCGTAGGGGACGAGTCTGGCTGTGCGAGAAATCAGGTCAGACACTCTTTATTCACCTCTTATGTTTATTATATCATTGCGGGCTGCATACAAGTAAAGAATCAAACTGTTAGAATCATGATATGAGTATTTTGGACGGACTAAATCCTGAGCAATTGGCCGCGGTGCAGCACGATACGGGCCCGCAACTGGTAATTGCCGGGGCGGGTACGGGTAAGACGCAGGTTATTACTCGGCGGATTGCGCACCTCATTGCCGGAGGGAAGGCCAAGCCGAACCAGATTTTGGCACTGACCTTCACCGAGAAAGCCGCGCGCGAGATGCAGGAGCGATTGTACGAGTTGATCGGGTGGGAATCGTTCCAAGTACCCGTGTTGACCTTCAACGCCTTCGGAGCTGAACTGCTGGGGCGGTTCGCAAGCCATATCGGGCGTTCGGTGCGCGGCGGTTTGCTTAACGATACCCAGAAAACGTTGCTTTTGCAGCAACATATTGAACGAATTTCGTTCCAATATTATGGGCCTCAGGACGATTCTTACGAGTTTATGTCGGGCGTCGTGGCGTACATCGGGCAGCTGCAGAATGCGGGCGTGAGTGCGGTTGCCTACAACAGTTTTGTGGCCGATCTTCGCCTCAATCCGGGCAGTAATCACCCGAGCGATATCCTCGAGCAGGAGGATTTGGCGCGGCTGTATACATTATATGAAGAGCTCAAGGTAGAGACGGGAGCGTACGATTACAACGACCAGCTGGCGCTGCCACTGGAAATATTGCGCACCCGGCCAAATGTGGCTCAGCGGCTCCAGAATG
Organism: Patescibacteria group bacterium UBA6017; assembly: GCA_002429485.1. Lineage (GTDB taxonomy): Bacteria > Patescibacteriota > Saccharimonadia > UBA4664 > UBA4664 > UBA5169. The sequence continues at coordinate 38,618 of DIZX01000015.1, read as the reverse complement.
AGTATCGGTACGTGCTGGTGGATGAATATCAGGATACCAATACGGTCCAGGATGCACTGCTTAGAACATTCGTGGGGCGTGAGGGAAATATCTTTGCGGTTGGTGATGACGATCAGGCAATTTATGGGTTTCGGGGCGCGGAGATTAATAATATTTTGGATTTCGCTAAACATTACGCGGTGACAGATCCGGCAGTGCTGGTGAGGAACTATCGGTCGGGCCAGGCGGTGCTCGACGCGGCATATCGTCTCATTCAGCACAACAATCCGCATAGGTTGGAGGAGAACCTTGGCATTAATAAACGGTTGTTGGCGCTGCACGATGACAGCCGGGTGTCGTTTGTGGGCTATGGGTCGGGTGCCGACGAGCAGGCAGGGATTTTGGCGGATATTGAGCGACGCGTGGCGGCGGGTGAGGCAGCAGGATCTATGGCCGTGCTGGCCGCCACGCACGCACCGCTAAAAGCGATGGCCAAAGCGATGGCACGCCGAGGAGTGTCATATGCGATTTCGACTTCGGTGAGTATATTTGATCAGCCGGAGCTGCTGGCGCTGTGGTACCTATTGAAGTGGCTGCTGTGGGAAGTGGGCGAGGAGGCGGTGGGGCACGTGATCATGGGGCCGTTTGTGGGCTGGACGGCCGAAGAGTACCGGGAGATTCTGGAACTGAGCCGAACGGAGCTCATTACGGTGGAAGAGGCGGTGCGGCGGGCCGGACTCGAGCGTACCGAGGGGCTGGGGGCACGGCTGGACCTGTGGCGCGGCTGGGCGAAGGAGCTCACGGTGAGTCAGCTGGCCTTCAAGTTGGTGTTTGAGACGGGTTTGGCCGAGAAGTGGCAGCAGCAGGCCGATGAGAGTCCGCGGATGATCAGGGTCTTCGAGGATCTGCACCGTTTGCTCGAGCAGATGCAGGATTTTGAAGCCGTGGCGGTGGCGCCTAGCTTGGCGGCTTATATGGCGGCGTTTCCGAAACCGCCTGGGCTTGAGGTGTCGGAGCCGTTGGGCGACATGGAAGGGGTGCAGCTGCTCACGGTGCATGCGGCCAAGGGGTTGGAGTTTGATACGGTGTACTTGATGGGGTGCACCCAGCGCAGCTGGTCGGCGGGCCGGGGCATGGGACGTGTGGTACCGTCAGAACTCAGTGCGGCCACGGATTTGCCGCCGGATCATGAATTCCGCCGGCTAATGTACGTGGCTGTTACCAGGGCCAAACGGGAGTTGATCGTGAGCGCAGCGCTGGCTACGGCCGGCGGATCCAAGCAATTGCTGAGTCCCTTTATCGGGGAGATGTTTGAGCCCGCCGCGCTGACTACGAGTGCGACCGCTGTCGTTGCTGCGGACGGTAAGAAGCAAGATGTGATGAGTAAATTACAACGATTTTATCCTATGAGTGCTCAATTGGGATCGAATTTATTGCCCTTTGAGACCTCTGACGGGTGGCTGGATTTGAGTGTGACGGCTTTGGGCGGCTATGATTTTTGTCCGTATGAGTTTTATATTCAACATGCGTTAAAAATTTCTCAGCCGATGGGACCGCAGCTTGGCTTTGGAAGTGTGCTGCACCGGATGTTCGAGATTTACTACAAGACAAAGATGGCGGAGGACGCGCCGTCGCTGGAAGAATTGAACGTGGCCCTGAATGAGGCCTGGAACAGCCGCGGGTATAACTCGGCCGCTGAAGCTGACGCAGATCTGAAGTTGGCCCAAGTCACATTGGCGCGGTTCTACGAGCGGGAGACGGGCGCGAACCGGGTGATTATCGGGAGCGAGGTGCCGGTGCGGTTCGAAATCCCGGAAGCTAAGCTGCGTCTGCGGGGGAAGATTGACGCCCTGTTTGCTCGTGAGGATGGGTTTGAGATTCGCGACTTTAAGACCGGCCGGGGCAAGACTGATTCCGAAAAGCTGGCTAAGGCAGCCAAAGATAACTTCCAGCTGCGATCTTACGCTCTGGCGTGCGAGGAGCTGCGCGGTGCCGCGCCGAGCGCGGTGGTGCTGGATTATGTAGTGACGATGGTGGAGGGCGAGGCGGCGCTCTCGACGACGATTCTGCGCAATCATCGTGGTAAGCTGATTGATATGGCAGAGCGAATCAGACAGCGAGACTTTGCGCCGAACGCGTCGGCAATGCACGAGTGTGCGGCCATTCGCTACTTTGGTACGGGTGAACGCGACGAGCAGGTGGATCTGGCGTTGCTGGCCTCGCGGGAGTCGGGGGATGAGTAAGCGCGACGAGGCATGGCTGCAGGGGATTCTGGATAAGATCTGGGACAACTATTTTCCTGAAGTTCAGCAGGTGAACGACGTACGTATAGTCTTCGGGCGGCGCACGAAGCGGCGGTTGGGGTCGATCTCGTTGCACCCTAGCGATTGCAAAACGAGTGTCATCACTATGAACGGGTTGTTTCGGCGGGAGGATGTCCCGGAATTTGTGGTGGAGGCGACGATTTTTCATGAGCTAACGCATTACGCGCACGGTTTTAATTCGCCGCTGGAACAGGCTCAGGCGCATCCGCACGCCGGCGGGGTGATGCGGCGCGAGTTCGCTGAGCGAGGGTTATTGGAGTTATATTTACAACAGAAGCGATGGTTAAAGGCCAACTGGCTGGATGTCCTCACGCAGGAATTCCCGGCCAAACCTCGCGCCGGTGTGCGCAAGACTGCTCGCACGATAGCAATAAAACCGTTTTGGTTTATAGGAGACTGAGATGACCCGATCGAGATTAGAACTATTATCGTCCCATGGTGATCAAACCCTGTCGCAAGTGCGCTTTGCAGCGCACAATTCAAGCCTAGCTGACGGGATTGAAATTCAGCGTCACGGCCTGAGCTTTATTGAGGCACGTGCAACCGTGGCCACCAGCCTGTTGCAGTCAATGGCCTATACCCCTGAAGACCCCCAGGTGATCTCAATCATTGCTATCCCGTCGACCTTTCATTTGGGGTATGCCGCGTCGACGACGGCGTACATCGATCGGTCGGTCAAGTTGGTGACCGGTGCACCGATGCGGTACGCCGCAGCGCGCAAGCAATTAGCCCTATACCGGGCGACTGACACCGAGGCCGCGCGCACGGTGGTGGAGGAAGAGGTGGCGGGTGGATTTGCGCTGGCGGATCATCCTAGCTTTGAGGTTGATTCGCGGTTTGTGGTGGGGGGCTTCAATTCTGGAATTGGGTTGGGGAGATTGCTGACGTACCTGGAGGTGAGCGCAAAGTCGTTTGAGCCGGTAGACTTCCCGAAATTGGAGCGATCGCTGCAGGGGCTGTTTACGGTGAGGGAACCGGCGCAGGCCGTGCTCGTGCCAACGCTGGTCAGGGATATGATTGTGGGTACGATTGAGTCGGTGATCATGTCGCGGTTTCGGATGATGCGGTGGGAGGGTTTGCGTTTGCTGGGATATAAGTTTGTGGAGGATGCCGCAGAAGTCACAATTGCCGCTTCAACAGATATGGCCGGGCATAAGCAGCGGATCGACGAGTATGGTCGGCTACTGGCAAGTTCGAAGCTATTCGACGGTGAGTTGGCATGGCTCAAGGCGTATGGCGCAATGCAGTTGGAGCTGATGCACATGGAGCTGGAGGCTGCTGAGCTCGAGGCGGCGGAGTGAGCATTGGCAAAACGACCCGTTATAAGCTAAGATAGCCAGGTTCAAATACAGGTGAATACATCGGGGTGTGGCGCAGTTGGTAGCGCGCAGCGTTCGGGACGCTGAGGCCGGAGGTTCGAGTCCTCTCACCCCGACCATGATTGAAATCGATTGATGTGAAGAGCCCTTTGATGGGCCCTTTTTCATTTATATGTAGTGGGATAATAATGATTGCGCGCGCAAGTATTGGTGTGCTTCCTGCGCTAATGACCTCGAATATATTGGTTTTTCCCGTGCTCGTACAACACTAGTACTTAATGCAGGATAATTCGGAAAAATCGCAAAAACCAAAACATGAGCAATATATTTATTTTCCTTTTATTAGGCCTAAAGCCTATCCATTTCGAAAATATTTTCAACACTGTTCAAATTATAGATTATGAGAAACATTGCAGTTACTTATAGCGTTTTGTGTCTGCTTGTGTGGGCTTTGATTGTCGAAATTAGCAGTACTATACATCGATTACAACATCGACCGAATCTATTCGCTCTGGTACCATAAGTAGCATGATAGTGGGCTTGGCAATACTCGGTTTAATCACGGGCGTGCTGGCGGGAATCCTTGGGATTGCCGGCGGCGTATTTTTGATTCCCGCCCTGGTAATTATTTTTGGCTTCTCTCAGAAGATGGCCCAAGGTACGACTATTGCGGTGTTGCTCCCGCCGATTGGTATCGGCGCGGCATATTTTTATTACCGTAGCGGCAACATCAATATCAAGGCTGCGGCGATATTGGCGGTCGGAATATTGATAGGCGGATTCGTGGGCGCGTTCATGGCCAACCGGTTACCCAATGAAATGATTCAGAAGGTGTTTGCAGTATTTATGATTGGCGTGGGGATCAAGTTGTTGTTTGTTAAATAACCGCTTAGGTATACACGGGCTCGAGTTGATCATCAAAAATGTTGCGTGGAATGATTAGGCCGCGATCAAAATTAATATTGAGGTCTTTTGCTCCGGACCGGCAAAGATCAATGTAGCTGCGCGGCACGGGCAAAGTCCGCGGACTCTTTGACGGCCAGATGAAGACGAAATATCCTGACATGATTTCGATGACAATGGAGCCGGATTCGCGTTCGGCAAATTTGGTCAGCTCCGATTGAGTGATGGTGAAGTAGGCGGCTTCAATGGATGAAGCGACATCGGTCTCAAGGTTGAGGTAATTGAACTCACCAAACGGAGCGTTGAATATTCGCGCGACACCCGGAACAACCAACTTGGTGAGCAGGGTCGGCCGCTGCAGCGTGGTGTTGAGGCTGGCTTGGTTCATAAGTGAGCCATAGGCAACGATGTTCATATTGATTCCTTTATTTAGCGATGAAGTTTTGGCTGTCGGGATCACGGGTGGGCGTGACCCCGACAGCTTGCTGGGCGGAGTTGGTATTTATACGGCTAGGGCTTTCACGATGAGGCCAAGCATAGTGGTGATGCTCGAGTCGTCCCGCCGTGCGAATGGACGCATCTCGACAGCAGATACTCGGGTGCCTCCTGGCCCGTCGAACACACGGGCCCGGTAGTGGGGCCAGATGGAGCGAACAAACAGATCAAGATCGCTGCAATTGAGGTCGGTGATGCCGCGAATGTCCAGAGCGCAGGGTTGCGATCGTAGCATCACAACCATTTGTAGTTCGAGGTACCTAGTGTAGTCACTGAGGTCTTCGAAGCGGCTTGGTCCGGCGTAGCGATCTGATCTGTAGCCGGCTGTAGATTCGCTAATGTAACGGCGCCAGGAGGCGTCATTTTTGGCGTAATCGTGGGCGTGTAGCTTGCCTCGCCACAGGGCGTTGATGGTCTGCACCAGCTCGGATGGGTGTACGCTCATTGTTATCTGCACGGATGCTACGCGGCAGAGGTGCTCTAGAGCGGCTTGGCCATCCAGCTTGCACCAAACCTGGTCGCGATCATCTTGGATCCAGAGTAGGTTCTGGGCGTGGGTCCGTGGCAGGGTTGGCGCAAAGACCGGGGAGGCCCCGAGGCGGGCTGCCTGGCGGTAGAGCCACCTTAGGCCGTCGTGGGTTGAGCTTAGTAGCGCCGCCGGCGAGGATTGCGGGCCGACCACGAACTCTATGAGTTGGTTGCCGAGGTCGATGGTGGTGCGCCATGGCCCCGGTGGCGTGGTGGCAAGCAGTCGGCGCGTGGTGGATATTGAGATTGGACGCCCAACGCTGTCGACGAAATGGGTTTCTATCTCGGCTCCCCAGGTGGCTCCGGTGACGGTGCGTCGGGTATCCGGGTTGTCGAAGTACTCCAGTAGTGCGTTGGAACGCATTTTTACCAACTCCTTGGTAGTAGCCGGTCTTAGGCTAAAAGCTAAGACCCCTCCCGAAATTGGGAGGGGTCTGGTGTTATGCGGATGTAACGATAACCTCAGGCCTCTTCCAATCGGGTAGATGAGGCATGATGGTTGATGACTGTAAGGGCCGAAGCGTATCCGCCGGTGCCGTTTTTCATCCAATCACTGATGCGAGCGATGGTGCGGCTGGAGAGTCGGGTGGCTTCAATGATTTGGGCATATTTGGCGCCGGTTGCGAGCAGGCGCGCAGCTTCGAGCCGTGAGCTGATTTCGAGAATTTCAGATTCAGTCATCACGTCACGCAGAAAGCGCTGCATGCTGTCGATATCGTTGATCGACGTCAAAGATTGCGTGAGCTGTTGCGCGGCGGGTGTATTCCAGATTTCGGGTTTAATATCTAACATGATTAGCACTTTATCAAAGTAAAGTGTGACTGTCAATCGAAATCATTGGCGGATACCGAACGGACCGAACATGCTTATGTTCGGTTTTTTGGTGTTGGGGTGTGGATAGGTTGGGGATAACATTCCGGATGTTTGGTGTGGTTGGGCGCAGTAGGTGGAGTTACGGGGCCTGAAACGATGGTTTTTGCGATGTATTTCGAATTATATTCGAGCGTGCCAACAGATAGAGAAGGGGATTTTTGGGCATAATCTCCTAATTGGAGCATAAAAACTATTGACCCCTAAATTGTTTAGGGGTATATTGTTAATGGAGTTCAACAAGTGCAGGTAAGGAATTCTCAGTTCGAGAAATCTCTCTTCAACAAAGTCGCTCGAGTTATTAGTGGGCTCGAGCGCGAGGTGGAAAATGAGCTAAAGGTCAGTTTTAAACTGACCTTTTCTCAATTCCGGGTACTGAATGGTCTGTTGGCGCTGGGCGAGGCGAGCCAACGCGAACTGGCCAGCAGTCTCGGAGTAACACCGGCCGTAGTGACGCGCCAAGCCGAGGTGCTGGGCGTGCGCGGGCTGGTCGCTCAGAGGGCGAATCCACGGAGTAAACGAGAGAACGTATTGGCCCTGACCCCGAAAGGGGAGCAGGCGGTGGTTGACGCCTCAAAACTGATCGCCGACAAGCAAAAAGAGCTGTTCTCGAACCTTAGTTTGAAGGACGAGACAGCGTTTGAGCGGGCGGTGGATGTTTTGAGCAAGGAGCTGGACTAGACCCGAATGCTTGTATGACGTTCGGGTCTTGTTCGGCATATGAATCGCTGATATACTAAAGTTATGATTACTTTATTACTACTTTGTGCGGTGTTGGCGGTGACTTCGGTTGGGTTTTTGCTGTTATATATGCAGCTGGCGGCGGTGAAGCGTGCTTCGGGAGGCGATCCGCAATTGCGCAAAGATATTAGTGAAGCGCTGGGCGGGGTGGAGAAGCGGCTGAAGGACGATTTGGGGATGAACCGGCGCGAGCAGACCGACGTGTTGAAATCGGTGGGGGACTCGCTCGATCGGCGCTTGAACGCACTGGGCAATATGCAGCGTTCGAGCCTGGAGCAGGTGTCGAAGAACAATGACGAGAAGCTGGAGCGGGTGCGGGCGGTGGTTGAGAACCGGCTGCAGCTGATGCAGAAGGACAACAATGAGAAGCTCGAAGTGATGCGCGCTACGGTCGACGAGAAGCTGCATGCCACGCTCGAGAAGCGGCTGGGGGAATCATTTAAGCTGGTGAGTGACCGGCTGGAGTCGGTCCACAAGGGGCTGGGCGAGATGCAGACGTTGGCGGCGGGCGTGGGTGATCTCAAAAAGGTGCTGACGAACGTGAAGACGCGCGGGACTTGGGGCGAGGTGCAGTTGGGGAGTCTGCTGGATCAGATTATGACGCCGGCGCAGTATGAGAAGAACGTAGCCGTGAAGAAGCGCAGCGGTGAGCGGGTGGAGTTTGCCATTAAGCTGCCGAATGGTCCTGATGAAGAGACGCCGTTGTGGCTGCCGATAGATGCTAAGTTCCCGGTGGAGGATTATCAGCGGCTGGTGGCGGCGCGCGAGGTGGGAGATTTGGCCTTGATCGAGTCGGTTAGCAAAGATCTGGTGATGCGTATCAAGGGCGAGGCCAAAGATATTCGCGATAAATACATTGCGCCGCCGGAGACGACGGATTTTGGGATTTTGTATCTGCCGACCGAAGGGCTTTACGCCGAGATTACGCAGCGGCCGGGGTTGCAGGAGTTGTTGCAGCGCGAATACCGCGTGATGGTGGCGGGCCCGAATACGGTGGCGGCACTATTGAATAGCCTGCAGATGGGCTTTAGGACGCTCGCGATCGAGAAGCGCTCGAGCGAGGTGTGGCAGATACTGGGGTCGGTGAAGAACGAGTTTGGTAAGTTTGGCGACTTGCTCGATAAGACACACAAGAAGCTGCAAGAGGCGAGTAACACGATCGAGTCGGCAGCCAGCAAGTCGAGGACAATTGAGCGCAAACTTGATAAGGTCCAGGATCTGCCGGCAAGTGCCCCGGTGGAGCCGGCTGCGTTGGTTGGGGCGGTTATAGACAAGGAAGACTAGCGTATTGTGGCTAGGCGAGCTCATAACGGTTATAGTTAGACACAAAGAAAGGTTATTACTTTGAAGCGAGTTGTATCGGGCATAAAGCCCACCGGAGATTTGACCCTAGGCAATTATATTGGAGCGATGAAGCGATGGGGCCAGATGAGCGCTGATCCAGATCGGGAGCACTTTTTCTTTGTGCCCAACCTTCACGCACTAACGGTGCGGCCGGACCCGGAAACGTTGCATCGCAATAGCCGCTCGGCGGTGGCGTGGCTGATCGCTTCGGGCGTGGACCATGATCATTCTTACATCTTTATGCAGTCGCAGGTTCCGGCGCACGCTGAGTTGATGTGGATTTTGAATAACTATGTCACTATGGGCGAGCTCAACCGGATGACGCAGTTCAAGGATAAGTCGTCGAAATCGGCAGCGGAGGGTCAATTGGTTGGTCTTTATGACTACCCAGTATTGATGGCGGCTGATATTTTGCTGTATGACGCCGACGAGGTGCCTACGGGCGAGGACCAAAAGCAGCATGTGGAGCTGACGCGTGATATTGCGACGAGGTTTAATAATATTCACGGGGAAACCTTTAAGATTCCGCAGCCTACCGTACAGGAGGTGGGAGCAAGGATCATGAACCTGCAGGATCCTACCCGCAAGATGAGCAAGAGTGATACTGATGATTCTGGTAATATCTTGCTCAGTGATGACGAAAAAACGATTGAGAAAAAGATTTTGAAGGCAGTGACAGATTCGGGCAGCGTGGTGTCTTCGGGGGCCGATAAGCCGGCGCTGTCGAACCTGCTGGTGATTATGTCTGTCCTGACGGATAAGCCGGTGACTGAGCTAGAAGAGAAGTATGCTACGGCGGGTTATGGGCGATTCAAGCAGGAACTGGCTGAAGTTGTGGTACACGGCTTAAAGCCATTGCAGCATGTCCACGAACAATTGATGCACGAGGGCAACGATAAGATCGACAAGGCTCTTGAGCATGGCTGGTGGCGCGCCTCGGAACTGGCCAACGCCAAATTGGCACAGGTCAAAGAAGTATTAGGGCTGCTGTAGGGCGGAACTTCCGTCCGCGTGTAGTATAACTTCAGCGGCTTCGGGGAATGAGTTGTAGCCTTTGGCGCTCATAGATGCACAGTAGGCGCCGACGCCCTCGATGACCACCAAGTCGCCGATGGAAGCTCGTTGGAGCTGTCTGGTGGCGGGTACGTCGGGCTGGCCGGGCTCGGGGGTGAGGAGGTCGCCGGATTCGCAGGTGTGGCCGACTACTACGTATGGCTGCGGGTCTGTAGGGGTGTCGTTGAGAACAATGATGGGATGCTGGGCCCCGTAGAGACTGGGGCGCATGATTTCGGTGAGGCCGAGGTTTAGCTTGAGAAAGTTAAAGCCCGCTTCGCCCGTGGACGTTTGATCCATGACTCGGCCGATGAGCGATCCGGCGCCGGCCACCAGGTAGGTGCCGGGCTCGATCTCCAGATGGAGCTGGCGGCCGGTTTGGGCGGCAAACAGCGCGAGGAGTTCGGCGATGACGGCCGAGACACTCCGAAGATCGGTAGCTTGTTCGCCCGACATTCGAGCTACCTTGAAGCCGCCGCCGAGGTTGATTGTGGTGACTTCGGGAAAGTGTTCGACTAATTTGAGCGTGAGCCGCGCGGCTTCGTGCCACACCTTTGGATCGGTGCCGGCTCCGATGTGCGTGTGAATTTTGGTGATGCGTAGATGATGGGCGGCGGCCAGGCGTTTGACTTCGGGTATGTCCTCGTGCCAGATGCCGAAGCTGCTGGTGGGGCCGCCGGTATTGGTCTTGGGGCTGTGGCCCGAGCCGACGCCGGGATTGAGCCGCACCGACACTTCGCTGCCGGGGAATTGGCGGCCGTAGCTGGTGAGCTGATGGAGTGAGGTGGCATTGAAGCGGACTCCCTGGTCGATGAGTGCCGTGAGGTCTTCCGGGAGCTGCTGAGAGGTGATCATAATGTGATCTGCGGCAATACCAGCGCGGATGGCGCGATGGGCTTCATAGCCGGAGCTGGCGTCAATCTGGAGGCCCGCATCATTGAATAGGCGCAATATCGGCGCGATAGGGTTGGCTTTCATGGCGTAACGCACGGTGAGTCCGAAGGGCGCCTGGAAGGCGAGGGCCCGGCGGGCGCTGGCGAGCAGAGCGGCCTCGCTATAAACGAAAATGGGGGATCCATACTCGGCGGCTAGGTCGTGGGCCTGCGTCGGCGTGAGCAGCTGGAGTTTCTCGATCGATAGAGATGTAGTTGAGCTCAACATTGGCTTAGTATACAGGCTTCGAGGTAGGTTTTGCCAGAAATTTATATTGATATGCAAATAATTATGTGGTCTAGTGCGCTTTTTGCTCGGAAATAAGGCCAAAATATTTGTGCATAAACGTTGTTTTTAATGCAACAAGGGGCATTTTTCGATCAATATATCTGAGTAGGGGAATGACGAATAATACCTATGCAGAAGTATTTACTGCATATCTTCCTAAATGTAGCATAAGACTATTGACAATCTAAAGTGCTTGTGCTAAGTTATATACAGTTCGTTGATCGTTGAAAGTTTAGTTCTCTCACTTCCTCCCGCACCTGCGATGGTAGGACCAATCCCGGTTAGAGGTATCCCCCTTATTTCTAACCAGGGTTCGTTCTACTATCCAAAGCGACAACTCCTGCTTTGGGTCCAAACCAAGGCGACACTAAGAGTTCACGGAAGCTGGAAGCAAGCGGTTATGATTCTTGTCATAGCCGATTGCTTCCAGCTATCCCATAAGGGATGGTAGGAAGTAATCGGACTCAGTTCGAAGCAAAGCACAATTAAATTTGCGGTCGACTAGTCCAAACAACTCGTATTTTTACTCAAAAACAAAAACGCAAAAACAATATATCCCTTAAAAAAGGACATACACGCAATGCGCACCTTGGGTAGAAATACTTACGGGGCGACTGGCGTCAATTACACACAAATGGATGCTTCAGATTTCGCCCCGTAACTCTGCAATTATTTTGCAAAAAACCGCTCATGTCATCGCCGGGAGGCGCCCGACTGGAGCGGTTTTTTGTTTGGTTTGCGGTAAGCGCGGTAGGGGTGCGATAATAGGGGAGATATAAGCATGAGTGGTGTTGCGCAGTGACGGTTCTTGGATGGTTGATTGCACTAGCGGTGGGTTCGATTGTGGCGGCGGCCGGATTGGTGCTGAGCTTAATTTTTACTAATCCGCTGGCGATTGGACCGCTAGGGGTGACAATGTGGTTTGTAGGGCTATTTTTGGCTTTTTCGAGCCTTTTTACATTATTATTTTATGGTACAAAAACGTATTTGCATCTGCATGCCACCGGCGCGGCCAGACTGCGGTACTCATGGCGGCAGGGGATGTTGCTGGCGACTTGGGTAGTCGGGCTGCTTAGTTTGAGCTCGCTGCGCCAACTTGGTGTGCTTGATGCTATACTACTGGGAATACTTTTGGTAATTATCGAAGTGTACGTGAGGTTACGGTGGCCGTAGATAAATCTGAAATGTTGACCAGTATCGCGAATGCCTCGAGCCTGACTGAGCTCGAGGACTTGCGCGTGGCTTATCTGGGACGCAAGGGGAGTGTGACTCAGTCGCTGAAGGCGATTGGAGGGATGCCGCCATCTGAGCGTGGTGAGGCCGGCAAGGCAGCAAATGCGCTGCGGTTAGAAATTGAGGCTGCGCTGAGCGCAAAAGAGGGGGAGTTGAGCAGGGCAGAGGTGGAATCGGCCTTGTCTACTCCAATGGACGTGACAGCCCCAGGCGAGGCCCCGAGACTGGGACACCGTCATCCGGTGAGCGTGGTGTTGGAGGAGCTAGTGGATCTGTTTTGGCAGATGGGCTATCAGGTGGCTGAGGGTCCGGAGGTAGAAACGGAATGGCACAATTTTGAGGCGTTGCTGGTAGGGAAGGACCATCCGGCACGCGATATGCAGGACACTTTCTATCTGGAAGAGGCGCATTTGCCCCGAACGCACACTTCGGCGGTCCAGATCCGCTATATGCAGGAGCACAAAGGGGACTTGCCTATCCGGATCGTTGCGCCTGGTAAGGTATATCGCAATGAAGATGAGGACGCGCGCCATTCCTGGAGCTTTTATCAGATAGAAGGCCTGGTGGTTGACCAAGGGATTAGTCTCAGTGACCTCAAGGGCACGCTCGAGCAGATGATGCGCGGGATATTGGGCGAGAACACCAAGGTGCGTTTGCGCTCCAACTATTTCCCCTACACTGAACCAAGTGTTGAAATGGATGCAACATGCGTGATTTGCGCGGGCTCTGGTAAGTTGGCCGGCAAAGTCTGTCATTTGTGCAGCGGCACCGGCTGGCTTGAATTGGGCGGCGCCGGAATGGTGCATCCGCAAGTTTTGCGCAACGTCGGAATCGATCCGGAAATTTATAGTGGGTTTGCATTTGGTTTTGGTCCGGAGAGACTAGCAGCCATAAAATACGGAGTGGATGACGTGCGAGAGTTTTGGCGGCCTAATTTCAAATTCCTGGAGCAGTTTTAGATGAAGATCACATCGGGTTGGATCAAAGATGCCCTACGTCGCACAATGTTGACGGATGGTGAAGTGGTTGAGGCTCTGGAGCGAGCCGGTATCGAAGTTGAACAAGTAATGTCGTCAAACGAGATTGATAAAAAGATCGTGGCGGCACTGGTTAAAAAAGTTGTTCAGCATCCGGGAGCGGATAGACTCAAATTGGTGCAAGTGCAGACGGGGGAAGGTTCGCACGCGATTGTGTGCGGCGCGCCGAACGTGCGGGAGGGTATGATAGTGGCTCTCGCCCAGATTGGGGCTATCCTGCCCAGCGGAGATCGAATCGAGAAGGCGAAGTTGCGGGGCGAGGTGAGTGAGGGAATGCTTTGTAGTGAATTTGAGCTTGAATTAGGTCAAGATCACAACGGAATTATGGAATTGTCAAATGATACGCCCTTAGGAATCCCTTTGAGCGAGATTTTTCCGGCTGATACGGTAATAGATATCAAGACCCCGGCGAATCGTTGGGATGTGCAGAGTGTTGTAGGATTGGCGCGGGAAGTGGCCGCTATGACCTCGACAAAATCGATACCGTTGGCTCCCCCGCCGGTGAAGTTTTTGGATAAGCCCGGCGTTTTAGCAGAAAAATTAGCAGCGGCTCGCTATACTTTGGCTCGGGTAAAGGTTAATCAGCCCACCCACTCCCCTCGCGGGATGTCGGCCAGGTTGCGGGCCGCTGGGGTGAGGACGATCGGCTCGGTGGTGGATATTACGAATTATGTCTTGATGGAGACTGGTCAGCCGCTGCATGCTTTCGACTCCGCCAAGGTGACGCTTCCTATAGATGTTCGCCACGCACATAAAGGGGAAAGATTAGTCACGCTTGATGGAGTTAAGCGTACTCTAACTGAGGCTGATCTGATCATTGCGGACGCTCACGGCCCTATCGCACTAGCTGGTCTGATGGGCGGCCAATCGTCTGAAGTGTCGACTGAAACACGCGAAATTCTACTGGAATCGGCCGTATTTGACGGGGTGACGATCCGAAAAATGGCTCAACGTCACGGGTTGCGCACCGAAGCTAGTGCAAGATTTGAGCGTGGGCTGCCGGTGACACTCCCCCCTCTCGGGCTGGCGCGTGCTATTGAGCTCCTTGAGGAGGCGGCTGGGGGTGAATTCGTAGAAGCCTTCGACCAGCTTAATGAATGGCCCTGGATAACTCGAATAGGTCTGCCGGTGGCCAAATTATCTAAGCTATTGGGCATTGGAATTTCGCACAAAGAGACCATAGCGGCGTTGGCAAAACTTGAAATTCCTGCGGCAACGTTTGACATCGTTGGTGAAACTCACAAACTTATTGGTCGGCCATATCGCTTTGGAGCTTCGTACAAAACTGACCGTGAGACGGCCTTTGATTGCTCGTATTTGGTTGATTACATATATTCGCTCATTGGCCTTCAGGTCGGCTTTACGGCGCTTGGTCAGTACGAGATCGGCCGTCCGGTGGAGCTGGACGACCTGAAGCCCGGAGACGCATTGTTTACCAAGGGCGACCGCGAGGATGTGGTGCAAGATCATTACTTCGTGCGATCGGGTGACGGTTCATATGTGCGTCATGAAGTTAAGCCGGCGCATAAAGTCGGCCATGTCGGTATATATATGGGTGATGGTAAGGTAGTGCACGCCTCCCCTAGCGCCGGCAAAGTTGCTGAGGCCGAGCTGGCTAAATTTACGGAAGATCCGGGATTTTTGGGTGCGCGGCGGTTTGCTAATGATTTGAGCGATTTCGTAAGTGTTCCCGAGGTGCCATGGTGGCGTACTGACCTCAAATTGATTGAGGATTTGGCGGAAGAAGTGGTGCGCGTGATTGGTTACGACAAGATACCGGCCACTATCCCCTCGTGGCGTCCGCGCCGGATAGAGTTTGATCATCTCAGATCGGTTCGCCGCCGTTTGCGCGATATTTTGTGGGCGGCCGGTTCGTTTGAGGTGATGACATACTCGTTTGTGTCGGCAGATCAGTTGAAAAGTTTGGGGTTGGATACGGCGGATCACTTGAAGCTCAAGAACCCCCTGTCTTCGGAGCAGGCATATCTGCGTAGCAGTTTGCTGCCGAGCCATATGGCGACGCTGGAGCGAAACCGTATGTATGCCAAGGCGATGCGGTTTTACGAGATATCGGGAGTGTTCGTAAAACGCGGTAAGGGTGATCAGCCCGATGAGCCATTGCGGCTCGGGGCGACCGTGCTTGAGCCTGAGGCGGGCTATCGCGTGGCCAAGGGAATGCTTGACGCTATTGCCCGTGAACTCAATGTTGAACTGACGATTCGCCCGGCCAGTGATGCTCAGTATGCGCCTGGGCGGTACGGTGAGATATGGCTGGCAGGTACCAAGATCGGTGGAATCGGCCAACTGCATCCGGCGCTGGTGCGGGCAATGAAATTCGAGGGAGAGGTGGCGCATTTTGAGGTGGACCTGACTCCCCTGATGAATGCCGGCATCACGAGAGCGTATGTACCGGTGAGTACCTTTCCGACAATGGTGCGCGACGTGACGATGCTGGTGCCATTGGCCGTGACATGGGAAGACATTCGGGCTGCAACCGCAAACTGGGACGTGATGTTTGTGAGTGATTATTACGGGGAAGAATTGCCGCAGGGAATGAATAGCCTGACGATAAGGTTGAGGCTCACACTCCCCGACCGGACCCCGACCGAGGCCGAGGCGGCTGCATTGGAAGAGTCGGTGATTAATCGATTGAGGCGCAAACTTGGGGCTGCCGTAAGGGGCTAAGGCTGGTCGGTTCGGGTTGTTTCTCGTGGAGCATTAGCGGTATACTATTTTTATGCTGAGGCGGAGATTAGATCCTGAGCTTCATGGAAGCGCCGGTTATACATCGGTGACCCGTGTGGCAGCCCTAGGCCTCATCGTGGGGTTCTTCGGGCTGGCTAGTCATTTGGCGGTCCAGACCTGGTATGGCGATCGGATTCTTCCGGGCGTGGTGGTGGCGGGGAAAAATCTCGGCGGTCTCACGCTGGCGCAGGCAAGGTCGAGTATCCAAAAAGACGTGGCATCGTACCACCTGCACCTAGATGTAGGCGGCGAGAAGTACGAATTGTCGGCGGCGGATGTCGGCGCGACCTTTGATGTTGAAACGACTCTCGCCAGCGCGTATGCTTCGGGCCGCGACAGCTGGCTTCCCCCACTGCATCACGAGCCGCTGGATTTGTCCTACCGGCTGAACCGGGCGCAGTTGAATGCGTTGGCAACCAGCGTGGCGACCAAAATCGGCACTCCCCCGGTGGATGCCGGTGTGGTGGTGTCCGGCGGTGCCTTGTCGACGATACCCGAGAAAAGCGGCTGGTCGATAGATCGTGCCGGCTTGCAGCGGTTGATTGAGGATGACGTGCGGACTACGGGCGGCGCCAAGCTTTTGCTGAAGCCTCGCGAGCAAGTAGCCGATATTCAGGTGGCGGCGTTGGCGCCAACGATTGATGAAACCAAGCGGCTGATGGCCGTGCCGATCGTGTTGACTTACGCCGACCAGACCTACACTCCTACCCCCTCTCAGATTGGCCAATGGATTGCATTTAATAAACAGCCCGATGGGACGGGCTTTAAATTGGTGCCGCAGGTAAATACTGCGAAGTTGAAAAATTACGTACAGAGCGTGGCCAATAAGATCGATATTTCACCGGTTAACCAAACCGTTAATATTGAGAACGGCGTCAGCAAGGTGACTCAGGTTGGTGTGGACGGTTTGGCTATCGATCAGGATCCCCTGACCGCCGCGATCACCGACAGCGTGAATAAGCAGACTCCCCTGACGCTTGCGGTCACGGCCCATCCGGTGGCATTCCGCACAACTTCAACGACTTTGGTCACCTTAGACCTGGGCCGTTACATTGAAGTTAATCTGAGTAAGCAGCACCTGTGGGTATGGCAAGATCATGCGGTAATATACGAATCGCCAATAACTTCCGGGGCTACCGGGGCCGGTTTGGGCACTGTTACAGGGCTGTTTAGCATTTATTACAAAACGACCAATACCCATCTGGTGGGATATCAGTACGGGTACAATTATGACGTTCCGGTGAAGTATTGGATGCCGTTTTATTCCGGATATGGACTGCACGATGCGTCTTGGCGCAACGGTAATTTTGGGGGTCAGGATTACTACTACGGCGGGTCACACGGGTGCGTGAATTTGCCCGATGTTACCGCTGAGTTTGTGTATAACTGGGCGACCATCGGTACGCCCGTTTGGATCCATAAATAGCCTGCAGAGCATAAGTACAGTATATGGTATAATTTCGGGTAATGGATAATCAATTACCTTCACCAAATATACCTGCTCCGAAAGAGCGTTCGACGGGTTTTACGCCCGAAGATTTGAAACCGGGTGTCGCGGGTCCCGAAATAGCGCCTAATCCCGGCAGCGGGGCACCGGCGGGTGCCAATTCTGCAACAACGCCCGTGCAGAAAGTGACCCCGGCCGATGTGGCGGCGGCGATGGCGGCAATTAGCGATGCTGGAGTACCTGCGGCGACGGCGAATCCGCAGATAGCCGCGGATGTGGACGTGATTGAGCCTGAATGGGTGGCGAAGGCCGAGCAAGTAGTGCAGGCTCACGCCGGTGATCCTTACGGTGAGGAAGAGGCGATCGAGGAACTGCAGCAGGATTATTTGCAGAAGCGTTATGGAATTAACGTGGCCGATTCAGACGCAGATAATACTAAGTCTAAGGGAGCGTAAGTTTTGAGTTTGAGGGTACTCGGGTGAGCGGTATCTTAGTGGTGGTAATAGTGTTCTTTGCACTTGCTGCCGGTTTGGGCGTGGCGGCTTACTTTACGTATCAGAAGAAGCTCAGGCGGGCTAAGGCCATCGAGAGGGGACTTAAGATGGTCCCGATTCTCATTCACTTACCCCCGCCATCGTCGGACACTCAGGGCGGTTCGCGTGATTTGCGCGAGGTAATGCGTGAAAAGACATCTCAAGCCGAGGTGCTGTATAACCTGCTGGCCGGAACTGCCACAGAAGGCTTCAAGAGTAATTTCTACGGTCAACGGCATATTGCGCTGGAATTGATCGTAATCGACGGCATGGTTCATTTCTATGCAGCGGTGCCCGTAGCGCTGGTGAGTGTGATGAAGAAAGCGGTTCAGACAGCATACCCCGGGGCGCGCCTGGAGGAAGTGGAAGACCACAATATCTTCAACCAAGAGGGGAGACTGGCTGCTACGCTCGGGGGCGAGATGGTGCTTCGGGCTGAGAGTGCGTATCCAATTGCCACTTACGACCAGTTGGAGCGCGATCCCATGGAAGCATTACTCACGACGGTGTCGGCGCTGGAGAAGCAGGATGGGGTGGCGATTCAGATAATGCTGCGGCCGGCCGGTCCGAAATGGATAAAGCGGTCGGTAGCGGTGGCTGATAGCATGCGCAAAGGCCGGAGTGCTGAGCTGAAATTTACCGCCGTGGATCTGGTGAAGGCGGCGGTGAAGTCGCCGTCGCAGCAGCTCGAAGAGGATAAGGCTAAGACGGGCGGGTCGGGCGTTTCGAATTTGAAATTGTCTCAGGTGGAGAGAATTGAAGATAAAACCAAACATCCCGGTTTTGAAGTCTTGATCCGGGTGATTGTGTCGACCGGTTCGGTAGTGCGTTCGCAGCAATTGCTCCGTGATATTGCAACGGCGTTTGCGCTGTTTGAAAATCCGGGCCTTAACGGCTTTAAGTTTCTACCTGCCCTCGACGTGCAGGGCTTGGTGACGGCATTTATTTTTCGATTCTTCCCCAATGAACTCTCGAGCGACGTACTCAATAGCGCTGAACTCGCGACCTTATTTCACCTGCCGGATTCGCAGTTTACTCCAACCAGAAGCGTAGAGCGCCAAACCACCAAGCAGGTGGACGGTCCGGTGCAGCTGCCGGCGGCGGGGTTGCTGTTTGGCTTCAACGAATTTCGGGGGGTCAAAAAAGAGATCCGTCTGAGCACGGAGGATCGCCGCCGGCACACCTACATCCTGGGACAGACTGGAACGGGTAAGTCGACGATGCTTGAGAATCTGGCGGTGCAGGATATGCTCAGCGGCAACGGGTTTGCGTTTATCGATCCGCATGGGGATAGCGCCGAGAAATTGTTGGCACTCGTGCCCAAGAATCGTTCTGAGGATGTAATTTATTTTAACCCGGCTGATGGTCAGTACCCGCTGGGGCTGAACTTGTTTGAGTTTACCGATCCGACGCAGAAAGACTTTATCGTCCAAGAGACGATAAATATGCTCTATAAGCTGTACGATCCTGGGCACACCGGCATCATCGGTCCGCGGTATGAGCACTGGTACCGCAACGCGGCATTGACGTTAATGGCCGACCCTAATGGCTCGACGTTTATTGAGATACCGAAGGTATTTACCGACACAGATTATTTGAAGCATAAATTCAAGTATCTAAAGGATCCCACGGTCATTGATTTCTGGACCAAGGAAATGGGGCAAACCAGCGATTACCACAAGAGTGAGATGCTCGGCTGGTTTGTGAGTAAGTTTGGTGCCTTCCAGAACAACGAGATTATGCGCAATATTATTGGGCAGACCAAGAGCTCATTTAATATTCGCGACGTCATGGACAAGAAGAAGATCTTGATTGTGAACCTGAGCAAGGGGCGGATAGGGGAGTTGAACTCGCAATTGCTGGGCATGATCTTTGTGATCAAGTTCCAGGCGGCGGCGATGAGTCGGGCGGATATGCCGGAGGATCAACGCACGGATTTCTCGCTGTATGTGGATGAGTTTCAGAACTTTTCGACTGATAGCTTCGCCAGTATTTTGAGTGAGGCGCGCAAGTACCGGCTGAATTTGATTGTGGCTAACCAGTTTATCGGGCAATTGAGTAATGAGATCCGTGATGCGGTATTTGGTAACATTGGCACGATTATTGCGCATAGAATGGGCCCGGATGACGCGGAATTTTTGGTAAAGCAGTTTGCGCCGGTGTTTGATGCCAGTGACTTGATGAATATTCCGAATTATCAGGCGGCGATGAGGCTGATGGTGGGGGGCTTGCCGAGTCAGCCGTTTAGTATTTCGGATTCGGCGCCGTTGGGCACACCGAATGCCGAGATGGGGTTGGCGATAAAGCAGCTGAGCGCGGCTAAGTATGGGCGCGATAAGTCGTTGGTGGAGGCGGATCTGCTCGACCGGATGACGAGTCATGTGCCGAAGCCGGCAGTAGCAGCTCCCGCGCCGGTGGTGGCGCCCGCAGTAGCAGCAGCGGTGCAGGAATCTACCGTGCAAGCAGCGCCGCCAGTCCCGGTCATGGATGCTCCGGTGGTCGAGATTGTGAGGCCGGTTGCGGCCGTAGTACAGCCGGTTTTTGCTTCGGCGCAAATTGCCAATACGGCCGGCTCTCAGCCGTTGGCACCGGCCTCGATGACGGCAGCGGCTCTGGGTTTTGACCCTGCATTGCCGCCGATTGCTCAGCCAGTCCCGCTACCTGTTGTGCGGCAGATTAATGCGGTACCTCCGGTTAGCGTGGTATCTCCGGCTGATATTTCGACGACCGACCCATTGGCGGCATTGTCGGTGGCTACGAGCGGAGCGCCGGCACCCCAAATGGCTCCGCCGACAGTGGCTTCGACGGTACCGCCGATTGGAGCTCCGCCGATCGGTGTCGCGCCAGTAGCGCTTGAAGCTCCCGTGCCACTGGCCGCACACGAACCGCTAGCTGCTCCCGCGCCTGTTGTGTTAGTACCGCCGCGGCCGGTTGACGCGTCGGATGAGTTGGCCAAACAGATGGCTGTGATCGCGGACAGACGCGCGTCTGAACCCGCTGCGCCGATCATTTCTCCTCTGGAGGCGACTGGGCCGGTTGGTCCAACATCACCTCCGCCGATTGGCGCCCCGCCGGTAGACCTGCCAGGTTTGCCTACACCTGTCGCAGCTGTACCTCAGAGTTCCGTCGGAACGCTATCATTTGCCGACATTACTGAGGGCAAAGTACCTTCTAATGTGTCGTCCGCAGAGCCCTCGGCCTTGGACGAGGTGCCGTTATTGGCCTCGCCAATAGAGCAGCCAGAAACGGGGAACGGGCAGCCGTTGCCAAATGATCCGTATGCGAACATAGATATTCTGGGAGAGGTAATGCCCCCGGCTTCGGATGAGCCTGTGCCGATTCTTGCCAGTGAGCCGCCGGTGAATGATCGTGCTGCGCTCCCGAATGATCCTTACGCGCAAATCGACATCCTTGGAGCTGGGCCCGTGGGGGTAGGGGAGGTTCAAGTACTTTCAGAGCCAGAGTTGCCGCAAAATATTGAACCCGATCCTGAGCCTGAACCCGCATTGTCCGAGCCAGTTCCGCAGATGATTACACCGGTTGTGAGTGAGGTTCCGGTAGTGAACGAGGTGCCGGTACAAGCGGAGGAGGTTCTGGAATCACAGCAGATACCGGCAACGGTTCCTGAGGTGTCACAGTCGTTACTCGAGCCGGTACCGCAGCAGGCTGCAGAACCTGTGTCGCAACCGATACCCGAACCCGAACTCGAGCCCGAGCCCGAACCTAGGTTATTGCCTGAACAGCTTCCGGAATTAGCACCAGCGCCCATTGAGCGGGCAGGGGTACCTATTGTGGATCAACCGGTAGCGCCAGAGCTGCCGGCAGAATCCGTACCTGTAAGTGAAGTTGCAGCCGTCGTTGCGCCCGCAGTGGAGCAAGCGCCGTCGGCGCCGACTCCTCAGTTTGTAGCGCCTGTTGCACCGCCCGCAGCTTTGCCTGTGGCTGATTGGTCGAACGCGCCTGAACCTGCCGCTAATGAGCCGGTTAAGGATGTGAGCAATGACTCGCTGATACATTTCGTAGATCCGGCGGATGAAAAATTACTCAATAACCCTGACGTGTCTGAAAGCTCATCTGAAAGCGATAATCAGCCTTCGATGAATGGTTTGCCTGACGGTGTAGCATTGGTGACGCCGGAGGTTGCGGTTGCACAGCCATTGATACTCAAGCCGGTAGCTGTGCCGTTGCCGCCAGAAGTTCCGCTAGCGTCTCAGCCGGAGCCGGCTGTTATCAATGAACCTGTCGTAGCACCAGTGCCCGAGCCGAAGGCTGAGGCCCTACTTGTATCCGTAGAACCTCTGGCGGTACCACCTGTGACGGCTGTGGCTGATCCTTTGCCCCGAGCGGATGCCGGCGCAAGCATTGGCCTAGATGAGGCGCTTAATCCGACCTCGGGGCCGGTAATTCCGGTTCTGCAGGCGTCAGCCGAAACTCTGGACTCGCTAAGTGAGCAGGCTGCCCCGAGTGAACTTGATTCGATTGTGAGTGTAGCGGATACTTTGGCCGCTAACCCGGAAGCTGCTAAGGCTGAGCCTGAAGGACAAGCAGAGACGGGGGCAGTTGCGGCTCCGCCCGGCGTGCCTACGGAGGTTGATTCTGCGCCTGCTGCGACGCCAGCGCCGGCTGCGACTTCGAGTTCTGAGCCGGTTATGCAGCCAGGGGAGGTGTCACAGCCAGTTCCCGAGATAGCTATGACTTCAGGGCCAGAGACGGTAGCCGAAACTGCAGCTGAACCGGATAAACAGCCCGAGACCGTTAGCGCGGACACGTCAGAGCACTCAGTCTCCGAGCTGATTCCAGAGGCGCAGGCTGTGTCTGAACCTGCAGAAGAGCCCGTGGCGGAAGTTGTACCCGAGCCAACGCCAGTTACACCGACTGAGCCTATTTCTGCGCAAGCCCAAATTCAGAAGGCCGAACATGAGATTGATGATTTAGTTGGTGCGTCGTTGATTCATAGTGATAATAAGCCTGGGCATCGTCGACTGGTGGATGCTGAGGAGCCGAAAGTGTCATCCGGCGATGATCCTGGGGTAGATCTGGAAATGGGGGAATTGCCCGGGTCGTCCGACAACGATAAGGCATCAGAAGGAAGTGGATTCAGGCCTGTTGGTCATCATGGGCTAAAGGTGGTTCAGCCTCTGGCTCCGATCGTCCCGCCCAAACAGGAATTCGCCAATGAGCTGGCTGAGCTGCATCTCGAGGAGAAGTCTGCGGTAACGCAGTCGGCTACAACTCCGGCTACAACTCCAACACCAGCTCCAGCTCCAACACCAGCTCCAACTGTGGTTGCCGCAGTGCCTGCGCCTGCATCAGCGCCAGTTCCCGTCGTAGAGGCTGAGCTGCAGGACGTTGATATGCCAGAGGCAGAGTCTTTGGCAGCTGACGATGTGGCTGAGGCCAGACTGAAGGATGAGGCGGTCGTACAGACACCGCAGGCGCCCGTTCAGGCACCGTCTGGCGCGCCTCAAGTCATTCGCAATCAGACGCCCAGGCTACCGGTGGTACCGCCAGAGGCACAGGCAGAACCGGAGCAGGCCCCGAGCAAAGCCGATAAGAAAGATGATACGAAGCACGGATCAAAGCGCCGACATTACTTAGGCGGCCGAAGCCGTAATGAAAAGCCGGCAGAAGAGATTACGAGTAAGGCGGAGAGGGATCACAATGAGCCCTCTAAGGCCGCACAAGAGGCTGCACCGCTGGCCGGAACATTGATCCTGCCAACCGGAGCGAAGCCTTCTGCACAGCCTAAAGCGGCACCAACACAGAAGCCCAAGAAGCTAGCACCAGGTGAGGTGTACGTAGATGAGACCGGTAACGTAATTATCGGGGAATAGAGGCTAAAGGCTGAGAAGCGTTTTAGCGGCGTCTGAAGGCGCGCCAGGCACCTTCGAGGGTCAAGCCCAGAAGTGCGCCGACAATGAACGAGAACAGCAGCTCAGAGCCTGATAGCGTGTAGCCATAGCGTCGTGCGGTGAGGTAGAAGATGGTTCCGACGATTAGAGCCGTCCAGGTAGTGCCAAGCAATACGGATGGTCTGGCGACGGTGGACTCTAGGGCCTCACTGGTTTTTTCGACAATGGGGGTATGAATAATCTGGCTAAAGTTGCGGCTCACGGGACTGAGCTTGCGCTGTACGCTGGCTAAGGTCTGGGTGTAGTTAAGGTGATGGTTTAAGACCTGATGGATGCGTGAAGCTGGTTTGGCTTCGTCTTCGGAGGCGTTGGCCGGTTCCGGCTCGACGTCCTGTTGTTTGATAGTCTCACGGGCCTTCTCGGCGCGCTTTTCGGCGTGATCCTGAGGATCGTGCTCGGCTTTGGCTTCGTGCAGCTCGGCAAGCTTTTCGGTGCGGGCCGATTCGAGTCCGGTGGCAATTTTTTCGACCTGTTCGGCAGATGATTTGATGTGCTCAGATGACATTGTTATAACCCTCCTTGAAATTCGCCGCGAAGCAGTTTAACTTCGGTGAGCAGTTGGCGGTTGCGGAAGAAGAAGAACAGACTGACGCCGCACACGGCCAGGACAATAAACGTACTGAAGGGCGCACCGGTGGCGGGCAGGCTGGTGGCGGCACCTTCAACCTGCTTGGAGAATGGGGGGGTGAGAGTAATTTGGACGGCATTGCCGTAGACATTGTCTAGGCGTAGGTCGAAAGAATTCTTGTCTGATATGCCGACGGGAGTTGCAGGGATCGGACTCTTGATCTTGACGGTAAAGTTGATTGCAAGCGTACCGCCGGGCTGAATCGTTTGGTTTGGCCAGGTAATGACACCGTTAGAAACATTGCCGCCGGTAGAGTCGACGATGTCGGCGTACTCGAGGACATCCTCAACGTGCTCAACCACTACGTACTCACCGGCCGCGCCGCCAATATTTTTGGTGGTGAGGTGGTACTTAATGAGATCACCGGGCGCGGCGGGCTTGGTGGTGGCATCGATGTTTTGAGTGAGATTGATAGCGGATTTGGCCTTGGTGAACGAGGGCGGAGTTGCTGCCGGGGATACAGTGACGGAGCAGGCTGGAATAACAGCTGTCGTTTTTCCGAGCGACCCTTTTACTTTCAGAGTAGCCGTGAAATTGCCTACGGTAGTGTAGGTGTGTGTAGCCAATGGGCCGGGCTGAGTGGCCGTGGAGCTGTCGCCGAAATCGAAGATGTAGTCGGTGATTGTTTGGCCAGACGCGGCCCCAACGCCGGTGAAGTTCGTCTTGAGAGGCCGCTCGCCGGTCAGCGGGCTGGCAGAAAGCGAGATGCAGGCGAGGGTGGGTACATTGGGCTTGGGCGTCGGGGTGGGGACATTGGGCGTCGGCTTGGGCGTCGGGGCGGGCGTGGGCTTGGGTGTCGGAGGTTTCGGGGTGGGGGTAGGAACTGGTGGGACGGTTCGCGAAACAATGTTGCCGCAGTGGAAGATAATTGCAAAGTAGCTGCCGTCTTTGGCGCGCTTACCCTCGAAAACCTCGTAGTTTGAGCCATTTACCACATTCGATCCGGTATCCCAGACGCTCAAGGAGCGCATCCAATAAGTATGGGCGCCAACGTTGATCTCGGTATCGCTGGCGGTGTGCTGGAGGCGGCCGATTGACTTGAGAGTTTTGTCTTTGGAGTTGATGCTGCCGTGAGTAGAGGCTGAAATGTCGGCGCGAGAAATACCGAAGCGGTTGTAGAGAGCCTGTAGTTCGGCGCTGGCGTCGTAGCGGTTGAGTAAGTCATTTTTAGAGACAAATCCGCCCAAAATAATATCGTTGGGCGAGGCGGCGTTGGCGGCGGTCGGGGGCGCGGCAATGACGGCGAATTGGAGGCCGACTAACAGTACTGCTGCAATGGCGGAGAAGGTACGGGTGACGCGTTCTTGCTTGAGCCGCCGCGAATAAAACATCAGCTGGCTGACGGCGCTGGGAGATAGGGAAAGTTGAGAAACAATCTTTTTAAACATTAGCGTAATAATACAGCATTTACTCCAGTTGAGCCAGGTGTGGTTCATACCTGAAATGTTGTGTACTATAGAGAAGTTGCTCCAGATAGGCTGGAGCGGTATAATAGATATATTGCAGAGCCAAAAGCTCCATTTTTGTTGAGATAAGCATAGGTGGTTACACTCGGATATGGCAGATAAAACACAGTATGGTGCCGATCAGATTCAGGTTCTTGAGGGGCTGGATCCAGTCCGCAAACGTCCGGGTATGTATATCGGTGGAACGGGGGTCGAGGGACTCCATCACTTAGTATGGGAAATCGTTAACAACTCAATTGATGAGGTGATGGCCGGCCGTGCCACCACTGTCGACGTGACATTGCTCGAAGACGGCGGCGTGCGGGTGACCGATGACGGGGCCGGTATTCCGGTGGATAAGCACAAGACTGGCTCTCAGATGGGTAAGAGCGCGCTCGAGACCGTACTCACGGTGCTGCACGCGGGCGGTAAGTTTGGCGGCGGCGGTTATAAGGTGAGTGGCGGCCTGCACGGAGTGGGTGTGAGTGTAGTGAACGCACTGTCGACAACGTTGGTGGCCGAAGTGCGCCGCGACGGTAAATTGTACAAGCAAGAGTATAAGGACGGTGTGCCGCAGACCGAAGTAAAGGTAGTTGGCAAGTATGACACCGGCGGGACCGGCACTACGATTACTTTTTGGCCGGATGCCAGTATTTTTGAGACTACTGAATTTAGCTATGATGATATTTTGGAATATTTGCGCCGCCAGGCGTATTTAACGAAGGGTGTGCACGCCTTCTTGTCGGATGAGAAGACCGGCAAACGCTTCGGCTTCTACTTTGAAGGCGGAATCCGCAGTTACGTGCAGCACATGAATATGGGCAAGGCAGCTATCCACGAGCCGCCGTTTTACGCCCAGAAGACCATCAAGGATACTGAGGTAGAAATTGCCTTACAGTACAACGATTCCTACACCGAGACCACGAAATTTTTTGCTAACAATATCCCCAACCCAGAGGGCGGCACGCACTCTGAAGGTTTCCGTCGTGCACTTACGCGCAGTATTAATGATTACGCACGCAAGAATGGTCTACTGAAGGACAATGAAGAAAACCTGACCGGCGAGGACACCCGAGAGGGTATTACCGTGGTGATTTCGGTGCGCCTGCCCGATCCTCAATTTGAGGGTCAGACCAAGTCGAAGCTGGGAAACCCGGAAATTCGCGGTTATGTGGAACAGGTTTTCTCGGAAATGTTCAACTATTATCTCGATGAGAACCCGAATGAAGCCAAGAAGATTATCGGAAAAGCTACGCTGTCCGCTCGGGCCCGCATGGCGGCGCGAGCAGCGCGCGATACGGTAATTCGTAAGGGTGCTCTTGACGGCCTGACCTTGCCGGGTAAGTTGGCCGATTGCCGCACCAAAGATTCCACTCGCAGTGAACTCTATATCGTAGAGGGCGATTCGGCCGGCGGGAGTGCCAAGGGTGGGCGCGATAGTGAATTCCAGGCTATTTTGCCACTGCGGGGTAAGATCTTGAACGTGGAACGGGCGCGATTGGACCGCATGCTGGGCAACAACGAAATCAAGAACATTATCATTGCGCTCGGTACGGGTATAGCCGAGCAGTTTGACGTGAGTAAATTGCGCTACGGCCGCATCATTATTATGACCGACGCCGATGTGGATGGGGCGCACATTCGCACCTTGCTGCTGACGTTTTTCTACCGTCACATGCCCGAGGTTGTGAACGAAGGACATCTGTATATTGCGCAACCGCCACTGTACGGACTTCAGGTCGGCCGCAAGAAACTCTACGCCTACGACGAAGATGAGCGTGAAGCGATTATTGAGCGGTTGATCGAAGCCAAGTCGGGCAAGAAGGACGATGATCAGGCGGCAACTGATGTGGTAGCCGGTGAAGACGGTATCGTGGCCACCGAGGATGAGACTGAATTAGAGGTTGCTCCCGAGGCCGAAGCCGGCGCGGTGGTCGTTGACGAGGAAGAGGAGACGAGCGCCTCGGATGAAGAGAAGCAACGGTTGAAATCGGCCGGTGTGAGCGGAGTACAGCGCTACAAGGGACTGGGTGAGATGAATGCCGACCAGCTGTGGGATACCACGATGGACCCCGCGAATCGGGTATTGCTCAAGGTGGCCGTGGAAGATGCTGAACGCGCTGATGCCATCTTCAATAAGCTGATGGGCGAAGAAGTGCTGTTGCGCAAGAACTTCATTTCTTCGCGCGCCTCTACCTTATCAATTGACGACCTGGACGTATAAGGAACGATATGGACGAACAACCCTTCGAAAATTTAGAGAATTCTGAAGAAGAGCAGGAAATCATCAAGTCCGAAATCGGCACGGTGAAGATCCAAAAACTCGAAACCGAGATGGAAACGAGCTACCTGGCATACGCGATGTCGGTGATTGTGTCTCGCGCGTTGCCCGATGTGCGTGATGGATTAAAGCCTGTTCATAGGCGAATTTTGTATGTTATGAACAATTTAGGTCTGCGGCACACCGCTAAATATCGCAAGAGTGCGGCGGTAGTGGGTGAAGTCATGGGTAATTACCACCCTCACGGCGACAGTGCGATTTACGACTCGATGGTGCGCATGGCTCAGGACTTCTCAATGCGCTACCCGCTGGTGGACGGCCAGGGTAACTTTGGCTCGGTGGACGGCGACTCAGCGGCTGCCATGCGTTATACCGAAGCCCGTATGACCGGGATTGCCGAAGAGATGCTGTTCGACATCGAGAAGGAGACCGTCGATTTTGTACCGAACTATGACGGTTCGAAGAAGCAGCCGTCGGTGTTGCCGGCTAAATTGCCGAACCTATTGCTGAACGGGCAGATGGGTATTGCCGTGGGTATGGCAACCAACATTCCGCCGCACAACTTGAGCGAGCTGGTGGATGCGATCGTGATGCTGATCGACAAGGAAGATGTGACGCTCGATGATCTGTTGACCTGCGTTAAGGGTCCGGACTTCCCAACGGGCGGAATTATTTTTGGAAATGACTCGATTCGCCAGGCATACGGTACGGGTAAGGGCAGTGTAGTGGTGCGTGCCAAGGCCGAGATCGTAGAAGACAAGAAGGGCCATGAGTCGATCGTAATCACCGAGATTCCGTACGCCGTGAACCGTTCGACGATGGTTGAGAAGATCGCTGAGCTGGTGAAAGACAAGCGGGTGGTGGGCATTAGCGACCTGCGTGACGAGAGTAACCGTCACGGTACCAAGATTGTGATTGAGCTCAAAAAGGACAGTTACCCCAAGAAGATTTTGAACCAGCTTTACAAGATGACGCCGATGCAGACAGCTTTCCACCTCAATATGCTGGCACTGGTGGACAACGGCCGGCAGCCGCGTATTTTGAGCCTGGAAATGATGCTGCGGGAATACCTGAAGCATCGCCAGATCGTGGTACGTCGCCGGACTGAGTTTGAGCTTCGCAAAGCCAAAGACCGCGCACACGTGCTCGAAGGACTCAAGATTGCCCTCGATCACATCGACGAAGTAATTAAGACTATTCGGGCCTCCCAGACCACCGATGAAGCACGCTTGAATTTGATGAAGCAGTTTAAGCTCAGCGAGATTCAGGCGCGGGCGATCCTTTCGATGCAGCTGCGGACCTTGGCGGGCCTTGAGCGCAAGAAGATCGAAGATGAGTTAGCTGAGCTGATGAAGCTGATTGCGCACCTCGAAGGCATTTTGTCGAGCGAGAGCGAAATCCTGCGGGTGATCCGAGAGGAGCTGGAAGAGCTTAAGGCTAAGTATGGCGATGCACGCCGGACCCAAATTGTGGGTAACGAGCTCGGCAAGTTCTCGGAAGAGGAATTGGTACCAAACGAGCAGGTCATCGTGACGCTCACGACGGGCAATTACATCAAGCGCATACCGGCCAATACATACAAGAGCCAAGGTCGCGGTGGCAAGGGCATCATGGGGATGACCACCAAAGAAGAAGACGTAGTGGAGCATTTGGTACTCACACAGAACCACGACTACATGCTGTTCTTTACCAATAAGGGTCGGGTGTTCCGTCTCAAAGTATACGAAATTCCGGCGGCATCACGCACGGCCAAGGGCCAGCCGGTAGTGAACCTGCTGCAGCTTGGGCAGGGCGAGAAGGTGACCTCGCTGGTGACATTTGACTCCAAGGTTGATCAGTTGCACCTGTTCATGACGACCAAGTTTGGAACCGTGAAAAAGACTCCGTTGGCGGATTACGCTAACGTGCGTGCGAATGGATTGATTTCGATCAAGCTGGATGATGGTGATGAACTGAAGTGGGTGAAGCTCACCAGCGGCAAGGATGAGATTATCATCTCGACGGCGTTGGCTCAGGCTATACGATTCAAGGAAAGCGAAGTTCGTCCGATGGGCCGAGCAACGCGTGGAGTCCGAGGAATTCGCCTGCGCACCGGCGACAGCGTGGTGGGTATGGATGTGGTGAGGGCTGGTATGGAGATGCTGGTAGTCATGGAAAATGGCTACGGCAAGCGTACCAAGGTTGACCAATTCGCGACTCACGCACGCGGCGGAGTGGGCATTAAGGCCGGAGTAGTAACTGCGAAGACAGGTAAAACTGTCGATGTGCGGGCAATTACCGACGCTCGCGATGAGGTGGTGGTGGTGAGTACCCAAGGCCAGGTAATCCGCATGGCGCTGTCCGGGATTTCGCTCATCGGCCGAGCAACTCAGGGTGTGCGTGTGATGCGCATCGCCGACGGCGACAAGGTGGCATCGGTGGCACTCGTCGGAGAGTCTGAACTAGAGGAGGGCATCGTCCCGACTCCGGCCGAGGACAAGTAACACCTTCATTTATTGCTAGCTTGCCTCGGGATTGTAGTTAGAAAGTAAATAAAAAACACGATATCCAAATCCGGATATCGTGTTTTTTTTGCTGCGTAAAGGCTATATCGGAGACTGGTCTCATTGCTTTTATGGTGCTGGTATTTATTACAAAACTTTTCCTATCGGCTTCCATACCTTTTTAGTAATAAACATAATGTTGGCATGCATGCCCGAGGGCTAATGTTAATCGTGTTCATGTATCTATGGACGCGATTTCTAGCTATTGATAGGTGGGTGGCATGGCTTTACCAAGGGCATTAAAATTGATGTTGGGTACGATCGGCGGGGCAGGTGTGCTGTTGGGTTTGAGTGGTGGTGCGTTTGCCGCTGATGGCGGTCAAGGCACGACGTCTCAAGATATAACGGGCTCGGTTATTCAGCAGAATAATACAGCTTCTTCGGTAGATGAAAAAATCAATTCAGCGAACGCGGTAGTGGCGAGCGACAAGGTTGGCGGCGGTGGCCAAGGCGGTTCGACGAGCGAAGTCTCGCCCGTAGGGGGCAAGGATAATTCGGTTTCCGGTCCGGCACCGGCCACAGACACGGCGGCCGTTTCTAAGGGGGGTACGACTCCCGAATTGGCAGCGAGTTCTACGATTACGCAACCGGCTAACGGTACTTCTGTTGTGCCAGCTCAGCAACTCGTGACCGCGGGCGTTCCGGCGATTTCTCAGGACACTAGCAGATCTGCTGGACTAACGCAGGTGGTACCGGCGGAAGCATCGGTGGTGTACCACTCGATGAGGCTCGCAATCGGGCCCAAGATTACTACGATGACTTCCCAGGCAAATGACTTGGCTTCGATGATCCCGACGGCCCCGGCACAACAGCAGAATCCAAGCATTCCGGTCGCTCCCGTTATCCCCGGCGGTCTGTTTAGTGCCTTTGCGACAAAACTGGCTAGCACGGTGGTGCCGTCGGTGATTACTGTTCCGAACTGGGGTTTCACGGGTTTCGCGACTGCAATTTATATCCTAGCCAGTTTGCTTGTTCTGATATCGGGCTTCGCCGTTAGCGAATTTGGGTCGTGGACCCGTCGTGGTGGCTACGCACACGCTGCACGCAGTGATGTGCCTGCTGCCATCATTAATACTTTCTTTGCTACACCACACCGTTTGGGTTATGTTTTGGCGTTCGCGCCGCTGCGTAGCCCTTTCTTAATGGTGTCAGATACAAAAATTGTATTCTTGACGGTTCCCAATGCTTATAGAAAGGAGGAAATGAGATGAATATCAGACGATATATAACTACAGTTTCTGTGGTAAGCAGCTTGGCGTTCGGGTTCACTGGATCTGCGTTCGCGGATACCATCACGATTAGTGATACCGGCGCGGATTCGACACAGAAAGTCGAGATCAACAACTCGTCGGAGATGCACGTTTCGAACACGAACAATGTGCTCGTGACCAACGCCAACTTCCAAGAAGCCACATCGGGCAACGTTGAAGCCAACAAGAACACGAGTATCGGCGGCAATGTTGGCTCTGGTGAAGCTTCCAACACCAATGGCGCAGCTACGACCGTAGCGGTGTCCAACGACTCTACTGGTGTTGTACTTGGCGGCGGAGCTGGCGGTGCTGGCGGCGGTGCGGGCGGCGGCACTCCCGGTATGGGCGGCGGCTCAGTCCAAGGTGCAGCCACTGTTGGCGGCCTCGGCGGCGGCGCAGTGCTGCCTGAAGTGGGCGCGACCTTCCCGGTCGATGTTTCGGCATTGCGGGCTGCTTGGCACCCCCAGACCAACGCGGCAACGGCCGGCTTGGCTACGGGTTCGCGCATGTTTACAGCTGCAATGCTGATAACGGCAACTCTGTTGAGCATACTCGGTGCACTAGGTAGTGCATTTTACGCTCGACGCCGACAAGTGAGGGCATAGAGATGAAGAGGGTTAGTATTACGGACATTAAAAAAGTATCGAGGTGGGCATTGCCCGTCGGGATCGTAGCAATCGGATTAGTCGCATTCGTGGCGGCACAGCCTGGGACCGGTGGCTCAAAAGTTGCTGTAACTGGATCCGCTTCCAACACTGTGCAGTCGCAAAGCTCGGAGTCTCCAGCGGCGGCGAAACCGGATGTTACCGTAAATGGAACCAAGATTCCGACCGATAAGAACGGTACCTCGAGCGTCGACATTCCCGGCGGGAAAGCTCAGGTGGAGGTGTCGGGCGGACAAACCCGAATCACCACGCACCAAGGTTCGGCCAGCGGGGATACCTCGAACAAGACAAGCGGAAATGTGAATATCAACACGAATTCGCAATCCAACGGTGGTACGAATTGGGGCTCAACCCAGGTCTACGGCTTCAGCAGTAGCTCAGACAATGGTTCCTCGAGCACCAATAGTACCCAGATCTTTAGTACCGGTTCCGATCAAGTGAACATTTCACAGTAGTGATCGGCGGGCCCTCGGGCCCGGTACTTAAGACCCATATCACCTAAATACAATGAAAGGAATTACACGATGATTAAGACATCTGTACTTCGATACGCAGCCATAGGAATGGCTACGATTAGCCTGGCCGGCTTCGCAGCCGCCAGCACGGTAAACTTTGACACCACGGGTGCCGACTCTCAGCAAATTGTTGAGCTGAACAACGGTAGTCACTCTACTATCAGCAATCACAATAATGTTGGCGTAGCGAACTTCAACGCCCAGAGCGCACAGTCTGGCAGGGTTGAGGCTGAGAAGAACACTTCAGTCAGCGGTAACGTTGGCTCGGGCGACGCTTCCAACATGAACTCCACCAACACCAACATCGCGGTGAACAACTCGGGGGCCGGCATGGGCTCATTGGGTAGTGCGGCTCCAGCCGACACTAACGTAACCATGCACCTCACCGGGGCTGACTCGTACAACAAAGTTGAGGTCAACAATGACCGATCGGTGTCTATCTGCAACGACAACAACGTCGGGGTTCTGAACATGAACCTGCAGTCGGCCAAGAGCGGCAGCGTTGAAGCGGAGAAGAACACCACCGTCGGTGGCGTGACTTCAGGTGCTGCTCACAACAGCAACACCACCACCACCTCGGTCAGCATCACAAACTAGTCTAACGACGTAGTCTGATGCCGGTCGCGGTCCGGCGGGTAGGGAACGCATAGAGCGTTTCCTACCCAGCAATTATCCTATTCGGCAAATATATATTTGTAGGCAACCAGCAGTCCGTTAAAGGGGGGAGAGGCAGAAACAATGAGTAAGAAACAATTATTTTCAGTCACATTAGCAAGCTTAATGATCGTGGGGCAGTTTGGCTGGACGGCGGCCGCCGCAGCCGAAGTTGCGACACCGACACCTACTCCGGTAGTAGAGGAGAGCCCCACGCCCACGCCGAACGCCTCGCCGGGGCCAACGGTTAGTGCTTCGCCGTCTTCTGAGCCCTCCCCATCGGTGGAACCAAGTGCGTCTGCCTCTCCTTCGCCGACGGCGAGCGCTGCTGCGGCGTCCGTATCCCTGGCACCTTCAAAGTCTGCCGCCCCTGAGGCTACCCCCGCCCAGCCCAAGCAGAAGTCGACTGACGTCGGTCCGGACGGCTGCGGCGGTGTCATACCGAGCTGGGTCTTCGATACGGCGAGCAGTACTTGGATCGCCGCCGACAAAGGCTCGTTTACTTGCGATAAGGCGAGCGGCTACTTCTTGTCGCCCAAGTATTACTTCGACAAGCGGATCGGCTGGTACGAGATCATTCCGGCCTCCCAGACGGCGTCGCTGCCGGACTACATGATTTCGGCGCCGAACTTGGTGCATACGGTATTGGGTGATTTGATAGTCGGCTCGAAAGACTATCAAGTTGCCAAGGCGCTTGGCCTGCTCGATAGCGGCTCCGGCGGTATTTTGGCGCCGGCAGGCTCGTCAACCCAGACTTCTGGCGGTACCGGCGGTCAGTCTTGGTTTGACCTCACGAATCTGGTGAATGTAATTAACGTTTTGCAGAGCAGTGCTACCTCGGGCAATGTGGCCGTTAATAGTAATACTGCTGCGGGGAATGCAGCCACCGGTGCCGCCAGCGTGCTGGCTAACCTCATTAATCTGTTGGCCTCCGCCTGGTCATGGTCGAGCGGGAACCTTAGTTTCTTTATGCAGAATATCTTTGCGCCCATGACGGGGGACATTACCCTGAATCCCACGCAAACCGTTGCGGGTGGGGGAGGCCAGCTCGGGGCAACTATCAACGGTACCGGAGCGAATTCGAATAATACGGTAGATGTAAATAACCCGAACTCGCTCAACGTTAACGCCCAGAACACGGGTAATATCGTTAATAACGTCGACGTGAACGCAATATCCGGTAACGCCGCTGCCAACAAGAACACGGTGGTTGGCGACGTAGCCACCGGCAACGCGATGGCGCAGGTGAATATTATTAACTTAATTAACTCGTTTATTAATTCCGGAAGCTCTTTCTTCGGGATACTGAATATCATCGGCAGCCTAAACGGAGATATATTGTTCCCGGACGGGTTCCTCAACGGTTTGCTGCCTGCCGGTACCGCCGGAGGTACCACGGCCAATATTGCGGGTACTGGGGCCGGTTCGAATAATCAGGTTGGGTTGAATAACTCTTCCGCGGGCAACATTACCAATACGGTCTCAAATTCGGTTAACAACAACATTTCGACCAGTGCCGCCAGCGGTGCAGCCAATTTGGACGCGAATACCAGTGCAGGCAACGTGAGTACGGGGGCAGCCAGCACGAATCAGGGGCTGTTCAATATTGCCAACAGTTCGATCTTCGGTGACAACGCCGTGCTCGTGATGGTGAACGTGCTTGGTCACTGGGTGGGCAAGATCATGACCTTACCCGGTACCGGAACCAGCCAGTCGGCATTACTGACCGGCAATGCGACGGTTGGCGTCAATGATACGGGAGCGGGCTCAAACAACACGGTAAATGCTGATAATTCCTCCAAGTCCAACGTGAATCAGAGTTCCGCCGGCACCATAACGAACAATGTTCATGTGAACGCCCAGAGCGGCAACGCCGATGTCTCGAAGAATACTGCGGTCGGAAATGTATCCACCGGCAACGCTCAGGCAAACTCGAGCGTGGCAAACATTTTCAATACTGTTATGAATGTTAAGCATTGGTTCGGTGTACTGGTGATTAACGTCTTCGGCGATTGGATAGGGGACGTGAACCACGATTCGGCGGCTGGAGGTTATTCGACTGCAGCGGGTGCTGGCGGAAGCGGCGGCGGAGCTACCGGGCCTGTAGCCGGGGTGAACGGAGCGCTGCCGCCGGTCGGATTGTTGGCACTTGTGTCACCGGTAAGTCGTGATTTCTCGAACGCAACTGCGGCGTCTACTTCGTCCGGGGTTGCGCCGGTGAGCGGCAGTGTGCTCACGGCAGCCGCACAGTCGACCCCGAAAGATGTAGTCGCGGCACAGCAGGCCAAGAACATGAGCTTCCTGTTCGTCATCTCGGCACTGGTGATGCTAGTTGCCGGAGCCTTGGCTACCATTGATAAGCAGCTCAAGCGCCGGTAAATCGGTTGGTATCTTTTGCTTATGCTAAAAAACCGCTACAATATACGGACTGTATCAGGAGAAATTGAGTGGTTTACAATCCGTATATTGTTGTTCCGATCGCCACATGGGCGGTAGCACAGGTTTCTAAGTTTGCCATAGCAGCTATTAAGGGGGATGTTGACTTCCGGTATCTGTATGCATCGGGTGGGATGCCAAGCGTGCATGCCTCGGTGGTGATGTCACTGGCAACAACTTCATTTTTGGTTGACGGGCCCAGTAGCCCAATATTCGGCGTCGTGCTTGTCTTTGCGCTGATCGTAATGTACGACTCCTTCGGCGTGAGACGTTCGACGGGCGAATTGGCAGTGGCCGTAAATTCATTGCTGGATAATCTTGATCGGAACCGATTCAAGCTGGATGGTCCGACGCCGCACCGACTCCGCGAGATTCTGGGCCATCAACCCCGGGAAGTAGGCGCAGGAGCGATCACCGGTATCGTGCTCGCCGGATTGTTTAATTATGATCGGCTGGGCTGGCTGGGGACTTTTCTACAAACCATACCGGCTAAATACGAACTATGGTCCTATATGACCTTCTTCGGCGTTATGGTAGTGGCGGGGGCGATAACGCGCTGGATCTTGGCTAAGCGGTATCCTAAATCCAAAGTGATGAAGCGCTTTAGGGGGCATATTTTTACCGCCTCACAAACAATTGGGTGGCTGGGATTGGTGACTACGGTATTTGTCTATGAGCACGCTAGCTATTTGGCATGGCGACTGTGGCCGTTATTGGCAGTTGCGGGAGCCTTGATTTGGGCTTGGTGGATACTCACGGGTTCGGCGCGGGAGGTTCCGGCCGGATTGGCGGCTGAGGCGGATCATACCCGAAAAATGAAGTGGCTGAACTTCGGCCGCAAATCGCGAACTAAATAACGCGATTTATGTTAGCTGAACATAAGTGTTTTGGGTTATACTAAAAAATAATTATGGCCACAGAGTATCACTTTAAGCACCATCTGGTGGAAGCTAGGACCAATCGGTTTCGTTTCGGGTTAGCCTTGATCGCGCTGGCGGTGTCGGCGGCGGGAATAGCCACCCCAGCAGTACTGACGCATGCTGCGGCCACCGCCACCACGGCTTATCTAGATGGTGCGAAAATATTGAATTCCGGCGGCGGCACCTACGGGGGCACCACTACGGGGCCTTTCTCGACTGCGACCGTGACCGTGAAGCGTGAATCTACCGGTGCTAGCCTGAGCTCGGCAACAAATCCGTTTTACTTCTCGACATTGCCCGCCATCGCAGGCGGCGAGGTGTATCTGGTAAGCATTTCGCCGGTGACGGTTGGCGGGTATACCGTTAAGGGTCTTACCTACTGTATAGACGCCTGTACCGGGTTTTTGCCGCAATCATCGAATTTTCACGGCGTCTCATCGCTCAGATTTAACTTCAGTCCAAATCATTCATATCATATGCGCTGGATCTATATGCCGGCACCCGCCCCGACACCCACGCCCGCCCCGACTCCAAAGCCCACCGTGGCACCCACGCCCGCCCCGGCCCCCGCGA
>DIZX01000015.1:636-761 GCA_002429485.1 Patescibacteria group bacterium UBA6017 | reverse complement strand
CGCCCGCCCCGGCCCCCGCCCCGGCCCCGGTAAAGACGCCCACCCCGGCGACTCCCCGGCCGGCATCTAACTCAACTCCCAGGCCGAATACTGGTACTGGCACCGCTCCTGTGGTCGGCAATCCT
>DIZX01000015.1:0-375 GCA_002429485.1 Patescibacteria group bacterium UBA6017 | reverse complement strand
TCCTAATGCCGTCCCGACCACGCCTGGCAACTTCAAGGTTGCCGCGTCGAGCGAGAACGCGCTGGTAACGCTAGGCTGGGATACCTCGACTGATGTTAACGGGGTGCAGGCATATAAGCTGGAGCGATCGATCGACCAGACCAATTGGACTGTCGTTGGCGGCGAGATTGTGAACCCAAGTTTTCTAGATGACACGGTGGCCTTCGGAGTTCATTATTACTATCGGTTGAGTGCGGTAAGCGTGACGGGTAAAGTTTCGGGGTACGCTACGGGCGATGCGTCGACTGGTCAATTCGCAGCGAACTCAGTGAGCTCAGATACCGGCAACTATCTCAGTGCGGATAAGTTGGCTGGCGTAGAGGTGCCGGCTGGAGC
>DIZX01000006.1 GCA_002429485.1 Patescibacteria group bacterium UBA6017 | reverse complement strand
CACGGGTGAATACGGCGTGAACGTGCAGGTGCTGTCCGGTTCGCCGGCCAACACCATGGTATTTCTGGCTATGCTCGAAGCCGGTGACACTATTATGAGCCTCAACCTGGCTAATGGCGGCCACCTGTCGCATCTCCATGCCACCTCGAATTATCTGAAATTCTTTAAGCTGGTGAATTACGACGTCAAGGAAACCGTGCCCGGTACATTTGATATCGACGAGCACGACTTTAAGACCAAACTTGCCCAGGCCAAGCCAAAGCTTGTAATCCTCGGTTTTTCGGCCTACCCCCGCAAATATGAATTCGCCAAACTAACCAGGCTAGCTCATGAGGCTGGTGCCTTGGTATTGGCCGATATCGCGCACATCAATGGGCTGGTGGCCGCGGGTCTGCACGATTCTCCGTTCAAAGCCGGCGATGAAGGAGCCGATTTTGTCTCTATGACCACGCACAAAACTTTCCGCGGTCCGCGGGCGGCCATGTTGTTTGCGAAGAATGACTACCTTCCGGCTGTCAATAAAACCATTTTTCCCGGCACTTCCGGCGGCCCCCATTTGCACGCTATCGCCGCCGTCGGCCAGGCTTTACTCGAGATTCTCGGCGAAGACCAGTATCCGGACGGCCGCAGCTTCAAAGACTACTCCCGGTCGGTGCTTGATACCTGCAAGGCTCTCGAAGAGGGCTGTAAAGCTGCTGGGCTCGAAGTCGTCAGCCCCACCCAAAATCACCTTTGTCTCGTGAAACTGCCCGATACCGTCGATAGCCTCGAGTTCCAACGGCTGCTCGAGCGTGTCGGCATTATTTCCAACCGCAATATGATCCCGTTCGACACCAAGTCGGCCTGGCGCCCTAGCGGTATGCGTTTCGGAACGGCGGCACTCGCCAGTCGAGGACTAACCGTGAAGCAGGCAGGGGAGCTCGGCAAGCTCATTGGCGACCTCGCACTAGGAAAAACTACCGAAGATGTGGCTCAAAAATACTCAGCCATACTCGCTAGGCAATTGAACTGGTGGTACGCCGGCGAATAACATATTGACGTTCGCATTATGTTCGGTATATTCTGAATATATTCAGAGTAATATTAGGAGCAATAAGGGCAGATAAAATGCTAGACATGACCCGTGATGAGTTAAGAGCGGACATATTAGAGATAACTACTGTAGTGGTCGATAATGCCATCAGAGGTGTACGAAAAATGGCAACCGAGGATGTACTGGCGCTCAGTAGTGACATTTCGGCACTCAGTGAGGACGTTTCAGCGCTCAGAGAGGACGTTGTGGCACTCAGTCAGAACGTTCAGAGTATGGATAACCGACTTACTGGAGAGATTCGGCGCACTAATGCCCTTCTCGAAGCTCATATAGCCGACCCATCGGCTCATTCCCGCCCCCTCACGGCTTGACCAAATCCCTGAATTCAGTTATATTATTTTAGTTCACCAGAGACAGTAGCTGCCTTCACGGGCTCAAACATGCTACCGAGGCGATTCCTCAAAGCCCAGTGCTTGCACCGGACCGAGAAGATTACTTCGAAGCGTCTCTTTGGTAAACACCAGAGAGATTTTTTAAAACTAAGGGAGTTAAGTCTTATGGCCATTTCCCGCGTTGCTAAAGAGCAAGCTGTTGATATCCTCAGCAAGGAGCTCGGACGCATTAAACTGGCTGTCATGACTGACTATCGAGGTCTTACCGTCCGCGAGGTTGAAGAGCTGCGCAGCGTGTTGCGCGATGAAGGTATTAGCTACCGCGTCACCAAGAACACACTTTTGCGCCTAGCCGCCAAAAACAGCCCCGCTCTCGCCGATATTGACCCCTCCACCTTCATGGGCCCCACGGCCTTGGCGATGGGATTTGACGACGAAGTGGCTGCGGCCCGCGTCATCTTCCAGTATGCTAAGACCCACCAGGCTCTCGAGATTGTGGGCGGGATCACCGGCGACGGTCAGGTCCTCACCGCCGCGCAGGTTAAGTCGCTGGCAACCCTACCCACCCGCGAGCAATTGCTCGGTCAGGTCGTTGGTACGATTGCTGCCCCGCTTACCGGCTTTGTCGGAGTTATGTCAGGCAATGTTCGCTCAATTATTAACGTTTTGAACGCACTTAGCGAAGCTAAGTCGTAGAACACAACAAAGGAGAAAACCCGATGGCAGAAGAAACTGCAACGGTAGAAGAGAAATTTGAAGTTCCTGCTGAGTTCGAGAAGCTGGTCGGCGAAATCGACAAGCTGAGCGTGCTCAAGCTTTCCGAGCTCGTAAAAGTCCTCGAGAAGCACTACGGCGTATCGGCTGCTGCCCCCGCCGCCGCTGCTGCCCCCGCCGCTGGCGATGCTGCTGAAGCCGCCGAAGAGAAGACTAGCTTTACTGTGACCCTGGCTGCTGCCGGCGACCAGAAAATCAACGTCATCAAGGCTGTTCGTGAAATCACCGGTCTCGGCCTCGCTGAGTCCAAGGCCCTCGTTGATGGCGCCCCCAAGGCCGTCAAAGAGAACGTTGCCAAGGCCGAAGCTGACGACGCCAAGTCCAAGCTCGAAGCCGCTGGTGCCACCGTCGAAGTTTCGTAATACGTCAACTTCACAAAAACCCCAAAAAAGAGCTCAAATTGAGCTCTTTTTTGTATTTTGTTTTGACTTTGTTCGCTAAGCGTAGTATTAATAAAGCTAGCAGAGTGTGAAACCAATACCAAAGGAACTTCCTGTGGCGGATATTACCGAAAAACAATTAAAGACTTTAAAAAAGCTCATTGAATCAGCCGAGACTAATCTGGCTGGTGCTAAAGAGTTGCTTACCAGTCTCATCGGCTCGGACGAGACGGTTTCCATTACCGAAGCCAAAGCCGGCGTGCCTCAATCCGGAAAAGTCATCGAAGGTGCTTTCGACGGTCAGCACATGATCGGCCCCGACGGCAAAAATTATCCCGTACCCGCCAACTACGCCTCCAAGTCGAAGCTAGTTCAGGGCGACCAACTCAAACTCATCATCGGCGACGATGGCACTTTTATCTACAAGCAAATTGGGCCAGTTGAACGCAAGAAGCTCATCGGTACGCTCAATCTCAAAGACGGCGCCTACTTCGTTGAGGCCCGCGGCCAGGAGTATCACGTGCTTTTTGCCAGCGTAACCTACTTTAAGGCCCAGCCCGGCGATCAGGTCACCATGGTGATCCCCGACGAGGGTGAAGCCGAATGGGCCGCCATCGAAGCCGTTATCGGCTAATGCCGTTATATTTTATCACCGGCAACGCCGGAAAATTCCGTGAAGTTAAGGCAATTATCCCCGAAATAGAGCAATTAGGTCTCGACCTCGACGAAATTCAAAGCCTCGACCCTCAGGTGGTAATTGAGCATAAACTAGCTCAAGCTGCCGCGCAGCACGACGGCGAGTTTATTGTAGAGGACAGCTCGGTGGGCTTTAACTGCCTAAATGGGTTCCCCGGCACTCTCATTAAGTGGTTCTATGACAGCCTTGGGCCCGATGGGATAGCTGATATGATCCACCGTTACGAAGATCATTCGGCATATGCAATTGTCACGATTGGCTATCGCGACCCTGCCGGTTCTACGCATTTCTTTAAATCACAATATTCCGGCAAGATAGTCCGCCCTCAAGGGGAAGGCGGCTTTGGCTGGGATTCAATATTTGTTGCCGATGGCCAAACAAGGACCAACGCCCAGCTCACCGGCGACGAGAAAAATGCGATTGGCGCTCGCGGAAAAGCCACTCAAATGTTAGCTAAGCATTTGGCGGAGCTATCCGAGACGTAAGCTTTATCCACTTTTAACTCTTACGCCGATCAGATATAATTAGAACCTGAATTGGGGTTGAAGCGAGTGGCCGATCTGGCGTTGTATCGGAAATATCGGAGCGGGAACTTTTCCGAGGTAGTCGGACAAGACCATATTGTGCGCACCCTCACGTCTGCACTCGCCTCTGGCCGGATTAGGCACGCCTATCTATTCACTGGACCGCGGGGAGTGGGCAAGACGAGCGTTGCCCGCCTGCTTGCCCGTGCCCTCAACTGCACCGGCGCCGAGAAACCGTGCAATGATTGCCCGAACTGCAAAACCGCCATCAACTCTTCGCTCGATATTATCGAAATGGATGCTGCCTCAAACCGTTCGATCGACGCCGTTCGTGATCTGCGTGAGAAGGTAGGTCTGGCGCCCACTCAGGGGCGGTATAAGGTCTACATCATCGATGAGGTGCACATGCTCACTACGGAGGCGTTTAATGCCCTTCTGAAGACCCTGGAGGAGCCTCCGGCCCACGCAGTGTTCATCCTTGCCACCACCGAAGCTCACAAATTGCCCGAAACCATTATTTCCCGCACGCAAGCCTTTAGCTTTAAGCCGATTACCGCTTCCGATATCACTGCTCAACTCGGACGGATCGCGGCAGCCGAAAAAATCACCATAACTCCCGAAGCGCTTGAGATTATTGCAACCTCGGCACGCGGTGGATTCCGTGACGCCATCAGTCTGCTTGATCAGTTGGCCGGGGCGGGCGAACAGTCTATTACTGGCGAAGACGTCCGTAACCTCCTTGGCTACTCGGCGGGTGAAGAAATAGCTTCGCTCAGTCGTGCGCTAGCTGCCAATGACACTACCCAGGCCCTCGAGGTGGCCACCCGTCTCAACGCCAGCGGCGCCCAGGCCGCCATGATAGCCACTCAGTTGGCGGCCCAATGGCGGGCCATCCTGCTGGCCAACTGCGGCGCAGCACCCGCCACCGACGACGTCGTACGCGAATTGAGCACCAGCGTTGCGCCCGCTCGCATTGCGGAAATTATTACGAGCCTCATCGAAATTACGCGCTCCAGTTGGCCTCAATTGGCGCTCGAGGCTGCCCTCGTGCGTCTGACCGTTCCTGCGATAACAGTCGTCGTCGCGCCAGTCGCTGCTGCTCCGGCCAAGCGGACACCGAGCACGCCGCGCCCAGAGCCGGCGGTTTCCGCTGTGAGAGTTTCCGGCAACGCCGATGCTTCGGCCACGGATGCACCCGCCTCCGAGCTCTGGCCCAAAGTCCTAGTGCACATCAAGGCGCACAACAATTCATTGGCCGCATTGCTTCAGATGTATCCGGTGGAATTTACGGCCAGTGAAATAACCATCAAGCCGCGGTTCAACTTTCACCGCGACCTGTTCCTCAAGCCAGCTAACCGCACCGCCGTCGAAGCTGCATCTGCTAAGGTCTATGGAGGTCCTATTAAGTTTTCAGCGCGCACCGAAGAAGCCGGCAAGCCTGCCAGGCGCACCCAGTCCGACCCGGCTGCTGAGCTAGTCTCATCGGCTCTCGAAATATTAGGCGGGGAGATAGTAGACTAATGCCACGCAGCGACACCAAACAGCGTTCACCCGAGAAACGATTAGCCACGATCGGCGAAATCCTCGCTACTGAGATCACGGCCGGGCGCGTACCGCCCCAGAGCCTCGATGCCGAAACGAGCTTACTCGGGTCGATTCTGATCGAGAAGGATGCCATAATCCGAGTGGCCGATGTTGTGGCCACCGAAGATTTCTACGTTGACCGGCACGCCCTCATTTTCGCCGCCATCATGGATTTGTACGAGCAGCGTCAGCCAATCGACATCGTTTCATTATCGAACAAGCTTTCTGAAGCCGGCGAGCTTGAACGGATCGGCGGGTCCACCTATGTCGCCGAGCTCACCAGCGCGGTTCCGTCGGCGGCCCACGTGGTCCACTACGCCGGAATTGTCGCCCACAAGGCTACCCTGCGCCGCCTGATAGCCGCGGCTTCAAATATTACCCAGTTCGGCTACGACGAACAGACTCCGCTCGACCAACTGCTCGATAAGGCCGAGCAGGTAATCTTTGAGGTATCGCAGAAAAACCTCAAGCAGAACTTCATTCCCATCAACACGATTTTGGCCGATTCGTTCGACCGGCTCAACGAAATGCACTCGAATTCCGATAAGCTCCGCGGTATCCCGACCGGCTTTCGTGATCTCGACCGCCTCCTGGCTGGCCTTCAGAACTCGGACCTGCTGATCCTTGCCGCCCGCCCTTCTATGGGCAAGACCACGTTAGTCATGAACATTGCCCACCACGTGGCGGCCAAGCAGGGGATTCCCGTTGGCTTCTTCTCGCTGGAAGTCTCAAAGGAGCAGCTCATTGACCAACTCCTGGCCATCGAATCCGGCATCGATTCCTGGAAGCTCCGTACTGGCGCCCTCGATGATGACGACTTCCCGCGCATCAACGAAGCCATGGCCGAGCTGTCCGAGGCTCCGCTGTACATCGACGACTCCGCCATGACCAACGTCATGGAAATGCGTACCAAGGCCCGCCGCCTCCAGGCTGAGCACGGCCTCGGTCTTATCATTATCGACTACCTCCAGCTCATCTCCGGCGGTGCCAGCTCTCGCGAA
This sequence comes from Patescibacteria group bacterium UBA6017, assembly GCA_002429485.1. GTDB lineage: Bacteria > Patescibacteriota > Saccharimonadia > UBA4664 > UBA4664 > UBA5169. The sequence goes on along the minus strand of DIZX01000006.1, from coordinate 7,000 downwards.
GGCCGTCAGCAGGAAGTCTCCGAAATCTCTCGTGGCCTCAAAGGTCTGGCCCGTGAACTCAACGTACCGGTTATTGCGCTATCCCAGCTGTCGCGCGCCGTGGAATCGCGCACCCCGCCAACCCCGCAGCTGTCCGACTTGCGCGATTCGGGTTCCATCGAGCAGGATGCTGACGTTGTGGCCTTTATTTATCGGCCGTGGTACTACGACAAGCAGGCCGACGAAAATATTACCGAGGTACTGATCAAGAAGCACCGTAACGGTCCGATTGGTGATGTCGAGCTGTACTTCCATCCGGAGCAACGTCGGTTTACCGACGCTCCCAACCGTTAGCCGTCCGAGGGTGAGTTTGCAGCTGCCATGCATATCGGTTATGCTTGAACTACAAATCCTGAGGTAAATGTGTCAAAACAGCAGCGCGAACGCGGACCGGAGATGACCCGCGTCGGCAAATTTGGAATCGTCGGTGTGCTCAATACCGTCTTAGATTTCACGATCTATAATGTTCTATCCAGCGGTGTCGGACTGACTCTTGTTCAGTCGAACATTATTTCGACAACCTGCGCTATGATCTTTAGCTTCATTGCCAATAAGCGGATTGTGTTTCAGCAAGATCAAGGCTCCTCGGCCAAGCAGGCTGTGTTATTCTTCGCCGTGACGGCATTTGGTCTGTATGTTCTGCAGACCGGTACCATCAAACTTTTGACCGATGTCTGGCTAGGGCCCGTTTCCGTAGGTCTGGCGGCAGCGCACTTGATCGGAATCGCCGGTCATGATCAATTTTTGGCCAAGAATGGCGCCAAGGCGATTGCAACTCTGGTCAGTCTGACTTGGAACTATATAATGTATAAAAAGGTAGTGTTTGTATAAATGGCAAAGCTCACACCCGCTCATCCACCGTTCGCTTGGCTTGGCCAGTATTGGAACCCGGTAGGTCTCGGCCTGGTCGCAATTACAGCCGGCTTCTTCAGATTATTTCAGCTGAACTCTCTACCCCCGGGGTTAGATGAGGCCTCCGCCCGTATCGGCACCGTATCACAGAATCTGGCGACCTCCGGTTGGTTGCCGCACCTCGATTCCACCAATGGGTACGCACCTGTATGGATCTGGCTCCAAGCGGTAAGCATTCAAATTTTTGGTCATACCGCCCTGGCTCTACGGCTTTGGCCCGCGCTCCTTGGTACACTGGCAGTCGTAGTGACCTGGCTGTGGCTGCGAGACTGGTTTGGTCTCCGCATTGCCTGGATTGGATCTTTGACGATGGCGGTTTCACCCTGGGCGGTCACCGTCTCGCGTAGCGGAGTCGACTCGTCGTTGCTCACGCTGCTTGTGCCTCTCACGCTCTGGCTCGGCACGCGCGCCCTGCGTCGCCCCGGGACTATGCAATATGCGGCATTTGGCGCCGTTTTGGCCGTCGACCTTCTCAGTGGCCCGATTGGCTGGCTGCTTGCGCTTTGCGCCATCTGCCTAGGCCTTCGCCGACTGGCCGTCGAGCACAGCCTGGTCAAGTTCAACCGCGCACGAGCGGTCGGTGCAGTTTTGTTTGTCTCTGGTGCTGCCGCCCTGGCATATTTCATCGCCAACTCAATTCCCGCAATTACGTCGATGGCACGGGCTTTGGAGCTTACCTTTGATCCCATGATCATCGGCGGAAACATCGTTAAGGTACTGTTGATGTTTAATGTGCACGGGGACGATAATTACCGCCACAACCTGGCCGGGGCCCCTCTCCTGAATGCCTTCGTCGGGCTCATGCTCGTTACTGGGCTGCTAGTAAGTATTTCGCGGCTGCATCAGCTCCGCTACCGCGTACTTCTGTCATTTACGCTGGTAATGCTGCTGCCGGCGATAATTACCACGAGTGGAGTGCCCAACTCAACTTGGGCTGTCGGCGCATTGCCGCTAATTTTTGCTCTGGTTGGCATCGGTACCGCCTATATGCTTGAGCTGTGGTACGCCACTTTCCCGATCAATTCGGCCGCCCGCGCTTCTGGCCAGGCCGCCATCATTCTGCTGCTCGCGCTCACCCTCGTGCAGGGCTATACGCAGTACTTCCGCGCTTGGGCAGGCTCCACGGCCGTTTACGGCGCTTACAATGAAGGCACCGTGGCAATCTCCGAGCACTTGAAGGCTAACAGATTCAGTGGCGAACGGTACATCATTACGCCGACCGACCAAGCTCCGATAATTGCCTATCTCGATCACGGCACTGCCGGATATCAAGTCATCACCCCAAGCCAGCTACAAGCCCTACCCGTGGCGTCATCGAACCGACAGTTCTATATTGCTACGAGTTCCCGCGATGAAGCCGTGAAGGTTCTCAAGGCCAAGTTCCCGGGAGGTACATTGCAGCCGCATTATTCCGCTTTCAACCAAGTTGAAATTTACTACACTTACGAAACAGCAAAATGATCGCCGAGCCAATTGATTTAAGTATTATTATTCCCGCCTATATGGAGGCGGAACGTATTACTGACGTGCTAGCCGAACTGGCTGCTTTCCTCGATAGCCGCAACTATGGAGCGGTCGAAGTGATTGTGGTTTGTGCCGACAGCCCGGATGGTACGGCTAAACTCGCAGCCAGCCAGGCGCATCTATTCAAACGGTTCCGCGTCGTTGGCGTCGGGCCTAAGGTGGGCAAGGGGCGTGATGTGCGAGTAGGCATGTTCGAGGCCAGCGGGCGCTATCGCGTATTTATGGACGCCGATCTCGCAACCCCGTTAATCCACCTGGACGAGGTCAAGGCCTTCATGGACCGCAATGGCAAAATCATCATCGCAGTGCGCGACCTCTTTGTTATTCATCAAGGCATAATGCGAAAATTGATGTCAAAAAGTGCCAATATTGCGGCTCAGCTGCTCGTTGTACCTGGCATCAAGGATACCCAGTGTGGGTTCAAAGCTTTTGAAGCCGGAGTAGCCGAAGACATTTTTGGGCGGATGACAATGCTGCGGTGGAGCTTCGACATGGAGATACTGGCTATTGCCCGCCTTAGGGGCCACAAGATAGAGACAATTCAGATCCCTGACTGGAAAGACCCCAAAGCCGTCGGCGCGGGCCTGGTTGGCGAGTCGATGCTAGGGGTTGTCTTGAGCGGCTTCCTTGACCCGTATACGATCCGCTTCGGTATCTGGACTGGTCGCTATAAGCGCACCTCATACACCCACAAGCGCCTCTACTCGTAGAGCATCCTAGTAGAGCTTAAATACGTAGATGCTGTTGCCGACCTTCGCTACGGGCTTCAGGTCTCGAAGGTAGTCGTACCCTGCTTCACCGTTGAGCCGGGCAAAATAACGATCATTCTCCAGGTAGGTTTCCGATACGGCAATGTATTGTCCGGAGTACATGCCGTTTTGGGTATGCCACGCTTCGAACACGCTATGGCTGCAATCGTAACCGTCTGCCGACTGGATTGCTGCGCCGTTATCGTCGTATTTGGCTTGGCAGAAATAATATTCCGGGACGCCACCACCGAAGTAGTCTACCGCAATGTGCTTAATCTCGTGGTGGTCACTCACGTATGTCTTGAGCCGTTTCAAATCCTGACCCCAATCTACGCTCGAGTCGGAAAAATACTTATCGGCGTTAGTTGGGCCGCCGATAAGCTCGTTGAAGTACGACAGATAATTCGGATACGCTGCCACCGTGCTGCCTCCGTACCACAGCATAAGCACGGCAAATATGCTCAGGCCCGCTTTCGCCCACCGGTCGCCCCTGAGATTGCGAAGATGTTTTACGCTAAACACCGCCACGATGACGAAAATGGGGATGTATATCGGTAGGATATGGCGGATACCCAGATTCAAACTACCCAATACTGCTACGGCGAAATAAAATGCTGCAAACGCGCCGAGAGTCCACTCCATGACGTGGGTCCGCATATGGGCCGATAGTAACAGCGGCCATCTGGAAGGCGAATTTCGGGTTCCTCTCCATATCGCGTACGCAATAGCCGCCAGCATTAACAGCAGCAAGGCCACCTGGGTTTTGAGCGAAAATAACTCCGGAAAGTACCAGGCGAAACCAGCCTCTGCGCGGACCTGTCCGTTGAAATAGGTAATATTTCCGCCTATCACGCGGCCCACGACCATAATCAATCCCAGTAAGTACTGTACGGCTGGCCTCATCAGTGGAAGATGATTGAGTCCGATCAACCAATCGGCCACAAAATGCACCTTAGGCGCCGTCAGAGAGCCCTCGATTAACCGGTCCTGGACCGCCAAGGGCATATCCGCTATCTGGAGCGAGTACACCACCCATATCCAGACCGCGCTGAGTGCCGAAGCCAGCGTCAACCCGCCCAGATATACCATTAATCGCTCGACAACAGTATTGGGGCGCTTCAAAATCCACGCGTATTTTAGTGCTAAAACCGCCAAGAAGGGGTAGAGCAGGAAGGAAGAAAACTTAGTGAGTTGGGCGGCGGCCAACGCCAAGGAAAGTAAGCCAAGATTGACCTGTGAGGGGCTCTCGATAAAGCCGACAAATGCCACCAAAGCCAAAAATATAAATATGCTGGCGCCAAGATCGGTGGTAACAAATGTTGAGTGAGCGATGAAGTTTGGGCTTAGGCAGTAGAAAAATAAAGTCACGAGCGCAACTGCCACGCCCCAGCGCCGTTTTATTATCACGTATAGTGCTACGCCAAACGCCAACGCTAAGAGTAATATTGGCAGCCGTGCCCAGAACAGGATTGCGCCAGCGTCATTACCGCTGTGGTAGATAAAATTCCAACCCGTATCCCACTGACCGTTAACCTGAGTAGTCCAGGCTGGCTGGTTGTCCGGGAATTTTAGGTTCATGAACTGGAGCCCAAAGCCGGCCAAGTCCTTGATTAGGGGCGGGTGCTCCGGGTTCAGCCGATAATCACTATAATGAATATAAGAGTAAGCCGCCGGAATATGGGCGACTTCGTCGACAATCGCTGAATTTCCGACCATACTGCCGAAGCCCAGCATTCCCATAGTTGCCAAAAAGCCAAAAGCCACCCAGGCAGGATAGCGTCGGATAAACTTGATCGGCCGGCTTGTGATACGATTATATAAAGACTTCATACAGCGTCCTTGTGAGCATAACCTAATTCTAGCAGAAGAATTATAATCTCAAAGATCGCCGGAGTCACAAGAATAAGGAGTTCCATCATGTTTGAGAAAAGTAAAGCTTTGTTTGAATTGAAAAAGATTCAATCCGCTCTCGCCAAAGAGGTAATTGAGGTCGAGGCTGGCGGCGGCGCCGTCAAGATCAAGATCAACGGCGAGCAGAAGATCCAAAAGATCACTTTGGATGAAGCGATTATTCGCGATACCGAAATGGCCAAGGTCGAAAAATGGATTGAGTCAGCCATCACGCAGGCCATCACCCGCTCGCAGCAGCTGGCCGCCGAGAAGATGCGCAGTGTAGCCGGGGGGCTCGGACTGCCGGGACTGTAAAACACCGGTTATCAGCTACTCCTTATGCAAATCGTACCCTCATCAGTTGAGCGCCTCATCACCGAGCTCGGTAAACTTCCGGGTGTAGGGCCTCGCACTGCCGAGCGGCTGGCATTTCATCTGCTCAAGAGCGATCCGGCTCGTAGCGCCGCGCTCGGGGCCGCCGCTCAAACTCTTCACGCCGGTGTCAGTACCTGCACCACTTGCTTCAATTTTTCCGAAGGGCCCGAGTGCCAGATCTGTCTGTCCCCCAAGCGGTCCCATGCGATGATTGCGGTCGTGGAAGAGCCGTTTGACGTCGTGGCCATCGAAAAAACTGGCACCTACCAGGGCCTGTATCACGTCCTCGGCGGCGTGATTTCACCCATCGATGGTATCGGACCGGAACGGTTGGAAATTGCCAGCCTACTGGATCGAGTGAATACCGGAGACGTCCAGGAAGTAATCCTCGCTACGAACCCCTCTCTGGAAGGCGAATCTACCGCTATGTACATCCGGGCTCAGCTAGAAAGCTTACCCGTTACCCTCACGCGACTGGCTCGCGGCTTGCCAGTAGGTGGCGATCTCGAGTATGCTGACCAAATTACGCTCGGCAGAGCACTCGAAGGAAGGCAGTCATTTTGACCAAACCAAATTCCAAGTATCTTCAGCTCAGCGAAGCGGTCGCGGGCGCCAATACTATCCTCATTCTCCAGCCCGATAGCCCTGACGGTGACAGTCTCGGGTCGGCTCTTGGGCTCGAGGAGATCTTCGGTGAGCTTGGCAAGCAAACCTTTATGTATTCATATAAAGAGCCCGAAAATTATCTGCGCACGCAGGAGGGCTGGGACCGAGTTGGCCAGGACCTCCCCAAGCACTTTGATCTGACCATATTGGTCGATACCGGATCTCCGGCGCTCATCAAGGCCGCTCTCGAGCATCACCACGCCGCCCTCACCAGCAAACCCTTCTTTATTATCGATCATCATGTAAGCCGGCTGGATTTTGGCTTTGCAGTGACCGAAATCGTCGAACCAGGCGCTGCTGCAGCCGAGGTTATCACCCGCATTTGCCTCGAGCTCGGTTGGTCTATCAACGCGTCGGCCGCCAGTAAACTTGCAACTGCTATCTTGAGCGACTCTCTCGGGCTCACAACTCCCGACTCCACCGCCGAAACCCTCGATGCCCTGACCCATCTCGTGCGCTGCGGTGCCAATCTCTATGATCTCTACACAATCAAGCGTGAATCATCGGCTCTTTCGGCCGAGCTGCTCCAGCTCAAGGGCCAACTTATTTCCAGTATCCAATTCTTCGCCGACGGCCGCCTGGCCGTGCTCGAGATCCCGCCGGCCATCGTGGCTCAGTACAAAGACGTTGCCGAGCCCTACACCTTGGTGATCAACGATATGCAGTGGACGAAAGACGTTCAGCTGGCCGCCGTTTTCAAAAACTACGGCACCAAAATTAATGTTCCCCTGCGCTCAAAATCCGGCCTGGCTGCTCCGATTGCCGAACAATTCGGTGGCGGGGGACACCCCAACGCCGCGGCTTTACCGTACCAAGACTGTCTCTCATACACATCTGACGCTGCC
>DIZX01000016.1 GCA_002429485.1 Patescibacteria group bacterium UBA6017 | reverse complement strand
GCAGCCTTGAGGGCTTGGGCGGGTTGTTCGGCAAACGGCAGATCGGTCTCGAGGCGATCAAGTACGGGCCACTTGATCTTGCCAACAGCATAGACCACGGCCTCATCCAGATATGAGAGGGCTCGAGGAGTGGTCGTAATACGCTGGAACTCTCCCCCATCGTACGCCGTGACCAGCCCCAGTGCAGTGACGGCCGGGCTGTGAGGCAAAATTCCTGAAGTGTGCCCATCGGGGCCGATCCCAAGCAGTCCGATGGAGAAGTCGGTGCGGTTAAATTCGGCATGCAGGAATTCGTCGTAGGCTTCTGCGGTATCGGATTGAGGCGCGCCCGACAGCACCTGATGAAGCGCGGCTCCCAGAAGCTCAAACCCAGCATCCTGGAGTTGGCGCCAATTCGACTGCTCATGCCCTACCGGCCCATAGCGCTCGTCGATTAGGCTCACGGTGAGGCCCGAAAGGCCGCGGCCAGCCAGGTGGCGCGCCGCGGCCACGGCCACGGCGACCGCAGAGCCGCCGGACAGCAGCCAAAGAACAGTGCGATTGTCGCCCAGCTGAGCCGCAATTAAGTCGGCCACATACTGACCGACCGGATCGGGGGATGAGGCGGGAATAAACATCATATTCATAATGTAACGATATCACGGGACGAGTCGCATATAGACGAGAACCTTATGCCTCGGAAATATTGACCATCCAGTAGATGCCGAATTTGTCTTTGAGTGCACCAAAGGTATCACCCCAAAATTGCTTTGACAGCGGCATCGTGACCTCGCCGCCCTCAGCCAAGGCGTTAAATATTTCGGTAAGTTTCGGGTTGTCCGACCCCATTAGGCTGAGGCTCACATTGTCTCCAAATTTGACTTCCTTACCCGGCTGACCCTCGGTCGCCATGATTGTAACGGTGTCACTATCGAGTCGTCCGTGCATAATCTTGTCCTCGTACCCTTTTGGCACCTCCATACCCGGTACTTCACTAAAGGTTTGAAGTTTGAGTTCCCCGCCGAAAACTTGGTGATAAAACTCCAAAGCCTCCCTGGTATTGCCGTTGAAATTGAGATAAGGATTTAACATTATCTGGCTCATAGTTTTGGTTCCTTTACATATCTAGAGCGGCATAATTGCATATTCACACGCGCTTCGCAACGGTTATTTTGTGCACAAATGTTTGCAATTTTCACCGTTTAATGATGTAATTGTGCGGTTATGTCCGTCCGCTGCTCCACGGGAGGTTTGTTATGACTCAGGCTGTTGAACCGACTATTGGGACAGTAGGCTTTTACAACCCAAGGCAAGGTCACGGAACCGCCATCACGGCATTAGGGGAGCTACGTTTCGAGATCCCATTTCGCCGGGAGAATCGCCGAGAGGTCGAGTTCGTTGATGGCCGTTTTGTTTGGGGAGAAAACCTTCGGGAGGAAATATGCTGCTTCGAATCTGGTGAAACCCAGATTGTCATGCAGGTGAAATGGACTGACAACCAGACAATCCGAGCCGGTGACTGGGGGTTCGTCCCGAAGAGTTTTGTGGATCGTAATACACCGGCTATCATCGCGCCAGCGCGCAAGACTTTTCGGAACAAAAAACCCCGGAAGAGACACCACAAGAGATCCAGTCCCGCCGAAGAGTGAGATTGACCGGCCCGGTGGGCTGCACTCGATCCTGAGTGCGGCCCACCACCGCCACCAACCCCAACCAGGAACCCCTGGCTCTGGGGTTCTTTTTCGTTTAGCCGCCGAGGCGGGTATGGATGAAGGCGACGATTTGGGGGTAATAGTGGGCGCAGAGGGCAATATTAATAAGAATCAGCCCAGGGAAGATTACGAAGTTCTCTAGAACTTTGCCGGTGGTTACGCGCAGGGCTTTGATGGGCGGAATTCCGAGTTTAATTGGAATGGGCAGCAGCCACGGCACGCCCTCTTTGGTGAAACTGTCCATAATTAGGTGAGAGATGAGGCCAATGACGAACGCCAACCAGACCAGATGAATGTCGACGTGGGGCATGATGGGTTGGAGGAAGATGAGCAGCCAGTTGGCGAGCCAAGCCAGGAGCCCGGCGCCGATTAGCGAATGCGTGAGGAAGCGATGGCCACCGAGAAGTTTGTCGGTGAAACGGCCGAAGAAGCCGCCGATGGGGAGGTTGCGCCAGAAGGGGGCGGTGGGCTGGTCGATGTCGGGGGCGATTCCGCCGATTTGGTTCGCCAAAATTGCCACCAGGGCGGTTGCAAGTGTGACGCTCGGAATACCAAAGAAAACAACGGATAGTCCGAGGGCGGTGAGGGCAGCAGCATCGTGGGTTCGTCCAGTCATAGCATAAGTAGTCTAGCAGACGCCACACGGTCGTTGCGTCATGAGCCCGAATCTGATAAGGTTCTTGCGAAATGACGAGTAATACTGAGAATAAACAAGAGCGGAGTGTGCCTCAACCTGAGGCCTCGACGTTTGCGTTACTCGCCTCTATGGCGGACACAACCTGGCGCATGTTCACTCCCCCGGCACTGCTGGTGTCGGGCGGACTATGGATCGACCTACACTGGGGCACCAAACCGTGGATGACGGCGCTGGCGACCGTAGTGGGGTTGGCCCTGTCGATCCTGTTAGTTCGCGCTCAGCTGCGGAGGGTTGCGTGAATCTGTTTATTGGCGGGGTGCCCGTAGTAAGTCTGCCGGCTGAGAAGTTGTTCGATATCGGCCCGATCCACTTTACGAACTCGATGATGCTGGGGATTATCGGCGTGTCGATTACGTTCTGGCTGTTTTGGTACACCAAATCCAAAATCCAGAGCAACAAGCACACGCGGGTTTCGATTGCCATGCTATGGATGTTCGATATCCTGCTCGGTACGGCTGAGGAAGTTCTGGGCAGCCGTGAAATGGCGGTTAAGCTGTCCCCGCTGGCGATTAGTTTGTTTTTCATAATTTTGATCAATAACTGGCTGGAGCTGCTGCCGTTTGTCGGCCCGATCACTTATAACGGGCTGCCGTTGTTCCGGGGCTTGGCGGCCGATCTAAACTTCACGGCGGCGCTGGCAATTATTACCATGGTGACCGCCCAGATCTGGGCTATCCGTACCCACGGCTTTTTCGGCAACCTCGGCCGCTACTTTGTTAATCCCCTGAAAGACCCCGTGGGCGTATTCACCGGCTTCCTGGAGATTATCGCCGAATTTTCGCGTTTGATAGCCCTGGCCATGCGGTTGTTCGGCAACATCTTCGGTGGCGAAGTGCTGCTGGCGGTGATGGGTTTCATTACTGTCTGGGCGGCCCCGATTGCCCTACCCCCATTCATGTTCCTGGAGCTGTTCGTGGGCGCCATTCAGGCTTACGTATTCTTCATGCTCACGGTTGTATTCGTATCCCTTGGCACTGCCAGCCACCACGAAGTTGCTTCTTCTGACGAACCCCTAACGCTCGCCGGAGAAGTAGCTGTGTAATGAGCGCATTTTTGTAGCAGTCGAGTCTCTTTAAAAAGTATTTAATTAACAAAGGAACACTCCTCAATGGATTCCCTCGCATTCGGACTAACATATTCAATCGCTGGCGGCCTGGCCGCAGTGGGCCTCGGGCTCGTAGGCGCAGCTGCCGTAGGCGCAGTCGGCCGTAACCCCGACGCCATCGGCAAGATTCGTACCATGATGATTCTCGCCATGGGTTTCGTAGACGCCCTGGCTATCATCGGCCTGGTGGTCGCGCTGATCATTAAGTTCCTCAAGTAATTTAACTATGACGATATTACTAGCAGAAAGCAGCGGCATCGGGGGACTATTTACGGCTCTCGGCCTCAACGTGCAATCGCTCGTGCTCAATACGCTGGCGTTTCTGGTGATCGTGGCCGTGTTGGGCAAATACGTTTACCCTTCGCTAATCAAGGCGCTTGACGCCAAAAAGGACGAGCTAGAGGCGGCGGTACGCCTGGAGCACGAAGCCAAAGAAGCCCTTGAAAAGGCCGGGTCTAAGGCGGAGGCCGTGATTGCTGAAGCAAGAGTGGCCGCCGGCGAAATTTTGGCCGCAACGAAAGAAGCGGCTACGGCGCAACTGGACGAAGCGCGAGCAAAGTCCGAGGCTCAGGCTACCCGAACGATCAATGAGGCTCGTGAGCAGCTTGCTCGCGACGTATCGGACGCCCGTAAGACACTCCGTACCGACACCGCCCGACTGGTAGCAGCGACCACCGAGACTATTCTTGGCGAAAAGCTCGACGGTAAGCACGATGCTGAGCTGATTGACCGCAGCCTGGAGATCAAGTAACCATGATTAGCCGTGCGCAAGTAGCTACTCATGTGGCCAATGCCCTCACCTCGGACCGAAGCGGCGCGATGGAATCGGCGGCGGCTTGGCTGGTGAGTACCGGGCGGCAGCGCCAAGCCGGGTACTTGGCGAGGGATGTCGCCAAAGTGATGGCCGGGCGTGGGTACGTAAGTGCCAAAATTACCACAGCCCGCCAAATGTCCGATGAAACCCGCAGCAAAATCGAGGCATTTATCAAAGAAGCCACGGGCGCAACTGAGCTGGAACTCGATACATCCGTGGATCCAGCCCTGATCGGAGGTGCTCGCATCGAGACCCCCGACGCGCACCTCGATACTACCGTTCGAACTAAGCTCGCAACATTTGTACAAGGAGTCAGCCGATGAATGATTTGAATATTAAAGGAATAACCCGCGAGCTCGAGGACGCCATTGGCGGCCTGAAGCGCACCGATGGACTGGCCGAAACCGGCGTAGTGACGCGAGTGAGCGATGGCGTGGTATGGGTTTACGGCCTGCGCCAAGCCGGTTTTAGTGAAGTAATTGAAATCGAGACCGACGGCGACGTGCCGGCGCGGGCTTTCGTGCTCAACCTGTTTGAGGACGAACTGGGGGCAGTACTGCTCGACAAAGAAACTGGCGTGCGAGCCGGCGCCAAAGTCAAACTCACCGGTGAAAGTCTTCAAGTACCTGTGGGGCCGGAACTTATCGGCCGCGTCGTAGACCCGCTGGGGCGCCCTCTGGACGGGCTTGGACCGATTAAGGCCAAGACTACCGGGTTGATCGAGCGAATGGCGCCAGGCGTGATGGAGCGCAAGAGTGTGCACGAGCCTTTGGCTACCGGCATTATTGCTATCGACACTATGGTGCCAATCGGCCGCGGCCAGCGCGAACTGATTATTGGCGACCGCCAGACCGGCAAAACCGCCATTGCCATCGACACCATGATCAATCAGAAACGCCAGAATACCGGCGTAATCAACGTTTATGTAGCCATCGGTCAGAAACTGTCCAAGGTGGCGGCGTTGGTGGAACGACTGAAGGCCGAAGGTGTGATGGAGCAAACCATCGTAGTGGCGACATCCCCTGCCGACCCAGCTGCACTGCTGTACCTAGCACCCTACGCCGGCACCGCCATGGGCGAATACTTCCGCGACAACTCGCAGCACGCGTTGATGATTTATGATGACCTGTCTAAGCACGCCGTGGCCTACCGCCAAATGAGTTTGTTACTGAGGCGTCCTTCGGGTCGCGAGGCCTACCCTGGCGACGTGTTCTATCTGCACTCGCGATTGCTCGAACGCTCGGCCAAACTGAGCGACAAGTTGGGAGCCGGATCACTGACAGCCCTACCGATCATCGAGACGCAGGCCGGCGACGTGAGCGCCTTTATTCCAACGAACGTTATTTCGATTACCGACGGGCAGATTTTCCTCGAGACCAACCTGTTCTATCAGGGTATTCGACCGGCTATTTCGGTGGGATTGAGCGTGAGCCGCGTGGGTGGCGCTGCCCAGCTGAAATCTACCAAGAGCGTGGCGGGGAGCCTCCGCATTGAGCTGGCGCAGTTCCGCGAACTGGCAGCCTTTTCGCAGTTTGCGAGCGACCTCGATGACGATACCAAGCAGCGGATTGCACGAGGTGGACTGCTGACCGAAATCTTGAAGCAAAAGCAGTACGCACCGCTGAGTGTGGCCGAGCAAGTCATCATGCTGCAGGCCGCCGGCAAAGGCGCCTTCGACGGCCTCGCGTCTACACACATCGAAGCCGCCGTTCGAGAACTTCTGGCCAAGGTAGTTAAGTCCCATCCTGAACTGGTTGAGAGTCTAAATGCCGGCACCAAGCCCAGCGACGACCAGATTGAGAAAATAGTCCAGGCCGCAAGTGCTGTAGCCAAATCATTCGGTACGAAAGAGTAAGCAATGGCAGCACTTCAAGGAATAAAGCGTCGGATCAAGTCGGTTCGCAACACCAGGCAAATCACCAAAGCCATGCAGATGGTTGAGGCGAGCAAGCTTCGCCGTGCACAGCTGGCGGCTCTCGGGCCGCAAGCCTACATGGTGGCCGCCAAAGAGCTCCTGGCGCGGTTAGCCGGAGGATCGGCGGCCAAACTGCACCCATGGTTTATTCCGCGCCCCGTAAACCAAGATCTCACGATCGTCATTGCTGCCGACCGCGGAATGGCTGGGGCCTACAACAGCAACGTACTTAAGGCCTTGGGGCGTCATCTTCACGAGACAAATGGTTCCAAGCATATGGGCATTTCGGTTGGAAAGCGGGCGGCATTGCAGCTGGCCCGGGCCAGCGACATAAATGAAGTAGCCACCTTCGGGATCGATCGCGGCGACCCCGACTCGGCAATCGCCCGCCCGGTACTTGAAGAATCCATCCAGCTTTATAATTCCGGCGAAGTAGACGCGGTGTACCTCATTTACACCCACTTTATTTCCACCGTCCATTATGAAGTGATAACGAAGCAGTTGTTGCCTGTGACGGCAGACGAGATGACGGCCACAGAGTCGGAGCTTGAGCCGGAAGCAGATGAGTTGCTGGAGTTTGCCGCCCGCCGCGTCCTCGAGGCGGAAGTTTTGCAGGCGGTGTTGGAGGCTAGGGCGAGCGAAAACGCCTCTCGCATGCTATCCATGAAAAATGCCACCGACAACGCCGAAGATTTAATTTCCGATTTGACCCTAGCATTTAACAACGCCCGCCAGACGAGTATTACGCAAGAGATCGCCGAGATTTCAGCTGGCGCCGAAGCAATAACCGAGTAAAGGAGGCTCTGATATGGCCACAACTACACAACAAAAAGGCATAATTATACAAATCGTCGGCGTGGTCGTAGATGCTGAATTTACCGAAGGTAAGCTACCGGCAATTTACGATGCCATTACGATGAAGCAGGAGGATGGCAAGCTGCTTTACCTCGAAGTTGCACAGCACCTGAGCGAGACGACTGTGCGGACCATCGCCCTGAGCTCCACCGACGGCCTGCGACGCGGAGCCGAAGTAGCGGCCACGGGTGGCCCGATTAGCGTAATCGTGGGCGACGAAACCATGGGGCGCATGTTCAACGTGGTGGGCGAGCCAATTGACGGCAAGCCGGCGCTGACCACAGGCACCCGGGCCTCGATCCACCGCGACCCACCCACCTTAGAAGACCAGAGCGGCAAGGTTGAGATTCTCGAAACCGGCATTAAGGTCATCGACCTGATCGCGCCGATCACCAAGGGCGGCAAGGTTGGCCTATTCGGCGGTGCCGGAGTCGGCAAGACCGTGCTCATCACCGAACTTATCAACAACATCGCCAAGTTTCACGCCGGCAACTCGGTGTTTGCCGGGGTCGGCGAGCGTACTCGTGAAGGTAATGACCTGTACCACGAAATGGCGGAATCGGGCGTGCTCGACAAAACTAGTCTGGTCTTTGGCCAGATGAACGAACCGCCGGGAGCTCGTATGCGCGTTGGCCTCACGGGCCTCACAATTGCCGAAGGTTTCCGCGACAAGGGCAAGGATGTGCTGCTGTTTATCGACAACATCTTCCGCTTCACTCAAGCCGGCGCTGAAGTGTCGGCGCTGCTCGGCCGACTGCCCAGCGCGGTAGGCTACCAGCCGACCCTACAGCAGGAAATGGGTGCCCTCCAGGAGCGCATCACCAGTACCAAGGATGGTTCGATTACTTCGGTGCAGGCTATCTTCGTGCCCGCCGATGACCCGACCGACCCTGCCCCGGCAACGGCTTTTGCTCACCTCGACTCCACGGTAGTATTGAACCGTGCTTTGACCGAGCTTGGTCTCTACCCGGCAGTCGACCCACTCGACTCCAGCTCTACTCTGCTCGACCCGGCCGTGGTCGGCGAAGCGCACTACACCGTAGCACGCGACGTACAGCGTATTTTGCAGCGCTACAAAGATCTTCAAGACATCATCGCGATCCTGGGAATGGATGAGCTGTCCGATGAAGACAAGCAAACCGTGGCTCGCGCCCGACGCATCCAGCGCTTCCTCACGCAGCCCTTCCACGTCGCCGAAGTCTTCCTGAGCACTCCCGGCAAATACGTGAAGCTCGAAGATACCATCAAGGGCTTCCGCGAGATTCTGGACGGCAAGCACGACGCCCTACCCGAGTCGGCCTTCTACATGAAGGGTGCGATTGAAGACGTAACCGCTACCGCGAAAGTAGCCGCAAAATAATGCAATTTGAACTGCTGACGCTAACGGGGACCAAGTTTACCGGCGAGGTTTCTGAGGTAATACTCACCACACCAAACGGCCAGATTGGTATTTTGCCCCACCACGAACCGCTTACGGCCGTCGTTAAGGCCGGATCGGTAGTGGTGCGCGAAAAAGGCGGCAAGCAGACTATATTTGCTGCTTTTGGCGGCCTCCTGGAGGTCACAGAGGCCGGCACACGGGTGTTGGCCGATGAAGCTGAACATGAGGATTCATTGATCCAGGCAGAGATTCAGGTGGCTCTAGCAGAAGCCGAGGAGCTCAAGACCAAGGCCGGAGACAAGCACGAGCTGGCCCGCGCTCAAGCGCTAGTGGACCGCCAGACGGTACGCCTAGGCGTGGCCCAAATGCGCCGCCGCACCCACCGCCCCGAACGCCAAACGCCGCCGGAGTAGACCCGGCCGTTTCTGGACTCTATATGGGTTCACTGGCGCTTTTGAGGCGACCAATTATCTGATTATTGTCCGTATACTGTAGAACCTGAAATCCGGCCGATGCGGCGGCGGCAATATTCGATGGGCTATCGTCAATAAACAGTAGTTGCGACGGGGTTAGTCCGATCCGATAAGCCAGCTGCATATAGGCTTCGGGTTGATTCTTTTTGTACCCAACTTCTTCAGCGGTGTACTTCGTACGAAAAATGCCTTCGAGGCTTGGTGCTATCTCCGGTAGGGAATGGAGTTTACCATCGGAAAACAGATATATCGGTACGCGAAGAGACAGCTCACGTAGATATTCAAGCAGTTCGACATTGAGCTGGAAATGATCCAATACACGGTAACCGGGATGGGCCTCGAGTTCGGCGTGATGCCGATTGAGGCTGGAAACATCGGCGTTGGCGAAGATGAGCACGCGCGAGAAGTCGATAACTAGAGCCGAAATATTCATGGCCTTAGTATAGTCCTAAAACGATTGGCGGATGTGGCTCATAGTCCAGTCCCAGTCGGCGTTGGCCTTTTTGTGCGGATTGAAGATGCCCTGAGGGTCGAAGATATTTTTGGCATCTTGGAAGTAGCCGTAAATTTCGTCCCCGTAAGCTCGTTGGAGCCATGGGCCGCGGATCATTCCGTCATTGTGCTCACCAGATAGTGACCCGTGATATTTGAGCACCAATTCGTTGGTTTCGGTCATCGCGGGGCGAAGTTTGTCGCGCTCAGACTGCTTCTCTAGTTTCATCAGCGGAATAATATGGAAGTTGCCGTCACCCATGTGACCCGCGATGGTGGCAAACAGGTCATATTTCTTGATGATTTTGCGCATTTGCGGCAGAAATTCGGGCAGGTACTCCGGGTTGACTACCAAATCGTCAATAAACGGAGCCGTGTGCTTGTCCTTAACCTTCTTGCGCAGGATCTGGAAGCTTTGGCGGCGCATAATCCAGAACTTTTCAGCCTTGCTCTCGGTGGGGTCTTCTTCGGTGCCTTCGATTTCGTAATAAGCGTGCTTGGTAAACAGCTGACGATCGAGCGCCTTCACTTTTTCGCGGACCTCGTCGACGGTTTCACCGTTGAATTCAATCATGAGTATCAGCTTGGGGATACCGCGAAGCAGCAGAAAACCTTCCGGAATCAGGCCGATCAGGAGCTTGATGAATTTCGTTACCCCGAGCATTTTCAGGAAGTAGGGCATGAACTTGATCGACAGCATCAAAGTAACGTCGTCGAAGGATTCAAACGAGGCCGGCTTACTTTTGAGTACTACGTTGATGACTTCCCCGAGTCGGTCGATATCGCGCAAGAATACTACCAATACGCCTGAGTGCGGACGGTGCGGGACGAGTCTGAATTTGATGTCCGTGGTGAGGCCCAGTGTACCCTGAGCGCCAACTATCAATTTGGTAAGGTCAAATATGCCGGTCTCGCGGTCCCAGACATCCCAAAGATTGTATCCGGTGGAGTTTTTGGTGACATTGGGCTTGGCGGCCTTGATGGCATCGTAGTGCTTGTCGACCAAGTCGAATGTTTTGCGATAGACTTCGCCCTCGAAAGTTGTCAGCCGCTTTTTAACCTCGAGCATTTCGCGGGTCAACGGGCCGACGGTGTACTCGTTGCCATCGGCAAAAACAACCTTGAGCTCGGTCACGAAATCTTCGGTTTTACCGAATTCAAGCGACTTCTCGCCGCCAGAATTATTGTTGACCATCCCACCGATAGTGCACATATCACGCGAGGCAGGATAGCTCGGCATGAGGGCTTTGTGTTCAAAGGTGGCCTTCTCAAAGTCACGGTAAAATACACCAGGTTGGGCGTGGCCAATCGTCGGAGATACGTCGAAGATCTGATTGAAGTGACGACTAAAGTCGGCAATGATCGAGTCATTCACGGCTCCGCCCGACATGTCGGTTCCGGCGCTGCGGGCGGTAATTGATAGATTTGAACTTTTGGTCTTGTTGTCCTTGGCGTATTTCA
The DNA here is from genome assembly GCA_002429485.1 of Patescibacteria group bacterium UBA6017. Taxonomy (GTDB): domain Bacteria; phylum Patescibacteriota; class Saccharimonadia; order UBA4664; family UBA4664; genus UBA5169. The sequence continues at coordinate 89,591 of DIZX01000016.1, read as the reverse complement.
CCAGCGCCTTCACGTCGTCAGCATTTTTGGGATATACCACAACCTGCGGCTTCACCTCGAACAGGCTGGCATCGTGACTATAGGACTCGAGCGTTTCGGGAGCATTTTCTACTTCACCAGATACAATTCGGGAGATGTCATCTTTTAAATTCATACCATAAGCATAATCGCAGTAAGCGCATTATGCTACCCACTGCAGGAGTTTATAGTGATTTTACCGATGCGGGGGTTCTGTCTGGAATGATTTAATTTTCAAGTGATTAACGCAAGGAGAAAACGAAATGTTAGGTAATTCAGCCGTAATACCAACAATACCGGTGAGTGATTTTGAGCGAGCAAAGGAGTTTTACGGTACCAAACTAGGTCTTGAACCGTTAAAAACAAACAAGGCGGATGATGGTGTCATGTATGAAGCCGGCAAAGGAACGGCCGTGTATATTTACAAATCAGCCGGAGCCGGAACATCGCAAGCCACCTATGCGTCGTTCATGGTGGACGATATAGAGGCCGAGATGAAGGCTCTACGCGTTAACGGCGTAGTTTTCGAGGAGTATGACATGCCAGGGCTCAAAACCGATAACGGCATAGCTAACTATGGCGACAATAAAGCTGCCTGGTTCAAAGATTCTGAAGGCAATATTTTGGCCCTGGACCAGATGGGCTAGAGGGCTGGCGAAGCGCTTGGGGCTGTGGCGTCATCGGCGTCGCCGTCCGGAGTATGACCCATCATCCTGCCGCCCATCATGCCGCCGTGTCGGCCGCCGGGACCGGCCATGCCCATCAACCATTTAGCGTCGATACTGTTGGCGTTGGCCCAATCGGTGGCTTCTTGGCGAATTTTGTCCATAGCAGCACGACGATCGGTGTTAGTATCGGTTGCCGTAGCCTTGATTTCAGCGCTTAGCTTATTGTACTCGGCCAGGATTAGGTCTTTTTGAGCAGATGTCAGCTTACCGTCGGTAACCGCCTGGGTCAGCTTGGCCTCGTAGGTCGTCTCGCGGGCGGCTTGGCGGTCGGTCTTGTTTTGGTCAAAGACCGCTTGGACCTTCGATTTGTCGACATGGAAGGTGTCGGCCAGCTTCTGGATAAGCGATGCCTGCGGATTGGCGGCGTCGCTGGCGGCAGATACCTGAGTGACCCCGTAGGCCCCGGCGCTTATAACCGCGATGGCAGCCATTGGTATGATAATTTTCTTGGATAGGATTTGCATATTGTTCCCCTGATTAGTGGTTCGGACTGGACGAACAATATCAGTATGCCAGAGCTAGCTGATAAATCGCTTAGGACGCAGTAGCCTGTTGCCAAGCGGTTTCAAGCACCAGCAAATCACGGGCGCGCATAAACTTGCCGTCATAATTAGTTGGCTGGTCGGCCTTCAATATGGCTATGGCAGCCTCGATTGAATCGGCCCAGACCACCTCAAAACCCTCATCGAGTTCTTCCTGGGTAAATTCGGGGACTCCCTTGCCGCCCGTAAGTTTGGCGAGATAGCAGTATGATTGCTGGTATAATTTCCACTCTCCGCGATACTCATCGACTCGGCCAATCTCTCCCGTGACCTGCGCATCACAACCGAGCTCTTCTTTGATCTCGCGGTGAAGAGCAAGCGCCAAATCTTCGCCAGCTTCCACGCCGCCCCCGGGGAGCTTATGGTAAGAATGTTTCGCGCCATGCAGCAGGGCGACGGCCGAATTGCCGTCAGTAACAATAGCCCTGGCGGCCACTCGCAGAGAAAAATTGTCGGTCGAAAACTTGGGCGCGCCGACAATGACGTCCTCGTCGCGCAAGGTCGCGAGCAGCTTCATGAGCTAAAGTTTGGGCTTTTTGGGTTGCTTTGGCTTTTTGACTTCTTTGCCGCCTTTATCTTTTCCCTTACCCATCTGAGCCTCTTTTCGTAATGATTGTTGGCACTAAATGTACCACGATTTAAGATAAGTCAGTAAATTCAGAGTTAAAAGGTAGCGAGAAATAGAAGTGCGAACCTTGTCCGACCTCGCTAGTGAGCCAGATCTTGCCGCCGAGAGCTTCAATAATTTCTTTACATACCGAAAGCCCAAGGCCGAGGCCGGGGTACGAGGTGGCAACCGAACTGGAGCGGAAGAACCGCTCAAAGAGCTTCGGTTGGTCCTCGGCAGAAATACCGAGGCCGAAGTCCTGAACTTCCAGGACAATATTCGATCCTTTGGTACTCAAACGGACTACGATCTTATCAGCATCCGGAGAGTACTTGGAGGCATTTCGGATGAGGTTTGTCATCACCTGGCCGAGCCGATCAATATCGCTGAGGACTTTCTTTCCCGTTGAACCTTCGACGAGGAGACGCTGTTTCGTAGAGTACTGAGCATCGGCAACTTCACCACGCACAAAGGCATCGAAGTCGAACTCGGTGCGTTTAAGCTCGAGCGCCTGGCCGCCCTTGCTAGCCTGATAAATGTCGTTTACGAGGACGGTAGCCTTGTGGGCCGACATACTGATCCGACCGACCTCTTCGAGAAGCTGCTCTTTAGAGTTTCCATCCCGCACCAGATCAGCGAGGTTTTCCGCAAAGATGTGCACATTCCCAATCGGCCCCTTGAGCTCGTGGGCCGCAATGGCCAAAAATTCACTCTTGGCGGTATTGAGCTCCATCATTTTGGTTTTGAGAAATTCAGAAGTGAAGAGTTGCTGGACGGTTTTGGCCAAATGCCCAAACTCACTATCTTGCCGTGCCAAGCGGTCAAGACTCGAGGGGGTTTGATTCTTCAGGCTGGCGGTAATTTCCTTGACAGGCCGCAACACTAACAGCCATATCGAGATTATGACAGCCAGGATTGAGGCCAGGGACACCAGTAGGAGAAGGGTCAATTGCCGGGCGTAGAGATTTTCGAGCACCTTAACGACCGGCACGTCGGCCTTAGAGATGATTACAGCAACCGGGTGCGCGTCCCACCCGAGTAAAGTAGAGCCGAAGGTGACGGTGTTTGCGCCAAGTTGGTCGCCGGCCCACGTGGTCGGGGGGTTAATCGTGATGGTGCTTTGGGTGAGATCACCGAGAGTAGCGACGAAGTCCGGGGTGAGATACCGCCCAACTACCCAGAACCCTTGGGGCGGGGTCTTACGATCGGAGTCGTTGCCGGGATGAACCGTAGCGGCACGAATTTCGAGTAGGCCGTTTGGTTTTTGGATATAAAAATGGGCGAAATGGTTGGCGTAGAGCTGACTAAAAAATGCCTTGGGGAGGCCTAGATTCTGAATAGTTGCGTCGCCTGAGGTAGATTTGTAGTAAACCAGCGAATTGTCGATACGATAAACCCAGGCCGCATCGGCGCCATACGTATCAAGACCGGTATCAATGTTATCGCGGGCAAACTCGAGATTACGCTTTTTGATGAAATTGACCATTTCGTCCCAGAACGAATAATCAACCGCTAAGCTCTCGAGCGGATGGCCCTCGACGCGGGTAATCTTCCCGAAGTAATTGTGACGCTGGGCAAGGTCGCTCTGAAGAACCGACTGAGACCTGCCTACGTCAAAAGTCCGCTGCAAAACCAGGAGTAATGCGACGGTGCCAAACAGAAATAAAAACAGAAACAGAAACTTGGCCTGTAGCTTCATCTTGCTTATGTTTATACAGTATTTAGCTGCTTGACGCCATGAATAACAACTCCGGACTAGCGTTGATCCAAGAAGCGATCGATGAGTTGCTGGGTCGAAGAATCGTGCCCGGTCTTGTGGTCGTCCGATTTAAACTCACCATATATTGTGGTTGCGAGTTTTTTCCCGAGCTCGACTCCCCATTGATCAAAAGAGTTGATCTGCCACACGGCACCTTGAACAAATATTTTGTGCTCATACAGGGCAATAAGCTGACCGAGTGTATGCGGGGTGAGTGAGGGCATTAATATAGTATTGGTCGGGTGGTTGCCGGCGAAGGTTTTGTGGGCCACGAGCTCGGCCGCCACACCCTCGGACTGAACTTCGGCAGCGGTCTTGCCAAAGGCCAGGGCTTCGGTCTGGGCAAACAGGTTGGCTATTAACTTCGGATGGTGTTCGCCCAGGGGGTTTAGAGGCTTCATGAAGCCAATGAAGTCGGCAGGAATCAGATGTGTGCCTTGGTGAATAAGCTGGTAGAACGCATGCTGTCCATTCGTCCCGGGCTCGCCCCAGACCACTGGCGCGGTTGCATAATCGACGCTCTGGCCGGATTTGGTAATACTTTTGCCGTTAGACTCCATGTTGGCCTGCTGGAGGTAGGCGGCAAATCGGTCCAGGTATTGATCGTAAGGAAGAATGGCCTCGGTTTCGGAGCCGAAGAAATTGGTATACCAGATTCCGATGAGCCCCAATATTACCGGGAGATTCTGCTCGAGCGGTGCGGTGCGGAAATGCTCATCCATGACATCGAAACCCGCGAGCAACTCACGAAAATGATCCGGCCCAATAGATATCATCAGCGATAGACCAATCGCACTCGTGAGTGAATAACGGCCGCCGACCCAGTCCCAGAAGCCGAACATATTGGCCGGATCAATTCCAAATTTCTTGACCTCGGTGGCATTAGTGGAGAGGGCGACAAAATGTTTGGCAACGGCAGTTTCATCGCCTAGGCCAGCCACTAACCAGTCGCGGGCACTGCGGGCGTTGGTCATGGTTTCATCAGTCGTGAAGGTTTTGGAAGCAATAATGAACAGCGTCTCGGCGGGATCGAGATCGCGCGTGGCTTCCACTAGATGCGTGGAGTCAATATTGGAGACAAATTTTAAAGTGATATCGCGTTGCGAATAGTAGCGCAAGGCATTTACGGCCATAACCGGGCCAAGATCTGAGCCGCCAATACCGAGGTTAATTACGGTTTTGATGCGCTTGCCGGTGTGGCCGGTCCAGCTGCCGGACCGGACTGCGGTAGCAAACCCCCCCATTTGCTCAAGCACCCCGCGAACGTCGGCCGCCACATCGACGCCGTCTACTAGGAGAGGATCGGCCGATTGACGGCGAAGGGCAGTATGCAAAACAGCTCGGTCTTCGGTGGTATTGATGTGCGCACCGGCGAACATTTCATCGCGCAACTTCTCGACTCCGGTAGCCCTGGCGAGATCAAACAGCAACTCAAGGGTGTCGGTGGTGAGCCGGTTTTTGGAGTAATCTGCAAAAATATCACCGGCCTGGAGGCTCAGCGACTTTGCCCGCTCAGGGTCGCCAGCGAAGAGATCTCGCAGGTGGAGGTGCTTATGTGTATCGTAATGATCTAGAAGTGCTGTCCATTCGGGGAGCGTAGTGAGTTTCATTGTTCGATTGTACACCACTAGTCAGTGTTACAATTACGCTATGCAGAATCCGCTTGAGAACAATACAGCTGCCGCTCCGAAGGCCGACGCACCGAAACTCTCCCCGCTCATGCAAGGCCTTGTTTCGCTTCTAAGAAATCAGAAACCCCCAGCCTGGAAGGGCGCAAAGGTTCACGTACCGGAGATCACTGCCGGGGCATATTATCTGTACGAGCAGATTCGCAATGCCGTGGAGTACCGCGAACAGCATTTGTTTTTGCGCGGAGCAATCGAACGGTTTCTGCTCCGGGAATTAAAGCCGAACGGATCGGAAGATATCGGATTTGAGTTGGTTAGTGAACTCACAAAAACCCGCTATCTCGAGAACGACTCCACCCGCGAAGACGAAATAGAATATATCGACTATATTGTTCGGCGCTATGGATCGTTACGGCAAATAGCCCTCTCGAGAAACTACGAAAATCGCGACGAAATTGCCGCAAATATTATTGCGTTGCTGTCTGTAGAGGTAGAGCGGGCCTTGCAGCCGAACCCGACCGAGGCGGCGATAGTAGAATTTACATATGCGGCTTTCCTAGACCATGCCGACGTGGCCCATGACGATCAGATGGCCCTCTACGCCGCCGTCCACAAAGCGTTGCTAAAATCGGACCTAGCAACAATCCGTTACGGCGTGTTTTCGCGGGCTTTTCCGCGTTGGCTAGCGGATAACACTCAGTTAGAATCAGCCGGCAAACATTTTGAGGAGATCAATGCCCAGCTAAATGAGCAGACACAGGGCGCTACTCCCCACCGGATGTTTCGGTTGGTACGCCGGCACATTGCGCCATATTTGATTTTGCGCGAAATCATCAAAACCAGCCCCGAAGGGCTCGAGCAGCTAGCCGCTACTCCATCAGTATTGATCGAAAAAGCGCGCAGCGTAGCCGAAATGCAATACCAGGTGGTATCGGGCCGACTTAAGCGGAGTGTGGTGCAGGCGGTAATATTCCTCTTCATTACCAAGGTAGTGCTGGGAATGATCATCGAGATACCGTACGAACTGTTCGCCTATGGGGCGGTGAACTATCTGCCGCTAGGTATTAATCTACTCTTCCCCCCGATATACATGGCCATGGTCGGCCTATCGATCAAAATTCCCGGCCCGCGCAATACCACTCAGATTCTGAGTGATTTGAAGCAGATCGTATACACATCGGACACCAAAATTCACTATTCCCTCTCGACCCGAGGGCGAAAATCGAAAATGCGCAGTACCTTTGGCTTATTCTATGGGTTTACTTCGCTAGCCACCTTGGCGGCAATATCCTGGGGGCTGCATGCCGTAGGGTTCAATATTGTGAGCGGTATTATTTTCTTCGTCTTCCTGTCTACCGTCAGTTTCTTCGCCTATCGTATTTCGTACTCAGTACGTGAGTACGCGGTGATCGAGGAAGATCCCGGGTTAATTGCGAACTTCAGCGATTTTCTGCTGACACCATTCATCCGGATGGGCCAATGGCTAGCGGAACGCTACAGTCGGATCAATTTTTTCACAGCGATTCTGGATATTATTATCGAAACGCCCTTCAAGACGATTCTGAGAATCATTGAGCAATGGAACGCCTTCTTGCGCGATAAACGCGACGACGTTCTGCGCTAACTAGTTTTCGTTGAACTTGAGCGGACCGGTCGAGCACGATATTACTAAGTAGGAGATGCGGCGATGGCAAAAGGATTAGTGGGTGAAGCAAGGATAATTATTAACGCAGATACCAACAGAATCTGGTCGGCCCTGACCGACCCGGAGCAGATCAAAGTATATCTGTTCGGCACCGAGGCAACGTCGGACTGGCAGGTGGGGAGCCCGATAACATACAAGGGGGTCTGGAAGGGTCAAGAGTACCTGGACAAGGGCACGGTTCTGGAGGCAGAGCCGGGCAAAAAGTTGGCTAGCACTTATTGGTCGGGCATGAGCGGCAAGGAAGATGTGCCGGAAAATTACGTCACAGTGATCTACGAACTACATGAACACGACGGCGGGACTGAGGTGGTAATCACGCAAGACGGCAACGAAAACGAGGAGGCCCGCGAACAGGCCTCCTCGAATTGGACTATGGTGCTCGGCAGCATGAAGAAGCTGATCGAAGAAGTTTAGTCCCGGACTTTGATGACAACCTTGCCGATCGGTCGGCCAGTTTTGACGTACTCCAGGGCAACATCTGCCTCGTCGAGCGAGAATACTCGGTCGACATTAACTTTGATTGCGCCGCTTTCAACAAGCTTGGTGAGCTCGGCTAGACGCTCGGTGGTGGCTTGCGTGAACTGCGAGTAAGCCGTCACTTTGTGCGCAGACGCGAGGGCTTCGTCGACGGCCGCGCTCATAGATACAATTGACCCGCCTTCTTTGAGGACTTCAAAGGACTGGGCATAGACTTCGCCGCCTATGGTGTCGAAGACGGCGTCGTAGTCGGACAGTTCATCCTTGAATGATTGCTTTTCGTAGTCAATCACAACATCGGCGCCGAGGCCCTTAACATAACCAGCTCCGGCGACCGAAACAGTAGTAGCCACTGTGGCACCAAGATGTTTGGCAAGCTGGATGGCGATGCTGCCGATACCGCCGGCTCCGCCATGGATGAGAATTTTTTGTCCCGATGTGAGGTGGAGTGTTTCGACGAGAGCTTGATAGGCGCTAACTCCGGCTAGCGGAAGTGCTGCAGCCGTAGTGAAGTCGACATTCTTTGGCTTAACCCCGATCGATCCGGCGGCGGCGGGGGCGAACTGCGCGAAAGAACCGTGGCTACTGAGGGCGCCCGCTAGGCCATAGACCTCGTCTCCCACCTGGACGTTAGCTACTTCGGTACCAACTTCGGCCACGACTCCGGCCAAATCCCCGCCCAGGATGGCGCCGGGGAATTTGAGCTCGGCCATCTGCCGTACCATACCCTCGCGGACTTTCCAGTCGAAAGGATTTACGCCTGCGGCATAGACTTCCACCAGAACTTGTCCGGGTTGGATGCTCGGCTTATCGGCGTTTTCGACCACCATTACTACTTCGGCACCGCCGTATTCGTTCATCTGAACTGCTTTCATGGGCTCTCTCCATTTACTTTACTTAGTATAGTGGATTAGCATCAAGTGTGCAATCAGGACACAGCACCGCGGACGGCTCGGCACAAGTTTTGCATACGAGAATAAGATCATTGCACTTGGGGTTCGCGCAGTTGCGGTAGGTATTGGTGGGTGATTCGCACAGCCGGCAGGCTCCGAGCAACTCGGGTTGATCGTTAAAGGCCATACTCATGCGGTCGTCAAATACAAAACATTCACCTTCAAAGGCACCATTGGGGTAAGCCTGGGCATACTTGATAATCCCGCCCTCAAGCTGATAAACGTTCTTGAAGCCGTGTTGGAGCATGAGCGCCGAGACCTTTTCGCAACGGATACCACCGGTGCAGTAAGCTACAACTTTTTTATCCTTAAGATCTGAGTAATCGTCGAGAATGGCCGGCAAGTCCTTAAACAGCTTGATATCCGGCGTGACGGCGCCGCGAAAGCGGCCGATGGCCGACTCATACTTATTGCGGGCGTCGAAGAGGACAACCTCGGGATCCTGAACCAATTTGTGAAACTCAGCTGGAGTTAGCTTGGTGGCGGTATCCGCCGGGTCGACGTCAACTCCCAGGGTGACGATTTCGGACCGCACCTTAATGCGTAGCCGCGGGAACGGCAAGCGGTCGCTTTCGCCGCGCTTGTAGCTGATGCCATTAAAGTACGGGTGATCGTTCATGGCGGCGACGTAGGCATCCGCGGCCTCGGCCGAACCAGCCACAGTGCCATTTATCCCCTCTTCGGCCAGCAAAATACGGCCCTTGAGGCCCAGCCGTTCGCAAAGCTGGCGCTGCCAGGACATTTCGGCATGGGGGTCGGGAAGATTGACGTATTTGTAGTAGAGCAAGACGGTGTTGGGCATTGATGCCTCCGAGGTAAAGTACGGGCCTAGTATAACGTATCCGAGATCATAAGCTAGTCTCCGATTAAAAGTAGGAGACCCAGCCGCACGAATGCGGCCGGGTCTGGCGAGGGAAGCCCCCTCAGGGGTAGGGCTTAATGACAGGGTCTCCGATAGCAACCAGTCCGGCTTCGTTTCCCGTAACCGTGACAGCCACGATCATTTTGCCGGTATGGGATATCTTGGCTTTGAGAACGTCGGCCTGATTGCCGGATGTGATCGTGGCAGTACTGCCTGGCTGCGCCGGTTCGGACGACACGTTTAGCGATATAGTGACCGAACCTTTGAAACCGGCAGCCGACTTAACGGCGAGGGTAGCTTCAGACGGGCGGTTGACTACCACCAACTGACCAGCTGATCCTTCTCGAGCGCCGCTCGAGCATCCTGCCGCGAGCAACAAAACCACAGCGCACACGACGCCGCGGATAACCTTGGTACGCGTCATGGCGTCCTCCCGATCCGGTAGAAGAGCTTGAGCGACCGACAGGCTTGTCGGATCAATAAGATAATTATGCTACATATTGCTAAAAATATCAATAATGCTTTTGTATCGCGTTTGCTGTTTAGTAATGCGCACTGGGAGCCGGGTATTCTCTAAAAAGTGTCTACGTATGCTCATAATACATAGATCATCTACCAATGCTTACTAGCCTACCCGAGGTTTAGTATTTTTGATGTAAGGAGTATTAGTTATGAGTGAACAAGAAATTAAGCTGACTGGGATAAGGCCTACCTCAGTGGCTTTGTTCGTAGGTTTTTTTGGGGCAACTATTGGTCTGGTGATTTCGGTACTGTACCTACTCGGGGGAACGATTGCGTACTCAGACGCAACAAACAGCCTCTTGCAGGGATTGTTGATTGGTTTCACGATCGGCGCGATGTCGCTACTCGTGCTGCCTATCGTATATTTCGCTATCGGCTGGGTAATAGGATACGTGAACGGTTTGATACTCAACTTTGTCCTTAGGGCATCCGGAGGAGTAGCGATGGATATGACTGCAATGCAAGACAAGGCGGAGCTGAGCGACTACCCAGTAGGTCAAGATTCACAGGTGTTCGGGGAGCGAATCCACCGGCACGACGACGAGTAACCATCGGGTGGGCCTCCGCGAGGGAGGCGGGGGTGAGCTGCCTTCATCGTGCAATTGTGCGTTGCTCGCACAGCCTTGAGCATAAAATATTCAAGGGAACCCAGGGAGGTAAAAACCCTGGGTTCCCTTGCGGAGCGGTATAGCTTGTTGGGCGGGGCTTCACAAATAGAAACCCGTCGAACTCGTCTCTGGCGGATCAGGAAATGGGCCCTGATGAGGGCAGACAGCCCTTAGTGCGCCCGAGATGTGCGCTACCGACTCCTTCAGGCCAAAAGACGGCGGGACTGCCACGACGAATGACGTGCGAGTCATGGTCACCCATGATACAAGCGCCAAACCGGCAAGATAATCCGCGATTTCTCTGCCCGCCTTCGTGAGCAGCTCTTGCTGAGTGAACGGCTCCACCTTTCCAGACCGACCCGCCACCAGAGGAATACGAGTGTGCACGATGTGCAGCTGGCATTCACCCTCTTGACGGGTTCCATAGCTGACGTCGTGGACTCCTCCGTCACACGGGCAGGACGTTTTCACCGGTTCGGGGAAGACTCCGGGAAGCGTATCCTGATGGGGAAGGCCTCGATCGATACCCCAAGGTACTGGCAACGCAGATGAGCCGTCGAGTTGAGAGTTACTACCAGGAATTCCTCCTACAATAGTCATAACAACCTCCTTGGTCAGTGGATGCGTAGTTAAATTAAACCATCAACTATGTCTTATGTAAATAGTTTGTTCTGTGATGCTCGGTAGGAAGGCAATGCAGAAATTAGGCGTAGCCTGGGAAGAAATCAATCTTGATATTATGATCCGGTACGCCCAGGGCGCTCAAGGCAGCCTTCATAGCAGTCACCATGGTGTGAGGGCCAGATATGTAGAATAATCGTTCATGGTAATCGGGTATTTCGGCCTGGATGAAGGCTGGCGTAATCGACCCGGAATGCATCCCGGCGGGCACGGCAGCGGCTGCATCGGTAATTGCGTAGACGATCTTGGTCTCGGGATTGGTCTGAGCGGCCGCAAATACGTCAATGTAAGCCAGATCGGACGCTGTGCGTTCGGAATACAGCATAATGACAGATCTGGGGTCGTTGGTATCGGTCAGATATTTAATCATGCTTCTAAACGGCGTGACGCCAATACCCCCGGCGATGAAGGCAAGTTTGCGGGTAGGGTCGTCGGGGAGCACGAAGTCGCCACCCAACTGTGCTGCGGCAAAGGGAGTGGCCTTGGTCATCGTGAGGAGGGCCCGCTTGTAGGTACTGCCTTGGGGATAAAATTTTACGCCTAGCCTGAGGGTATCTTCGGTCGGGGAAGAGGCAACGGTGAAGTAGCGCCGACTCCCCCGTTGGTCTGGCTTCTCGTGCGGCAAAGTAAACTCCATATATTGGCCTGGCTCATATGTAATCGGTTGATCGAGAGCAAAGACGAAATCAGCCGTATTTGGACCCCAGGCAATTTTCTTCAATAGTCTAGGTACCAACTTAACCTTGGGATTAACGAAATAGGCGTAAACGTTACCGACCAATAGCACTAGCTCGGGCGTGGAATAGAGGGAAAGGATATGGACTTGGGGCGGGAAAAGGAGGCCGGTGAGCATGCCGTACCAACGCTGTTGATGCAGACGCGCGGGCGACGTTAGGGGTTCGGTAAGCATTACGAAGGCCAAGAAGAGCAGAGATGATTGCAGGAAGGTTTTTTGGATGGCGCCGACAATATCACCATGGCCCAGTAGGGCGAATGCGGCCGTTGCGGCGATTGCGGTAAGAACAAAGGATGCCACCATCTGGCCGCGCCGGACTTTTCGAATCAGCATGAGGCCGCCAATGATCACTACCGGGGCAAGCACTGCGCTGCCCACCCACCAGCTGGCAGACTCACCGGCCGCGATTGCGGTAAGCGCCACCGCGACAGCAGCCGGATTGAAGATGTGCCGTCCGCGGATTGTCAGGAGATACTTTGAGGCGATCGCGAGCCCGGCGGCAGCCGTCAAAAAGACGTAGCCTTGAATACTGGCCGGCGGGGTGATAATCAACGCCAGAATCAGGGCAGTAATCAGTGATGACTCGGGGTTGGCGGGCGCATTAAATACCGAAGCAAAAATCCGGTTCGCAAGCAGGCAGATTCCGACTAGAAACCCGGCGGAAAAGGCAATGGACAGCGGGTTGAACGACAGGAACCCCAGGGCGCTCAGCAGCATAGCGGCACCCAGCAGCACCTCCAGGTATAGCACCAATAAGCGGTACATAGTGATACGGTCAAGTCGACTGTCGATATAATTCATCATTCGCTCTTCACGTACCTTTCAAAACCCCGGGTGAGGGTAGCCACGCCGGCATTATCTATCATATACGCCTCAAAGCCCGGCAGTGCATCAATAAACCGGATACCACCGGCGCCCATCGCAAAGGCGGCGGTCGCGAATCGGTCGGCCTCGTAAATATTTGGGCCGATCACCGTCAAAGAGGCTACGTCTTTCAAAGGCGCCCCATCATTGAGCGGATTATAGATATGCTCCCCCCGGATATAGAGTCCGGATGTGGCTATACCCTGTGTGGTTACCGATAAGACCTTGACGTTCTGCTGGCGGTCAAACGGATTGCGGATGCCGATTTGCCAGGGCTCACCGGCCGCATTTAAGCCGCTTACCTGAATATCACCCCCCGCTTCAACATAATAATTGCGACAGCCGAGGCCGCGGAGCAGCTTGGCTGAATTATTTATCGCCCAGCCCTTAACGAGCCCCGACGGGTCAAACTTGCCTTGGTGCCAGGCGTCAAAATAGCCGTTGGTGGCCGTTGAGGTGTCCTTGCATAACCGCATTATTTCCTGCATCCCAGGGCTACGATTGGATTCGGCCAACCCGGCATTTATCCGCGACACCTCGCTGGACGATTTATAGGGGCTATATGTCTCATCGACCGAGGAAAAATAAGCGTAGGCTTGATCAAATATATCGGGTGAAGCAATATTATCTTCGATAATGAGGGTCACCGGCATGCCCATCAATTGGCGGGTCTGTTTCAAGCTGATTGAGCGGTCTTGAGGGCCGACGTTAGTGATTGAATGAAGGCCTGGCTGGTGTCGGTGGCACCCGAAACACCATCTACGCTCGCGCTTTGAGCCTGTATGGCCTCTTGCTTGAGGTAGGGCATAGCCTGTGAGTTGATACGCACCGAGGTCGAGCGGTCATTCGGGTACTGCAAGAATTCGACATTAGACAGCTTGCCCCCCGAAATGGTGACCTTCACCTGAATGTTGCCGTAATAGGCATCAGCGGCCTGCCCGGTATACTGGCCGTCTTTATAGGCAACGGTACTGGTTGGAGTCGAGTTTGAGCTGGATGCCGGTGGTGTCGATTGAATCGATGGCGGCACTACGGCAGATGAGCCGTCGCCTCGCTGATGGATGCTATATAAGATATAGCTTCCGACTACAAATGCACCTAGTAAGAGTTTTTTCATGATGCAAATGTACTCCCCTTTACTTAGAATTGGATGAGAATGAGCGTAGATATGTTCGCGTCCAATATCGTTGGGGCGTCAGCGATTACTTCGAGCGTGGCTTGAGCCAGATCAGCTTATAGATTCGAAGAAGTTCGGGTAGACGGTTGACGAACGGAATGAAAGGGAAGGCGAGCAACAGGAGCAAGCTGGTACCGATAATGATGGCGCCGTCGCGGTCTCCATTGTCCTCATCTTTGGCCAAAACGGTGTGATTGAGCAGCCCGATGGGTGCAAGCCACCACGCGCCCGGTGTCGGGCTGTTGGCTTCCTCGCGCACCATACCGTATTGATCGGTCGTCATCCTTAAGCTGGTTGCGGTTTCGTCGGGGATTCCCGTATCGGCGAGGAACCGAACTACGTAGGTTGTCTGGTATCCCGTGCCGTTATTATCGCGCAGGGCCGCTTCGTACAGGCCGCTTTGGGCCATATTAGTAAGACTATCGACGACTGCGATTGCGTAATTGCCCTTGGGAAGGACCTTGCTTACCGGGTCGCTGGCATAAAATGCCGTGGCAGCTTCAAGTTGTGTTTTTTGCAGCTCGGCTGGCTCCGCCTGGAACAAGGTCAGCTGGTTGGGGGTGGACTGAGTCGCCTTAAGCTGATTGTACGGGGTTTGGATGAATACGCTCTGAGAGTTAAAAGTGTAGGGGGCGATATTGTTTACGTAGGTTGCTGTGTCCGACGAACCGTCAAATTCCTTGACGAGAGTCTGTGAAATCAGCGTCGGGTCATCCTTTGCAATCTTACTGATCGTCAGCGGTGACAAGTACGGGGAAGGGAACACGACCGCCAGCAAAGCTACGAGCGCAACCACCGTTCCGCCCCGCCAAAACAAGAGGGCGTGGTTGGCCTTGACTACGGGGTAGGCGTCGGCGGACGGTGAGGGTTTACCAATGCCCAGAACACGGACCAAGAAGTAGTGGGCAAGTATGAGGGCAATTAACGTCAACGGCAAAACGGCGATATGGATGCCCATGACTTGGCCGGTATTGAGATTATTAAGCACCCACCCGATGCCGCTGCCGTTGTACAGGTCAGCTCCCTGCAGGCTGCGATACTGCGACGAGAAATCACCGCGCAAAACATAGCCAAATTCGGCTTCGGCCAAGGCAAACAAGAACATGAAAACGCCCAGCACCCAGGTGAACTTACGAGCGCCTTTATACCCCGAGGTCAGAAGAACGATCGTCAAATGCAGCAAGATAAACACCACAAATGCTTGGGTAGCCCAGAGATGGAAGCTGCGCAAATACTGGCCCAAGGGACTGGCGATCCACCAGTGCGGCCCCGCGGCGGCCATGATGATACCCGTGATCACCAGTAGAAGGAATGAAATAGCTGAAAGGAAACCGAGCGAGTAAGCGAACCGATTGGCGTACGACGGAACGTCGCGGATCATGAGGTGCTGCAGGGCAGAGCGGATGGGCCTGGACGAAGAGGTATGCTGATTCATATTTTCCCTGGCTACCGAAGGGCTGGTCTCTCCTCGGCGGCAATTAAGAATTTTGTTGATTATAACACTTATGTTTATCATCGCCTGTGATCTCGTACCAAAGAAAGATGGGGTGAGTGGAGTCCGGGCGGACCCCACTCACCCCATGGGTGTAACTGTGTTGCCTAGGCCTTGACCAAGACATTCTTGCCGGGGGCGGCGTACAGAATGTCGGCCGGGTCCAGGATAGGTGCATCAACGAGTGGTCCGGAGCGTGGCTCCAGCCAGTTTGCGTGATCAGCCCACCAAGATGATCCCGAGACCTTGACCGCGTTCGCCTTCCACGACGCGTCATCGGTGTAAGTGGATGGCCCTACCAGGTAAGACGCCCTGTCCGAGGGTGGGTCGACGATAGAGCCGAGATGCCCACGAGGGGCGAGGACCAGCCGACGATCGCCGCTCGTTTGAGAGGCCCCGAAGAAGCAGCTGCCCCACTTCACGATGTGATCGAGCTCGCCGCCAACCCAGTAGGTGTCGACGTCGATGTCCGAAATACCGATGGTCTGGCCGCCGATCACGAGCTTGCGCTTCGCGAAGAGATTGTCGAGATAGCACGCCCTCAAGTACTGGAGGTGCATCTTGGCGAAGAGATTGGTTCCGTCAGCATTCCAGTCGAGGAGGGCTGATGGGCCGGGCTTCTGGCCGAGGAGCCATTGCTGGACAGCCGGACCCCAGAAGAGCTCAAGCATGTTCAGAGCCCGAAAGGCATCTCTCATCTGCTTCGCCGTTACGACCTCGTTGTAGGGGTTCTTGGCGCTCATCTTGCCCAGAGCCTTGTCGGTGATCATCGCTCCCATCGGCCCGGTGTTGCCACTGAAGTCGGTGTAGGTAACGAAGAATGAGGCGGTGTTAACCTTGCCCTTGAGTGCTGCCGTGATGGCGGCCATGGTCCCGCCGAGGCAAAGTGCAGCCACGTTGACTTTGGGGTCCGGGATGGCCTCCAAGGCTGCGACTACCCCCTTAAGGATGTAGTCCTCGAAGGACATGTCGCCCATCGAGTTGTCAGGGTTGACCCAGCTAATCGCGTAAACCGAGTAGCCGGAGTTCACCATGAACTGGATCCAGCTCTTCCCCTTGGTAAGGTCCATGATGGGGAGCTTGCCGATGGGTGGAGGCACCGCGAGCAGCGGAACCGCTCGGACCTTCTTGGTTGTGGGGCGGTAGAGAATGAGCTCGATGAGCCCATTGCTGAAGACCACATCCCCCGGAGTGTCACCGCTGTTCACGCCAACTTCGAACGATCCGTCCGAAAGAAGCGGGAACCCATTGTGGTGCCTGGCGTCGGTCCAGAAGTTGACGAGCCCGTTGATAAGTGAGCCACCGCTGGTGCGGAACGCCTCCCTCTGAGCAGCGGGGTTGCCGATGAACGTGTTCCACGGCGATGCTGCCGTGATCGCCATGTCGGCGTACAGGCGCAGGACCGATTGTTTGTCTGGGGAGTTGAAATGCCCAGCCAACTTCACTCCGCCGTCGATGCCGGCTGCGAGCGCTTCGTAGGCAGCGACCATTGCGAGAAAACCTGGCATTGCTAGGGAACCGGGACGAGCGAGCTCGGCCGCGATCCGCGGGTCGTGACTCTTGGGCATCAGCACTCCGTTTCAAAGAACTTCAGAACTACTAGGACGAGATTATTATGCTGTTGCTATCTGGATTTAGCAAGACGCTGCATATCTGTTGGCTTAAGTAAAAAACGGATTCTCAACGTCAAAACCCAGCCATTATAAACACATATTATTGGTTCAATTAGAGTCTGAGAGCCTCAAACCCTACCGGCTTGGATGATATAATGTCCGACATATACACAAGTACACGGTGGTCTCAAATGAGGCCCTGACACCATCGACGAGTCTGTTGACTCTCCGTCTTGGCGATGATGAACGTCCATTTGCGTTTGTGCCGGGACAGTATGCGGCGATTAATTTCTATCAGGGGGCTCGCCCCTCGGCTGCTCGGTGCTTTTCGATAGTTAGTTCACCAACCGAAGCGGGGCTGCTCCAATTTAGTATCCGCAATGGTGGTCACTACACCGGTGCTCTGAGCCGGATTATGCCCGGTGATGATGTAGCGGTCCGCGGTCCGTTTGGCGGATTTGTATTCGACCAGGCTCGGGACTCCGAGGCAGTATTTCTGGCTGGAGGCATCGGTATCACGCCGTTCATCAGCATGATTCGGTATCTCACTAAGATTGAGGCCTCAAACACTGTCACGCTCGTATATAGTTGCCGAAATCAAGACGATATTCCCTTCGTTGATGAGCTTAAACGGCTCAGCAGTGTGAACCCTAATTTCCGAGTGGTGTTCGTGATTGGTCAAGGGGCGACAGATAGGCTGCAGGGCCAACTGGTGACGACCGGGTTCATATCGCCGGAGCTGATTGACCGAGTGGTAAGGGGCATGTTAGTGGTTAAGGCGTTCTACATCTGCGGCCCGCCGCCGTTCATGAAAGGAATGGCAGGAAACTTGCACCGGCAGGGCGTGCCCGAGTCTCACGTACTCACCGAGGCATTTGGCCAGGGCGCAAACCGCCAAACCGGCAAGATCCAGAGCTGGCCGTTTAATGTCTATGTCCTCGGGGCGGTGAGCTTGGCACTCGCTGTTTCGCCAACCGGGTCAGTACCGAGTAGTGGCTGTGGTAGAGCATTATAATTCCCTACCCTACCAGGATTTCGAAGTAATCACCCCCCGCCGCCTGCACCCACTCCGACACCCAAAAAGACGGTTCAGAGCACTCCCTCTCCAACCACCCCCAGGCCCGCAGCCACAGCCGCCCCCTCTCCGACTCCGACCCCGACGCGGCGGCAGCCGCCGAATGACGACTAGTCTCTCCTGGGATGGACCAGCTTACTTCAGGAGGCGACTTGGGCTAATATTAGACTCTAGCCACATCTAATTCCCAAAGGATGCCATGACCACAACTTCAGATTCAAATCGTAGCAAATCGTCATCTGAACGCCAGCCGTCCCGATGGGCGAGAATCTTGTTGCCCGCAGTCATCATCGTGGCCTGGTTCATTGCTGCCGGAATAGGCGGTCCAACCTTCGGCAAGTTGTCCTCCGTATCGAGTAATGACCAAGCTTCGTTCCTGCCGGCCAGTGCTGAAAGCACCAAGGTTCAGGCAGTCCAAGCTAAATTTGCAGCCTCTAAATCAATACCGGCAATAGTAGTCGTCGAGTCGCCCGCCCGGATTACTTCCGCCCAGTTATCACAGTTCGCAAAGCTAGGTATTAGCCTCGGGACTGTTAGCGGAGTCGAATCTCCAGCTTCCGGACAGTCCACGGCTGTAGCGGGGCCAATCCCTTCGGCGGATGGCAAAGCAGTGGAATATATTGTTCCTATCTCAAATACCGAGAAAGTCGGTGCGGTTGTGAAGGAACTACGCCGGACCGCAAAGGATACTGCTCCGGAAGGTACAGCCAGCTATGTTACCGGGCCGGCCGGACTTTCGGCTGACCTAATAACTGCCTTTGGCGGGATTGACGGCATCCTTCTGCTCGTCGCGGTCGGAGCCGTCTTTATAATCCTATTGCTGGTTTATCGTTCGATCGTTTTACCATTCGTAGTGCTGTTTACGGCCATGTTCGCCCTCACTGCCGCAATCTTGCTAGTGTACGCAATGGCTAGTTGGGGATGGATCAAGCTTAACGGGCAAAGTCAGGGTATTTTGTCTATCTTGGTGATCGGCGCTGCCACGGACTACTCATTGCTGCTATCCGCTCGTTATCGCGAGGCTCTCGAGCATGTGGAGAATAAATGGGTCGCGATAATTCATGCCATAAAGAATTCGATTGAGCCGATTGCCGCCTCGGCTGCCACGGTGATCTTAGCCCTCCTTTGCCTGCTCTTCTCTGATCTGAATTCGAACCGCAGCCTAGGCCCAATTGCTGCGATCGGCATATTGTTCTCATTTCTCGCTGCCATGACTTTGCTGCCGGCACTGCTGTACGCTTTCGGCCGCAAAGCTTATTGGCCCATGACTCCCAAGGTTAATCCCGAGCACCCGCACGCCGATACAGACAATGAAGTTTCGGGTCTCGAGGGGGCTCCCGGGCTATGGCGTAGAATCGGTAGCCTGATCGCCCGTAGGCCACGACTAACCTGGTTATTTGCGCTAGCGGTACTTGCTGGCTGCATACTCGGGTTGCCGCAGCTCAAGGCGTCCGGCGTTTCGCAAACCGCGCTGATTCTGTCGAAGTCCGAGGCGGTTGATGGTCAGAAAGTACTAGCTGATCACTTCGATGCCGGCTCTGGGAGCCCGGTAGTAATTATTGCCGACCAGGCCAAGGCGCAGGAAACACTTAAGGCGGTGCAGGCGACTACCGGAATTGGCGCGGCCTACATCTACGCCGGCTCCGGAAATCCAACGGCCTTAACTCGGTCAGATCCAAGGGTAGTCGATGGCAAAGTGCTCATCAATGCGACCCTAATTGATCAAGCCGACTCGGCCTCCGCCGAGCAGGTAGTCCGAAATTTGAGGAGATCATTGCCGGGCACCGACCCAGCCGTGACGGTAGGAGGAGTGACCGCCATTGCCATTGATAGTAACGACACTGCTCGCGCCGATCTTTATAAGATAATCCCGATAGTGCTGGTAGTGATTCTCCTAATATTAATGTTGCTCTTGAGGTCGGTACTGGCGCCGATACTGCTGATTTTGAGCGTAGTAATTAGTTTTGCAGCCACAATGGGAGTTTCAGCGCTGGTCTTCAATCACGTCTTCAACTTCCCTGGGGCAGACCCCACTGTGCCGCTATTTGGCTTCGTTTTCCTGGTGGCGCTAGGTGTTGATTACAATATTTTCCTCATGACTCGCGTGCGGGAAGAATCATTCAAGATCGGGACTAGGCCAGGCATTTTGCGCGGCCTGGGTGTTACCGGCAGCGTGATCACCTCGGCGGGGCTAGTACTGGCGGCAACCTTCGCGGCGCTGGCGATTATACCGATCTTATTCTTGGTACAACTTGCCTTCATTGTATCGTTCGGCGTTCTGCTTGACACCCTAATCGTGCGCTCACTACTGGTCCCGGCAATGTCTTACGATATTGGGCGAAACATCTGGTGGCCATCAAAACTTTCGCACAAGCGACGGTAGCCGGCGGCTTACCCCTCCTGCAGTACCGACAGAATATTCCCGGCCGGATCCTTGAACCAGGCAATGTCGGGGCCACGGTTTGCAGAAATGCCTCGAGCAATACCTTTTTCATCGGTCATGTTGTCGTAGTGCTCGAAGGTTACTCCCTTGCTTGCCAGCCATTCAGTCGCGGCATCGATATCCTCAACCGGGAAGTTGAGAATCGTGAAGCTGGCTGGAGTATGGTCGTCTTTGGGGTACACAAAAATGGGATTACCGCCGGCTACTTTGAGGTAGACTCCCATGGGTGTTTCTTCCACCTCAAGCCCGAGCGTTTTGCCGTAGAACTCCTTGGCCGCGGTTAAATTATCAACCGAAAAACCGCTGAATGCGTGAATTTGCTTAAACATAACTAGCTCCGCTTCTTACTTAATTCGTATTGTAATACAAATCAATGGGACCCGTTTTGGCTTTTTCGTCTACTTAGTATGCACCACCAATAAGCCGCCCACTATACCGACTTCGAGAAGAAACATAGGGACATAAGCCACAATCAGAGTTTTGTCCCTACGCTTATAACCCATAATGGCAAAGACAAGGGATACTAACGTGTACAGTGACCATGTGAGCAATGAAACGCCTTCTACGTGGCCCTTGAGCACACTGGCTAGCTGAGGAATGGTCATCAGCGGCATTGCAACGGCGGCAGCCATGGCAATATTATCGAAGGTCGAGTTGGTCTTTTGCTTGGTCATATGCAGATAATGATACACTATAACGCTTATAGTTAGCACTATCGGTTGACGAGATTTTGGTTAATTTGTATATTACTTTTAGATACAAACTATTCGTATATCAAACGTAATTGATTGATGCGGCATGCACGAAGATATTAAGCGCTCCATAATCACCCACCTTTACCAAATTAGTCGCCGTACCCGGCAGCAGGGGGCCGGCGGCATGGGGGTAGAGAATCTCACCATGCACCAGATGCAGGCCTTGTTCTTTGTCAAAAATGAGCAGCCGGTCCGGATGCGTGAACTGGCGGATGAGCTGCTTATCTCTCCCGGTTCCGCTACGCTACTGGCTGATCGGCTGGTTGAGTCCGGATGGCTGGTCCGAACGCCGGACGATAATGACCGTAGAGGTATCCGCCTCGAGTTATCGGCCGAGGCCGGGCGTAAGCTGGTCGAGTTGTTAAATATGAAGATGATGCAAACTGGAGCTATGCTGGATAGATTGGAGCTCAAAGATATGCTCGAGCTTGACCGAATCTTGAGCTTGCTCCAGGAGCCCGGTAAATTATGAAGACGCTGAAACTACTCAAATACTTTGCTCCCTATAAATGGTTCCTGATACTGATGCTGATACTCACCTACGGGCAGACGACGGCAACATTGGCCCTGCCCGACTACATGGCCAGGATCATAAACCAGGGAATCGTAGGCCAAGACAGCAACGTAATATTTAGTAATGGGCTGATAATGCTGCTGATCGCCCTTTTCGGCGGAGCGTGCATGGTGGGCGTCGGATATTTGGCCTCGAAAGTAGCGACCGGATTTGCTATGCGCCTGCGCGATGAGATCTTTACCAAGGTGGAAAGCTTCTCGCTACTGGAGTTTAATACCTTTTCAACCGCTTCCCTCATCACGCGTTGCACTAACGATATTCAGCAAATACAGACGGTATTGGGCATGCTCCTGCGCCTGGCGCTCATGGCCCCGTTCATGGGAGTCGGCGCGATTATTAAGGCCTACCAGCTGGCACCTTCCATGGCCTGGATTATGGCCATTGCAATCGGGACGCTCATTCTCATCATTGCGACCCTGTTCATCACTGCTATCCCTAAGTTTACCCAGTTACAGAAGCTGGTGGATCGGCTCAACCTGGTCACTCGGGAGATATTGACGGGTCTGCGGGTGATCCGGGCCTTTAATACGGAAAGCTACGAAGAGGCTAAATTTAAGAACGCCAATCAGGACCTCACCGACGTTAACCTGTTCGTAAACCGGCTGATGGTCATTATGCAGCCGGCCATGATGCTGATCCTGAACCTCACCTCGATAGCGGTAGTCTGGGTGGGAGCGCAGCAAATCAATATGGGCAGCTTGCAGATCGGCGACATGCTGGCGTTTATGCAGTACGCCATGCAGGCTATTTTTGCCTTCCTCATGATCTCGATTATTTTCATTATGGTACCGCGTGCGTCAGTTTCGGCCGAACGCGTGGCGGAAGTCCTGGATACCGAAGCAACGATCAAAGATCCCAAGCGCCCGATAAAAGCCCCCCTGAACAAGGGCTTGGTTGAGTTTAAGGACGTGACATTTGGCTACGCCGGCGCAGAAGAGCCGGTGCTGCACCACCTCAACTTTACTGCCGTACCCGGTGAGACAACGGCGTTTGTCGGCAGTACCGGCAGCGGCAAGTCCACGCTAGTGAATCTAATCCCCCGTTTTTATGATGTGACCGATGGGACTATTCTGGTTGACGAGGTTAATGTCCGAGATATGCGCCAGGAAGACCTGCGAGCTAGGATCGGCTACGTGTCCCAGAAGGCGGTGCTCTTTTCGGGTAACGTCGAGGATAACATCAAGTACGGAGACCCGAAGGCGACTCGCGATGAAGTGAGCCACGCGGCCGAGATCGCCCAGGCATCCGACTTTATCGGCCAGCTTGAGGATGGGTTGGAGAGCCCGATTTCTCAGGGGGGAGCCAACGTTTCGGGCGGCCAGAAGCAGCGTCTGGCAATAGCCAGGGCTCTCGCGAAGAAACCGGAAATATACATCTTCGATGATAGTTTTTCTTCGCTAGACTTTAAGACCGACGCCAATTTGCGCAAGGCGCTGGAGAAGGAGACTAAGGGCAAGACTGTACTGATTGTGGCCCAACGGATCAGCACAATCATCCAAGCCGAAAAGATTGTGGTACTTGAGGCCGGGAGTATCGTCGGTCAGGGTACTCATAGCGAACTCCTGCGAACCTGCGCTGTTTACCGCGAGATAGCCTCGTCTCAACTGTCCGAGGCCGAGCTGGCCCGGGCCTTAAGCGAAACAGATGACCAAGCCTACCAGGGCGGCCAGCTCTCAACCGGGGAAGCGCTATGAGTACTGCTCGTCCAAACTCAGCACCGATAGCCCCTCAGAATCCGCGCCCCGCCATGGGTATGGGAATGGGTCGCGGCCCAATGATGGGCGGACCAGCCGAAAAACCAAAAAACTTCAAAGGGACTATGCGGACGCTAGTGAAGTACCTACGGCCGTTTCGGCTGTCAATTACCGCTGTCCTGATTTTTGCTATCGCCAGCACCATGTTTGCCATCGTAAGCCCGAAGATTTTAGGCAATGTTACGAACAAAATAGTCTCCGGCTACGTAGACGGAAAAGTCTACGATCAAGTTGTCAGTAAGCTCCCTCGGGGGATGCAGCTTCCTCCTGGGATGACCGGAGCTAAGCTACTGAAACTCATGCCGCCGAGCGACATACAAAGAATTCCCGCCAAAGAACTTGAAACGATAAAATCCCTTGATCTGTCCAAGCGGCCAACGATTGATTTCGGCGGCATCGGCGGGCTGGCAATGTTGCTGGTGGGGCTATACCTCCTCAGTGCACTCTTTAGTTATCTTCAGGGCTGGATAATGTCCGGAGTATCACAGAAGGTCACCTTCAACTTGCGGCGGGATATCTCCCTGAAAATCAGCCTGCTGCCGCTGCGGTATTTCGACAACCGAACCCACGGCGAGGTGTTGAGCCGGGTTACCAACGATGTAGATACCGTCAGCCAGACCCTAAACCAAAGCCTGAGCCAAATCGTAACCTCCGTGACGACCATCATCGGGATACTGATTATAATGCTCACAATCAGTTGGCAAATGACGGTGGTGGCGTTGCTGGTTCTGCCGGTCAGCATCGTCCTGATTAAGCTGATCGTCGGACGCTCGCAGGGTTACTTCGTGCAGCAGCAGGTGTCTCTGGGCAAGATCAACGGCCACGTGGAAGAGATGCTGTCCGGACATACGGTGATGAAGGCGTTCAATGGCGAGCAGCGGTCGGTGGCGGCTTTTCGCTCAATCAACACCGAGCTCTACGGCAGCGCCTGGAGGTCTCAGTTCTTGTCGGGGCTGATGATGCCAATCATGCAATTTGTCGGCAATTTGGGCTATGTCGCGGTGGCCGTGCTGGGCGGGTGGCTGGCGGTCAACGGCAAGATTAATATTGGAGACATTCAGGCCTTCATACAGTACATGAACCAATTTACTCAGCCCATAGCGCAAACTGCTAATATTGCGAACGTCCTGCAATCGACCGCTGCTGCTGCCGAGCGGGTATTCGAATTTTTGGCCGAAGAGGAAGAGGTGGCTGAGGCAGCGCAACCGGTGGCCCTCGGCAAAGCTAGAGGAGGCGTGGAGTTCGAGAATGTAGTCTTTGGATATTCGCCGGAGAAGACCATCATTAAAGGTCTGAATGCCAGCATCCGACCCGGACAGCGCGTTGCAATTGTCGGCCCGACCGGAGCAGGCAAAACGACTATCGTAAACCTGCTAATGAGATTCTACGATGTAAGCGAGGGTTCAATTCGAGTGGATGGCGTTGATATCCGAGATATGAGGCGCTCCGACTTGCGCCGCCTCTTCGGCATGGTACTGCAAGATACCTGGCTGTTTAATGGCACAATCGAAGATAATATCGCCTATGGGAAATCCAAGGCTACACACAAGGAAGTAGTGAAGGCGGCAGAGGCGGCGCATGCCGATCACTTTATTCACGCACTTCCGGGCGGATACAAGATGGAGCTGAACGAGGAGGCGGACAACGTTTCTCAAGGAGAGAAGCAGCTGATTACTATTGCGCGCGCGATGCTAGCCGATACGCCAATGCTGATACTGGATGAAGCCACGAGTTCGGTCGACACCCGCACCGAAACACTGATCCAGTCGGCCATGGAGCGACTCATGAAAGGCCGCACGAGCTTTGTGATCGCTCATCGTCTTTCAACGATACGAAACGCCGATCTCATCCTGGTCATGCAGGACGGCAATATCGTGGAGCAAGGCACTCACGATCAGCTGCTGGGCCAAAACGGCTTCTACGCTTCGCTATACAACAGCCAGTTTGCGGAACCCCTAGTCGCCGGCGTCGCCTAAGGCTCTGACGGATCACATCTGAACCGAGATAAAGGTGCTATGATGTCGACATAGCGTGGCCAAGAGAGAAAAAAGTCAATTTTGATTATTTTTTGCTAGCCAAGTGTAACGTATTGCGAGTTGATACGTCTTAATGAGTGAAAGAGTTCGTGGATAGCCTGATTGATCGAGAGTCGCAATTCGAAGAGGCCTATGTTGCTCACGCCGATGCCATCAAAAGGTACCTGTTGTGGCGAACATCGGAGCCTTTGTTGGCGGAAGATCTGACCAGCGAAACTTTCGCAAAAGCGTGGCGCAGTAAGGAAAAATTCAATGGCGGTTCGTATAAAGCCTGGCTCTACCGCATCGCGCAGAACCTGCTCATCGACCACTGGCGCAAGCACAAAGAGGTCCCGATGTGCGATAGCGTGGAACACTTAGTGAGCTCAGAGAATCTGCTCGAGGATGTTACCCGAAACGACGACGCCAAAAGCCTCAAGCTGGCGGTCGGCCGACTGCCCAAAAAACTTCGGTCTGTCGTGGAATTGCGCTTCATCGAGGGATTATCGGCCAAGGAGACTGGCGAAGTGCTAGGATTGAATGAAGGTAACGTTCGCGTACTGCAGCACCGAGCACTTAAAAAGTTACAAATTACACTCACGGAGCATGAGTAGGATGAACTCGAACAACACAAACCAACTGGAGACCGAGCTGAGGAAGGCCGGTGCATCACACGATGAGGCTGCGCAATTAGCCCAGCTAGGTGCTGCCCTGCATGAGCTCCCCCACCCGGCTCAAATCCACCACTCATCCGAACTCAAGCGGGAACTGGCCAGGCAGATTATTGCTACGAGCAATGAACCCAAGCGCTGGATGCCCTGGATGACCGCGGTTGGTTTTTCGGCAGCACTTATCGGCGGAATTTTTGTGACCAGTGTGGCACGAAGCAGCTACCCCGGAGACCTCACGTATTCGCTTAAACGAGCGAGCGAGCAGATTACCGTGGCGGTTCAACCGGCTTACCGCGACCAAATGATGATGCGCCGCAGCGATGAAGTGCGGCATCTTGTGGAAACTCACGCCGACTCCAAATTGGTAGCCGTCACAATTGACTCCTACATTTACGATGTCGGGCGCACGTCGCCGGAAAGCTACCGTGCGCTCGAGTACTGCACCAAAGTACTCCAAGATGCTCGGGCTAAGGCTAGTGTTCAGGCCGCTCAATCAATTGATGCCGGGCTCAAAGCGGCCAGCGACAGAGAACGAAAGCTAACCTCATAACTTTTTTACCGTCAAATATCAAACACTAAAAACCCCGACTTGCGTCGGGGTTTTTAGTGTTACCGATCTAGAACCAGTTACTTCTGGTTAACTACGATCGTCACATCGGTGCTAGTGTCCAGGTGGTCGTGAGAGCGGCCGACTACCTGAATGGTGTAGCTGGCGTTCTCGAAGCCAAAGGGTATTACACTGGTAGGGTTGAGGTCGGTGAACCCCTGAGCTACATAGAAGCTACGCAGGTCGGGCAATACGGTACTGTAGGAACCATTGACGTTCAGGCCCACGGACCAAGTCGGGGAAACTCCGGTCGAACCAAACAGCGTACCGGTGGGCAGCGGGAAGGCGATCGGGAAATCGGCTGGGAGGCTGGGCTTGATGCTACCACCACCACCGGTGCCGCCCTTGGCGGAAGCTACTGCTGATGGCTGTGCGCCAGGCATTGCAACCGAGGTTAATACTACATTAGCGGCGAGCAGACCGGCTACGGATAGAGCGCCGGCGATTGCCGTGGTACGGATTAGTTTTGCTGGGGACATTGAAAGTAATTAACCTCAATTATTTTGATCTACTGGTATATATAACGGTAGGGGTTGGATTTCGTTACACCTACGTACTAATACCAAGCGATTCAATTGAGTTAGTGCACTGTTAGCTAAAAAGCCGACTGAAAATAATTCTAAATACCGGCGTTAAATAGATTAGGTTGCATAAAATTGCGACATTAATCATAGCGAGTGTCGTCGTCGACAATATGCTTCGAGAGGCTCTCCAATACATAACGCCCCATATCTCCGCGAGGATTATGGTTACTACGGCGCCAAGAAGAATGATTACCGAGCTATAACTTGGCGAAAGCATGCGGAGCAGCGAAGATGACACAGCTAGGCTTATTGCCGCAAATACTCCCAGTGCGCCAACGCCGATCCACCGATAGTCGACTTTATTCATAAGAGAATTATACATAAAGATTGTGTCTGAAGGGTTACTCGGCGATACAAAAAATATTAGCTACACCCCTGAATGGTAAGTAGTCCGCTGCTCACGTTATTCACTGATGAGCTTTTATATACCGTATTGATCCATATCTTGTACACAGAGCCTGCAGGTATGCCAGTTACACCCCAGACGAAATGCTTTTGGCTGGCCGGGAATATACCCAGCTTATACTCTTGCCCGGAAAGACCATCTTCTCGAAGGGTAATTGTAACGGTGCTCACATCATCAGGTGCGGCCCATTTGATATCGTAGTTTTTACCGATACATATTTTTTCGTTTCCGCTTGGGGCGAGAACTTTAAATGAATTGAGCCCACAGCCTACCTCATTATTATTGAAGTCACAGATGCTTTTATATTTACTAGCGGCAGGCGTGCTATAAGGTTTACGAGCAACTGGAGTATTTAAGTACGCAAGATATATTGCTATCCCTAATATTCCGAGTAGGAGGAGGACGACGATCGTCTCAAATGCAGTAAAGCCGCGCTGGTTGAGTTTTAGCAAAGCATGCTCCCTTTGTCAAAGGATATTATATTTTAAACGTAAGTGCTATGGAGGATCATCATCGACGAGGTCGGGCCGATTCTGTGCTCATTGAATATCGGCTAATTCTTTATTCGGCCGTTGTGCTCTTTTGCCGCCAAGTAGGCATCTACGACAAAAGCCACAATTGGCACTCCGAAAAATAGGGCTACGCCCCAGCTCATTGAAGAATTTGTGTCCGCACTGGAATTTAGAGCTGGATCAAGAGTGCCACCAATGATAATTGCAGGAAGAATTAGCAGCAATATGACCGCAAATGGGGTACGTACGCCGACATACAGATAGCCTACGCCAGGCAATATATTCAGAATTCCTGCCAACCATTTATTCTTCAATCTCTATCTCCTTTTTATGCTTCTGTAGAGGGATTATACCTTAAGGACCAAAATTTAAACAATCATTAAGCCTAGAGTTATATCAAAGAGTAGCCGCATCGGCGGCCAATGTCGAGAGCTTGGCTTAGCTAAGCGGCCAGGCGCGCGTCGAGCTCTTTCATAGTATTTGTAAATTCTTGTTCAATATCTACCTCGAGATGATGCGCCAATACGAGTACCGACCAGAGACAGTCTCTTAGTTCATGAGCTATCTTTTTATCAACATCGTCGATGTGTCGAAGATTCGAGCGGGCCATGATGAGTTTAGATAGGTCGCCTACGTCGCCAACAAAACCGGCCATGTAGGCGGAAGCATCCCATTTTGCGTGGCCGTCATCTTCGTTCTTCTGCCTGTATTTAACCGCAACTTCTACTGCGCGGGTCTGGAGTTCTTCGATAGTCACGATGTTCTCTTGTTTACCAGTAGCATTATAATGTCTGGCTTGATCTAGACATAGGCAACCAGTTACTTGATATGATTTAATGCGTTGAGTATGTGAGAAAGTAATTGGAGGAGAACAATTGAAAAGTCAGCTAAAAGGCCGCTCTCTCTTAACATTGAGCGACTATACCCCCGAAGAAATACAGTTATTGATCGACACGGCCAGGCAGTATAAGAAACTCAAGCAGGCAGGCACCCCGCACCGCGACTGTGAGGGCAAAAATATCGCGCTGTTGTTCGAAAAAACCTCTACTAGGACTAGGTGCGCCTTTACCGTAGCAGCGAACGATCTCGGCATTGCGCCGGAATTTTTGGGCAAGAATGATATTCAGCTCGGCAAGAAGGAATCCGTGGAAGACACCGCCAAGGTGCTGGGGCGGATGTTTGACGGCATCGAGTTTCGTGGCTTCGCTCACTCGACAGTCGAGGGGTTGGCGGAGCACGCCGGGGTACCGGTGTGGAACGGCCTCACGGATGAATTTCACCCCACCCAGATTTTGGCCGACTTCATGACGCTCGAGGAGCATGTGGGCGAGTTGAGGGGCTTGTCGCTGGTATTTGTGGGTGATGGCCGCAACAATATGGCCAACAGCCTGCTGCTCGGGTCGGCCCAGATGGGGTTGGACTTTAGAATTGCGGCACCGAAATCACTATTCCCGGATGAAACTCTAGTGGCGCAGGCTAATGAATTTGCGAAAAAGAGCGGCGCAAAGGTTACCATTACGGACGATATCGCCAAAGCCGTGGCGGGTGCCGATGCGATATACACCGATATATGGGTCTCGATGGGCGAGGAAGATAAATATGCCGAACGCATCGAACTGCTGCGTGACTTCCAGGTAAATATGGCTATGATCAAAACCACGAACAAGCCCGACGTTAAATTTATGCACTGCTTGCCAGCGTTTCATGACACAATGACCGAAACAGGTCTACATATGAAGCAAGAATATGGTCTAGAAGCGCTGGAAGTGACTGATGAGGTATTTAGAAGCAAACACAGCATCGTGTTTGATCAAGCGGAAAACCGCATGCATACCATCAAAGCCGTGATGGCGCTCACGCTCTAATTAACCGCAAAAAGTGCTTTGGCTGGCCATTATCACCGAGGTTAAACACCTATTGGTTAGCTCACCCGACGCGTCGGCCTACGTTTCCTAGCAATGTAACCTAGTTTCTTGGCTGGGGCTGTGGTCGAATTTCCTAACAATCGAGGGGCCGTTTAGCGCGATTTCGGCTAGGGGTTTCGGTCCTGATAGGGCTTGTGATAGCCCTCAATAGGGCCTGACAATTACTCCACCCAATATAACTGTAACTTGCCTAGTTGGATAAGTTAGGAGTTTGGCTTGTTCGATAATTCCTTCACCGGCGCAGGCGGGGTTGGTGTCAGGACAGTTATACGGTTGACTGAGTTTGTACCTAATTTCTAAAGAATTTTTACCGTCCGTTGCGGTCGTCCAAATGTCCGTTACGGATGTGTTACCCGGGCCATCGTTATAGAACTTCGACGACATCTCAAAACCGCGTTGCTTAATATTTCGGGTAACTTGCGCGTTTACATCTGTGACGTTTCCTGAGACAGGGTAGAAAACAGTAGCCGGGCCGCCATGACCCGTTAAGCAGTCACCATCTGGGGCTCCGGAGGCATTTTGTCGTTGCCCATCAAGAATTGTGATGCCATCCAGGTACGCAATATTTTGCTTAACCATAGTCTCTAGCTCAGCAGTCCGGGAAGAGCAGTCATTTGACGCAGTAACAAGGACGAAACCTATATAAGCAACTACACCCGCTACGCCCAGGAAGGCGACGGCAACCAGCGCAAGGATTATGTTCCTAACAATATGTTTTTTCTTGATTGGCTCGGCAGTGGGCAGTTCGGCTGATTTTTCTGGTTCAGGTGTGACTGGTGGCATAATTACATTGTAGAAGGTAAAAGCATAAGTGCAATGGCTGGCGAGCTATCCCTCAGGTGGAACCAGATCTACTCCAGCTTAGTTCAGTTGGCCGAAAGATTGGAGGCGCTAGGGTTTTACTATGACCAGATCGCGTCTCCCCTACCAACCTTTTGGCGTCGAAGTTGTTCGATGAGCGGACGTTTTATCCGGTTTTCATACGGGATCTCGATAAGTGCCGGGAGCTTTGCATAATTGAGAGTCCCTTCATTACCCACAAGCGCATGAATGCGCTTTACCCCTCGTTTCGTAAGGATTTATAAAAAATAATTCCAAAGGGTTGAGCACCCTCCCGTTACGTCGTTGTAGTGGGAGGGTGCGAATGGATAGTACAGAGGCCCCGGCTACTTCTTGGGGTGGTACTTCGATTGGTCTTCGGTCTGGGACTCTTCGAACATCCTCGAACCATTGAGCACCTTGCCCACAGGAACGGTGATATTTCTGGCTAGGCCTGACCCTTTCAGGAGACCTGCTCGTGCGTCGGGGTCGGCAGACCGGTAGTCACCACCACCTTCTAGCGTGCAGTTTTGGACGGTGATCAGGCCGAGTACCTGAGAGCCGGAGCCAAGCGCGGTTCGGCCTATCACCTGGGCGCCGCTCATGTAGCGGCCGTTGTCGCCCACGGTGATGACAGCGTCGGGCATGTTCGCCTTCAGACTGCACCCGCCGTCGCCGAGCTGGTTGCCGTTGGCAATGAAAATCTTGCCTCGCTCGGCGATCATGAGAGTGCTCGGGTAGAGCACATTGCTATTTCCGAGAGTCAGCTCTCCGCCGTTCTTCACCTCGAGTATGACATTGGGGTAGAAAACATTGTCTCGACCGAGCTTGACTGTCCGACTGATCAGGATCGAGAACGGGTCAAGAAAGGTGTTGTCGCTCTGCGCGGCCCACTCCAAGAGCTCCGAAACTCCGTAGAACCCCCTTGATGCCCGTTGTTCATCGATCATTGTCAAAACGTCTTCGTGAGTCATATATGTCTTTCTACCTCCGTATCCTGGTTGGCTAAATGGTATCCATCGGGCGCTGAGCGATCATCTCGTCATCGATCCTATCATAGACCATTTTCGCCACGACGTCGGTAATATAGGGCGTCTCGGTCATCTTGCCGGGCAGTACGACGAAGTGGCCGCGTAAGGGCTCCGTAACTGAGACGCCGAGCGAGCGGACAGCAGCGGGCTTGTCTGCCAGGTCGGTTTTGATGCAGGCGACGGTCAGGCTTCTAGCGCCGTCCAGGTTGTGGAATAGGCGACTAGCAGCTGCGTAAACCTTCTCCTTGCCCTCCTCCAAAATCTCGAAGTCTGGGCTCTCGTGCACCATGGCGTCCTCGTTGAGCCCCACGATGCTGTAGTCGCCGTGGTTCATCATCCCCGCTTCATGCGGGTCGAGACAAAACACTGATGACCTCGTGAGACGCGGGAACACCGTGAGATGGCTCTTCCAGTACCGCAGAGGCACCAGAATGCCAAAGTTTGACCTGAGGATATCCCGAACTCCGTACCCGGCCGTATAAACGAACAGCCGTGACGTTATTGGGATTTTCTCTCCCTCTCTCTCGATCAGCGCCTCCTCGAGGCTATTGAACACCACTTCGGCATTCAAGAAAATCTCGATACCGGCTCGCATGCTAGCCGCGAGGAGCTTTCGGTAGAGCAGGCGAGTGTTAATGCCCAGATCGTAGACCTGAAACACGTCTGCAAACTCACCTGTCCTAACATTCGACTCCAGTCTCGCGAGCTCCTTGAGCGGTACCCTCGTGTAGCGAACACCGGCTTCATCCCATCGAGAGATGACCTCCATCGTTCGCTCCGGGTCCTTCACCAACGCATACGAGGCGAGGTCGATATCCTCGATAGCTTCGGGCGCGTACCCTCGGATCTGCTCGTGCCCGTAAATGCAGCGCCTCGCAACCTGAATAGCGGTGTCCTTATCGCTAATCGACGTCGCGTGGTAGGTTCCTCGGTGCAGCCACCCTTCGTTCTTAGTTGAGGGCCCTCCAGCCATTTGGGCTTCCTTCTCGACCAGGGCCACTTTGAGGCCCAACTCGGAGAGCTTCTTGGTGAGCATCAGGCCGGCTATGCCGGCCCCTACAACCGTGACGTCAAACTGCTGAGGCATTTTGATCCCCATTCCTGGTATCTCGTCGGTGGAAAAATATAATAATATATTATGCCAGGGTTGTAAAGGCTCATACCTTATAGTACCCTTAAAACATGTCAAACAACCTAGAACTAGCGTGTGGTCTTATCGGCATCGGAAGAACTTGGGGGTTCAAGCCATCACCCATTCCGTCAGATCAAGCGGCAGCCACGTTTCTCGAGTCTGCCTTCTCCCAGGGCATTAGCTACTACGATACAGCGCCATCTTACGGCCTGAGTGAAGCAAGGTTGGGTGATTGGCTGCGAACGCTGAATCAAGGGCAACGTAGCAATATCACAATCGCTACAAAGTTCGGAGAGCATTGGCGGGCGGAAGACCAACAGTCGTACGTAGACCATACCTATGATGCACTCCGGTCGAGTCTAGACCAAAGCCTCACGAGACTAGGCCAGATTGACGTGCTTCAGCTTCACAAAACAACTCCGGCCGTGCTCCTAAGCGACGGCCTAAAGCGAGCCTGGAGTTACGCCCGAGAACAGGGCATCACCCGATTCGGCGCAAGTGTAAGCGATATCGAAAGTGGGGAGATGGTCTGTGGAGACGACGCATATGAGGTCGTTCAACTGCCCTTCAACCAAAAGAATGCCGCCTTCCTCCCCATCATTAGACTCGCGTTGGAGCGAGGGAAAACGGTTGTCATCAATCGTCCGTTCAACATGGGCGAACTGATAGACAACGACTCACAAAAGAGCCGAGCCGAGCTTGAGCGCGAGGCATTCAGGTTTATCTTCGATAACTGCCCTCGTGGGCTAGTCCTTACGGGGACTAAATCGCCTGAGCATTTAGAGGACAACCTGCGAGCATTTGAGGCTGCGCAACTCACATAGTTCGGGCACGTACGTGTTAGGGGCTCGTTCGACCAGACAGCCCGGCCATCGTTCCGCCCCGGAACGATGGCCGGGGATCCACCTGAGTGCTAAAAACTCGCTTGAGTATTCAGATGGGTTGGGAACGTGAATCACTTAACGTGATGACGATAATAACAAGACAACGGCTTGAGCAAGCCGTTGTTCAAGCATAAGTGCAATGGCTGGGGTGCTAGGATTCGAACCTAGGATCCTCTGATCCAGAATCAGATGCCTTACCGCTTGGCCACACCCCATTGTGCGTAATAGATTTTTGCGACCGTCATATAATACAAGATTTTGAGCTCAGCGGCAATGCTTAGCGACCTGGGCGAAGCCGCTTCATGTGCGGGATGGCTCGGCGGATCATGCCAATGCCGTAGACGAGGAATATCAGGAAGGCGAAGATCCAGGCGAGGGCGTCCTCGGAGGTGTCGATATTGTAGTTGTTCGTGAGGTGCATCCACATGCCAAACTCGTCAAAGGCCAGGGCGAGGCCTACTCCGTATACGAAGGCCTGAATACGCCGCCCGCGCTCGGAGAGGATGGAAATAAAGCCGATGATAGCCAGCACAAAGAACCCGTAGATGAAGTGATGCACGTGCGTGCCTCGGATGTGCAGGAAAAGTCCGGGGAACCTCGCGACGAGCAGTCTGGCTATGAGGAAGGTGGGCAAGAAACCGGCTAAGACCCAAAACGGGATCTGTTTGCGGCGGTTCATGATCAGCTCTCGGAAGGCGTACTTGAAGGGTTTGAGAATCATAGGTTATATCTTAACAAGTATTTTGGCTTCTAGTTGTTTTTTATGGACAGGGCCGAAGTGGCGCGAGTCGGTGGAGGCGGCGGGATTGTCTCCGGCGAGGGTGATAGCGGTGTCCTCGATAGAGACGATGCGCTTGATGACAGGCCGTCCGGACTCTATGGCCACCACCACCTGGCCGGGCCGCGATGTGAACCAGCGCAGGCCCAGGAGGGTGTCGCCCGGCTGATATGTCGGCAGCATACTGTCCCCCGCTACCCTATATATTCCGAGGGGCCAAATCGACATGAAGGTTTAGGCCTTCTTGGTGGCGTTGAAGACTTCGGTGATCTCGGCGATGAGCTCGAGCAATTTTTGAGCAGTTTCGACATCGGTGTGGTGCTTGGCCTGGCCAGCTTGCTTGGTGGCGCGCCAGAAAAGGTCGTGGATCTGAGGGTGAGCTTCGAGATGCTCGGGCTTGAAGTAATCCGTCCACAACACCCAGAGATGGCGTTTCACGAGCTCGGCACGCTCATCTTTGATGACGATGCAGCGAGTGCGGAAGACTTCATCGGCCTTGTCGGTGTATTGCTGGTATTTCTTGCAGATGGCGAGGACTGATTCGGCCTCAATGCGGGCTTGGGCGGGATCGTAAACACCGCAGGGCAGATCGCAGTGAGCGTAGACGGTAGTAGCTGGCAGCAGGTTGGCAAATTTCATCATAATCTCCATTTCATCTACTAGTATACGTTACGAAAAAACTGCGACTTGAAGCGATATGAAGCTTATGGTTATACTGTATATATGATTCATGTGATGGATGGAGTGCGGCCAAGTGTGCGCCGCCAGCAGACGATAGTATTGTCGCAGCCGAAACCGGCTGTGGCGGCCTTGTCGCCTCAGCCTCGAGCCTACACGGTGGGCATGGACGGCATTCGTCGGCCGGTAATGCCGACCCCTCGCGAGGCGGTAGTAAACATGCAGGCAGCAGCGATGGAGGCTACTCCCGTATGGCAGATGCCATCGTTGCGATTGCCGCAGATTGCCTGGAAACGGCCGGCGATTGCATTTGGGTTGGTAGCAACGGCACTGGTGGCCTCGACGGTGATGGTGGGCGCACTAACGACTCCTTCGAACTCAACGGCCAGGGCCTCCGAGCGCAGCGCACCCGCGCCAAACGCCGCCGTAAAGCCCGCTGCCGCAGCAGCCGTCGTGCCGACACCGCAAAGAACCGGGCTGCAGCAGCTATTGGACACGTTCACGGCAGCAAATGCTGATAAATTCGGTATCGTTGTAAAAAATATGACCACTGGCGAAACGGCCAGCATTAATCCAGACCGGCAAATCACAAGTGCAAGCCTGTATAAACTGTTTGTGGCGCAGCGGATTTACCAGCAAATAGACTTGGGGCAACTGACCTACGGCAAAGCGGCAGGTGGCGACACCGGGCGCAATATTGACGGGTGTTTGACGGTAATGATTAACGTCTCCGACAACGCCTGTGGGCGAGCGCTGGGGACGATACTGGGATGGGGCGCGCAAGACCAGGCGCTGGGGGTAGAGGGCTACAAGCAAACTAGCTTGGCTGACCCACAAAGGACATCGGCTGGCGACGTAGCCACACTGTTGACCCGCCTGTACAGCGGAACGTTGGTGTCGGCCAGCTCGAGCGATAAGTTTTTGGGGCTGCTCAAGGACCAACGAGTAAACAACCGCCTACCGGTAGGCTTGCCGGCCGGAACGGTGATTGCACACAAAACCGGCGACCTCGACGGAGTAGTCCACGACGCAGGGATTGTGTACGGACCAAAAACTAATTACTTGGTAGTGGTAACAAGCGGGCCATGGAATTCTCCCGGAAACGCCCCGGCCATGTTTGCCGACCTATCTAGCCAGCTTTGGAATCATTTCGAAAATTAGTTTGAGTTTTTGAGCAAATCGGGGCGGAATTTGGCGGTTTTGGCTTGGGCTTGAGCGCGGCGCCATTTAGCGATTTCGGCATGGTGGCCGTTTTGCAGCACTTCCGGCACGGCTTCACCGCGGAATTCTTGCGGACGGGTGTAGTGTGGATACTCGAGCAGGTCGGGCTCGCTGAACGATTCGTCGGCGGCACTAGCCTCCCCACCCAAAACGCCGGGAATCAGCCGCACGACGCTGTCTAAGATCACCATGGCGGGCAGTTCGCCGCCGGTAAGCACGTAGTCGCCAATAGAAACCTGGTCGTCCACGTAGGTAAGTATGCGTTCATCGAAGCCTTCGTAGTGGCCGGCCAGCAGAATGAGGCCCGGCAGCTCGGACAGCTCAGCAGCCATGGCTTGGCTGTATCGATGGCCGCTGGGCGTGAGGGCAATCACGCGCGCACCGGGATTGGCGGTTCGGGCAGCCTCAATAGCTGCCACCACCGGCTCAGGCTTGAGGACCATGCCATCCCCGCCACCATAAGGGGTATCATCGACGGTATGGCGCGTTCCCAAGCCAAAATCGCGCAAGTTAATGAGGTTAATCTGCGCTAATCCCCTATCCTGGGCTTTCCAAATCATGCTCATGTCGAAGGGACCTTTGAACATGTCCGGAAACAGTGTGATAATGTCGATTTTCATAATTGGAGGTTTCTAGAGGTCGAGATCGTCGAGGTCGGCAAACTCGCGCTTGGTGCGGGCAACCATCTCGGAATCGGCGTCGGGCTGAGGGGCCGCGGGAGCCTCTGGAGCCGTTTGAGCCGGGGCTACGGGGGCGGCAGGGCTGTCCTGGCGGTCGTCTTGATATTCGCTACCTTCGGGCTCGATAATCTTGAGGTTGACGCGAGCGTCGTTGCGCGAGCCTAATACTCGAAGCAGCGTACGGATACTCTTGGCGGTGGCCCCGGCCTTACCGATGACCTTGCCCATGTCTTCGGGGTTCACTGATAATTCCAGTAATACTCCCATATCGTCGACGGACCTGCGGACGCTTACGTCATCTGGGTGACTAACGAGCGCTCTCACTACGTATTCTACAAATTCTTTATCCATGTCAGGCATAGCACCACTCCTATCAGAATTATGGATGATGAAAATATCATACCATTTTTTACAGAGCAAGAACCCCTACGAAGGGATTACTTGTCGGCGTCGGTGTTTTCGGCAGCAGCGTCAGCTTCGGCTTCGGCCGGAGTAACTTCGGTGTCGGCAGCTGGGGCGGTTTCGGCAGCGGCTTCTTCGGCGACAGCTTCAGTCGGCTTGGGAGCCTTAGTCTTGAGCTTAACCCAGGCGGGCAGCTCAACTTTTTCGCGAATCAGAAGCTTTACGACGGTATTTGACGGCTGAGCGCCATTGCCGAGGTGCTTGGCGATTTCGTCACGCTTGATGACGATTTCTTTGGTATGAGGGTTGTAGTGTCCGAGGACAGCTACAAACTTACCCGTGGCGGCGCGAGCAGATTCGGCAGCGACAATGCGGTAGGTGGGGTATTTAGTTCGGCCGGTGCGGGCTAGGCGAATTACTAACAAAAGGTAGTTCCTAATAAATTCGATACAACGAAGTTGAGTTTACCGATTTTTGGGGGATAAGTCAACAGATACGGCTAGAGTATGCTCAGCGGGCGGCGAGCTGGGTGGCTTGTTCGAGGCGCATGGAGATGAGGTGCGAGATGTGATGCTCATTGATTGTAACCCCAAAGAGCACGCGGGCGGCCTTCATGGTCTGGCGGTTGTGGGTAATGACGATGAGCTGCGAATACTGCTGAAGTTCGGTGAGAATGCCGGCGAGACGGCCCGAATTGGCCTCGTCGAGGGCGGCGTCGATTTCGTCGAGGACCACGAAGGGGCTGGGGTTGACGCGCATAATGGCGGCCACTAGGGCCACACCAGCCAAGGCTCGTTCGCCGCCGGACAGGGCCGCTATAGTCGTGAGGCGCTTACCGTTGGGACTGGCCTTGATAGTAATGCCATAAGTGCCATCGTCAGTCTCGGCGAGCTCGAGCGAAGCGGTGCCGCCGTTGAAGAGGCGGCCAAAGTAGATCTTGAATTGCTCAGCCAAGGCTTGGAAATTTTCCTTGAAACGCGAGCGGATGAGCGTATCGAGCTCGGTCACGAGGGCTCGCAGGTCGGATTCGGCAGATTCGAGGTCGCTAATTTGGGCGGCAAGCTCGGTTTGGCGAGTGGAGACCTCCTCGTATTCGACCAATTGCTCCTGATACACCTGAGTGCGGGCCTCGAGGAGAGTTTCGGCGCGGGCGAGCTGATCGGTCAGGACTGCGAGGTCTTCATGAGCGTCCGAGGAGGTAATAGTGACGGCCCACTCGGCGGCACGGCGGACGGTGGCAGCCAGTTCGGACGCGGCAGCGAGTCGGTTTTGCCCGGCCTGAGTATGATCGCGGGCAACATTGGAAATGGCGGCTCTCGTGAGTTCGAGGGCAGTGAGGGTCTTGGAATGGACAGAGATATCACCGGAACCGACACTTAGATCGGCGAGTTGAGAACGTTGAACTTCGAGCTGTTTGGTGATGTCCTGCAAGGTCTTAACGGCAGTGTGCTCGGCTGACTGAAGTGATTTGAGCTGAGATGAAGCCAATTCTAGCGGCTTCAGCTCGGTCAAAATATCATTTCGGCGTTGAGTTAGCCGGACAACTTCACCCTCCAGATGGGTAATATCAATCTCAAGCGAACGGCCGGTAATAGACACGTTGGTCTGGTGCTCCACGGCGGTTTCGCGGCGCGACATCGCGGCTTCAAGGTGTTTCTGGGCGGTTTTGAGCTCGGCAAGAAGCTCGGCCGCACCGCTGCGGGTAGCATGACTGAGTAGGCGCCCGGCCTTGTGTACAAGCAGGCGCACCCGACCTTCATCGTACTGCGGCGTTCCCAGCCCGAGGGCCAGCGTTTTGAGTATTTGGAGGGCGTGATCCAGATATTGGTCGCGAGAGCCATCGTTGATCCCGTTGCGGACGGCCACCAAAGCGGATTGAGCTGCCGCAACCTCGTGGGCAGCTTTGTCCACGGCCTTATCGGCGCGGGCGGCGCCTACGGCACTGGCAGCCAGCTCGGCGCGAGAGTCCTTGAGTCGGCCCTCGGCCGCAGCCAGGTCGGCTTCGGCGCGGGCGAGGCGTATTTTGAGCTCGCCGGCCGACTGGATATTGCGAGCGGCGGCGCTGGTGGCGGACTGGGAGGCGGCGAGGTCCGCGGCAGCTGAGTCGCGACGGAGCTCGAGGGCGGCCAGCCCAGATTGGAGCTGCTGGCGCTGGCCAAGGGCCTGCGCTTCGGCACGATCCTGCTGCTCACGGGTGCGTTCGAGCGCGCGCAGCTCGTGGCGCAGGCGGTGAGCCGATTGCAGCAGCTCTGCCGACCGATGGGCCTCACCGGCTTCCACGAGCGTCCAGTGGGCATGCTGGGCACTCGCCACGGCAGTACGCAGCTCAGTTA
The DNA here is from genome assembly GCA_002429485.1 of Patescibacteria group bacterium UBA6017. Taxonomy (GTDB): domain Bacteria; phylum Patescibacteriota; class Saccharimonadia; order UBA4664; family UBA4664; genus UBA5169. Next base: position 49,340 of record DIZX01000016.1, on the reverse strand, counting down.
CTCGCGACGTGAGGCGGGTCTGCTCGTCGGCGGCGGCCACGGCCCGCTCCAGGGCGCCAAGGCGAGGCGCCAGCTCCGCCGAAATATCGCGCAGACGCGTGAGATTGCCGGCTGTGGCTGTGAGTTTTCGTACAGCGGCCTCGCGCCCGAGCTCAGGCCCGCGGATGCCTGCTGCCTCCTCAAACAGCAGTTTGCGTTCGGATGGCGAGCTCATCAGAATCGAATCAATCATCCCCTGGCCAATTACGGCGTAACTGCTCGCGCCCACCCCGGCCCCGGCCAGCAGCGCCTGAATATCGCTCAACCGCGCGCTACGGCCGGCCAGCCGATAGTCCGTTTCGCCGCTGCGGTACATTCGCCGCGAAATTTCTACCTCGGTAAGATCGAGCGGAAATGAACCGTCTTCATTGTCAAACAATAGAATTACTTCGGCGAAGCTCGCCTTGGCGCGCTTGTCGGTGCCGGCAAAGACCACTTCATCGCGATCACCCAGCCGCAAGCGAGCCTTGCCCTGCTCCCCCATCGCCCAGCGGATGGCGTCGGCAATATTGCTCTTGCCCGAGCCGTTGGGGCCGACCACGCCAGTGATACCGTGCTCGAGATCGATCACGGTTTTATTGGCAAATGATTTGAAGCCGGTAATTGTTACTCGCCGAAGAAACACGCTGAGTCTGCTCCAAACACCATTAGCATTATTGTATCAGGTGGAGGAGATGGGGATAAATTCGGTTAGACAGAAATGACAAATGCCACCCCCGCGTTGGCAGGGATGGCATTTTCGTCTGATTGACTGCACCCAGAAGGTGTAGTCGGGTTGACGATGGGGCCGCGGCGTCATGAGGCCGTGGCGGATTGAGAGGGAGAGAGATACTCGAGCTTGGCGTGGAATTCAGCCCGAATCGGCTCCCAATCTTCGCGCAGCATCAGAAAACAGTGATGCTGGCCAGGAAGAACGATTGGGTGATCTAGGCGCTCGGTTTGTGGCGGAGTGGCGCTGTCGCGCTCCCCCCACATGAGCGCGATCGGAATATCGAGCCCATCAAGGACTAGCTCAACATCCGAAAGTCCCTGAAGCACCTTCATCATTTGGCGCAGCCGGAAACCCTCAGATGCAGTGCTTTGGACGGCCCTGCTGAACCTTGGGCCGTCACCGTACCGAAAGGCCTCAATCAAGGCGACACTAGTAGTGATGGTGACGTCAGTTCCGACATGCACAAGGCGTCTGTACAGATCGAGCCTGCCCGAGAGTGGCTCAGTAGGCAAGGCAAGACAAATCCCAGCCCCGATCTGGTTCGGGAAACGCTTTGCAATGTGCGGAAGCACAAGAGCACCGAGAGAGTGACCGACAACCAAGTCACCTGAGAGCCCGACGGCCTCACCCCACTCGCCGAGACGAGCAATGAATTCATCCGCCGTATCCACGTCGTCACTTTTACCGTGACATGGCAGACGAGGCGCAATGATCGTAACACCCTCCTTTACGGCAACGTACTCGAGAAACGGGTACATGGCACGGGGCGAGGCACCGAGCCCATGAAGGAACACGGCGTGGCGAGTTTTGCCAGGGTTGATGCAGGCAGTCATAATGACAGGGCCACCCTTTAGGACGACTGGGTATTGCTGGACCTCCATGGTCCTCTCCCTACTGTCAGTGAACCGGCGTTTCGCCGACTCAAAAGTGAAATCGGGATAATGCCTGAGGTTGATAATAGCATAATCATAAGAATTATGCAAGATACACGCGAATAATTTAGACTGCTCTACAAAGCCCCTAAACTGACAAACGCCACACCCCCCGAAAGGGATATGGCGTTGCGTCGGGCTGTCGGGGCTCATACTCAGCGACAGACAAACTAGATGGCGCCGGCTAAGAAACGGCGGCGCCGAGAAGGCGGTTAGGGAGGGTGATGACCTCAGCCAGCGGCTGGACGCGGACTGACTGCAGAGCCCTTCCGAGGGCATCCGAGACTACCGGAATGGTCCAGTCCAACCACAGGAAGTTGTGAGGCATCCCTGGCAGGACAATACTCTCGAAGTTGCCTCCGGAGGCGAACTTGGCCGGCAGTACGGCGAGATCAAAGCCACCGTGCAGCGAGATCATGGGCTGCAAAACGTGAGGCAATATGCCTGCGAGGTCGGGTGCTCCCTTCAGAACATCGTAGATTCGGTAGCCGTTGGCCATACGGACGCCAGCATCGACGAAGGCTGAAGCCAACGCCATGGGGTTCCCGTGGAAGAACGACCCAAGCATCGCTACATTCGAGGTGACGTAGGCGTCGATCCCCAATGCGGGCATTGTGGCCAGGAAATGGAGCCCCGAGGTATAAATCTTGGTGGGCAGCGACAGGACGACGCCGGATGCCATGAGATCCGGGCGGGATTCGGCCAGACACACGACAAGATGCGCTCCGAGCGAATGCCCCATGAACACGGCGCTGCGAAGCCCGAGCTTCTCGGCCGCCAGGCCGATGACATCGATGAGCTCCGGAAATGAACGAATATCGTCGCTCAAGCCGTGACATGGCAAGTACAGGGCGCACATGGTGACGTCGTGGGCCTTGGCCCAGCAGGAAAGCGGGTGGTGTAGGAGATCCGGTGAAGCCCCGACCCCATGCAGAAACAGTACAACATCAGCTTTGCCGGGGTTGATGACAAGAACGTGCATCTTGAAACCGCCGGGCAAAACAATAATCCTGTGCTCTTGCGGAGCAAGTCCCGTGACCCTCTTGGGTACCGACGGTACGTGCAGGCGAAGCGGGTGGACGCTCATTTTCACTCCCTTGTCAGGGAACCGGCACCCGCCGGTTCGGCGGTATGTCTGGTGAAATTATAGCAGGATTACAAAATTAACAGGCTATATTCGGTACGAATTAGGAATATCCTACAAGTTCCTTATGCTACGGGTTTGGCTTGAACCAGCTTCTCGAGGGCGGCGGCGGCAGCCTCCTGCTGGCCGGCCTGCTTGGATGAGCCGGAGCCCTTGCCGTAAAGCGAATCGCCCACGTAGACCCCGATGGTGAAAATCTTATCGTGATCGGGTCCGGCTTCTTCCATCACTTTGTAGTTGGGCGTGAGGCCAAAACGCTCCTGAGCGACTTCCTGAAATTTACTCTTGGGGTCCATCCAGGTGCCGGTCTCGAGAATTTCCGGCAGGCGCGAAATAATGTGGTCGGTGATGAATTTTTTGGCCATGTCGTAGCCCTGATCCAGATAGGTCGCACCGATAATTGCCTCGACGGCGTTGGCCGAAATGAGCGCGTGCGAGCGGGCATTGCCCTTGGCCTCGCCACGGCTGAGCTTGAAATACTCCGAAATCTTCAGAGTCTCGGCTACAGTCGCCAGAGATTCGGTTTTCACGAGGGCTGAGCGCCAGTTCGTGAGGTCACCCTCAGGGTTGGGATAGGTGCGGTAGAGGAAGTCGGTAACTACGAGCTCAAGCACGGCATCACCGAGGAACTCGATACGCTCATTGTGCTCTAAGCCAAGTTTGGGATGTTCATTGAGGTAAGATCGGTGGATAAATGCCCGCTCGAGCAGCGAGATATCGTTAAAATGAATGCCGAGGCGGTCCTGGAATTCTTGCAGCGGATTCATAGGGCTGCGGCCTGAATCTTATCAAGGCCGAGGCGGAAAAGCTTCTCGGTGTCGCGGTATTCGATGAGCCCGAGAGCTTCATCGGAGCCGAACCATTTGGCATCCACGATGCCTTCGGAATCCTCGGCAACAACGGCGTCGGTGTCGCCGATGGCCTCCATGAGATAAACGTGAGTTGTCATAAAAATAAGTTTCCCTTCCTTGCGATAGAAAAAGTGCAGTTTATCGAGCTTTTCGCCCATACGAAACTCGGTGAGGCCGGTTTCTTCGGCGACTTCGCGCAGAGCGGTCTGCTCCAGGCTCTCGCCTTCCTCGACGTGCCCCTTGGGGATGGTCCAGCGGCCGAGGCGATCCTGGATCATGAGGATCTCGAAGTTGTCGCCGACACGGCGCCACACCACACCGCCCGCGGTATATTCGCGAACAGCTTTGGGATTTCGATTGGATTTTGGTTTAGCCGATCGGTTTGGCCGACGGGTCTTCTTCTGGTTCATAAAATTCACTGTTTCGGTAAATAGTTCCGAGCACACCGTTGATAAATTTGCTCGAGTTTTCGCCGCCAAAGGTTTTGGCGAGTTCAACGGCTTCATTAATTGCCACCTTGGGCGGCACGTCACGTTTGATCATCAGCTCGTAGACGCCGATGCGCAGCACGACCTTATCGATCTTGGCGATCTGGTCGACCGGCCATTCCGGAGCGGCCGGGCCGATGATGGCGTCGATGGCGGTTTGGCTGTCGGAGACGCCCCCTACGAGATCTTCAACGAAATTGGTGTCGTCGATACTGGAGCGAAACTCGTCGAGATTACGCTGCAATATCGGCGAGAGCTCACGTTCTGTCTCGTCGCCAGACCGAAAATCGTGCTCGTAGAGCGTCTGCATGGCGACAATTCGGCCGAGATGACGGTTGGAGGCCATAGCTAGTTTGCCTAGACTTTCTTGGTAGTTTTGAGCAATCCGAGCTCGGCAGCCTTTTTGAGGCGGCGAGGGACGAGGGCTCCGGTGGAGGTGCTCACTAGCTGAATGGGGCTGAGTGCCAGGTGCGAACGACGCTGACCTTGAGCAGTCCTGGTAGTACGTTTCTTAGGTACGGCCACGATGGGTTCCTTTCGTTATGTGCGCCTTGTCTGCAAGACGCACACCAATATTGTCTTCTTTAGTATACCTGCCCTGCGCCTCTTTGATACCCGGGCAATCCAGGCGGCAAAGTATTTTGATGGGAAGACCTAAGATGATCTCTTGCTCTACGAGCGGTGCAATGTCAATGACATCACCCTCGAAAGGCATTTGTTCGTCTACAGGCTCCTCGGCGTATTCCTGCTTGAGACTAAACTCAGCAGGGCGGCTAAAAGTGCTCAAGCAACGATGGCATTCAAGTTCGACTTCGGTAGCCAAGTGCCCGCGAACGAGCAAGCTATTATCGAGCCGAGAGATCGAAATCTCCCCCTCTATATCTCGGGTCAGTATGACAGCTTCAAGATCCGGGCGTTCGCCTGTGATCTTGTATGTACTACTGTACCCGACCGATTCAACTAGTATGTCGCGTACGTTGATGTGCATAGCACTCTTGAGGGAGATTATATCTTATCTGGGGTGGTTTGGCAAATGGTAGGGTTGGTTAGGATTATTCCTATAATGGGTGCGCGCTTTGAGTTTATTGTGTATATTGGCAAATCTTGGAATATACACGTATAGATCGTTTTGGGGCGTTATGTAGATATATATTTCCCCGGGGGCATGCACGTTGCGGACCTATGCCCATAATGGGACATGGGCTTGTGAAAAAGTTATTTTGTATCTGGAAATATTTTGTGAAAAATTTGATGTCCCATTATGGGCATAGGTCCGACATGGGCGTTAACCGAAGTTAAATGAGGGTTAGTTGGGAGAACTCGCATAAAAGTGAATTAGGTTAATTTGGACAGAGCGTCAATATAGGCCTTCACCGAGGCCACGATGATGTCGGTATCGGCGCCAAAACCGTAGTAAAGGTGGCCGTTGTGAGCCAGCTGCACGTGAACTTTACCGGTATCGTCGGTGCCGTGGGTGATGGCTTGCACCAGGTATTCTTCAAGAACTACGGGCTGCTTAATGATCTCGTTTACCGCTCGGAAGGCAGCATCGACGGGACCGTTGCCGGCGGCGGTAGCCTGGTGCTCGGTGCCGCCTACCGCGAGCTTTACGGTGGCCTTCGGGGCGATAGAAGTGCCGGAATGAACGTCAACGGCCACAATTTCAATACCGCCAGCGGCAGCGTGATCGCCCATGAGTTGGCGCAAATCGTCGTCGGCGATTTGCTTTTTGCGGTCGGCGAGCACGAGGAACTCCTGATAAACCGCATCGAGCTCGGTTGGTTCAGGGCTATACCCGAGGCGATCCAAGTGATGCTTGAGCGCGGAGCGGCCGCTGCGGGCGCTGAGATCGAGGGAATTGTCCTTGATGCCGATATCGGAGGGCTGCATTATTTCGTAAGTGAGGCGGTTTTTGAGCAAGCCGTTTTGGTGAATGCCCGAGGAATGGGCAAAGGCATTGCGGCCGACAATAGCCTTATTGGCCTGCACCGGCATGCGCATGAGGCGCGAAACGAGGCGGCTGGTGGGATAAATTTTCGTGGTATCGAGGTTGGTATGGGCGGCGAGATCTTGGCGGGTTTTGAGGATCATGGCGATTTCTTCGAGCGAAGTATTGCCCGCGCGCTCGCCGATGCCGTTAATGGTGACTTGCACTTGCCGGGCGCCATTTTGGATGGCAGCTATGGTGTTGGCGGTGGCCATACCGAGATCATTGTGGCAATGCACGGAAATTATCGCCTGGTCGATATTATTCACGTGCTCTTTCAGGTAGCGGATCTTGGCGCCGAATTCATCGGGGGTGCAGTAGCCGGTGGTGTCGGGGATATTGACGTAGCTGGCGCCCGCAGCGATCACGGCCTCGATCATTTGAGCGAGATAGGCATTGTCGGCCCGGCCGGCGTCTTCGGCGTAAAATTCGACTTCCTCGACAAATTTCCGGGCGTACTTGACGGCCGCGACACCGCGGGCCAAAACATCTTCGCGGGTGGAGTTAAATTTGTGTTGAATGTGGATATCTGAGGCGCCGATGCCGGTATGAATACGTTTGCGTTTGGCAAATTTTAGGGCCTCTACGGCGGCGTCTATATCCCCCGGGACGGCGCGGGTGAGCGCGCAGATCACGGGAACGGATACGGCCTTAGAGACCTCGACTACGCTCTGAAAATCGCCGGGGCTCGAGATCGGGAAACCGGCTTCGATCACATCGACGCCGAGAATTTCCAGTTGGCGGGCAATCTCGATTTTTTCAACAGTGTTGAGTTGGCAGCCCGGGGCCTGCTCGCCGTCGCGTAAGGTGGTGTCGAAGATCATTATTTGGTCGCTCATAATATGTCCTTGTGATGATGTTGATAAATAAAAACTCCCGCTCGTTTCCGGTCGGGAGGTGTTTTGGCTTTTTTGGTTTTAGCTCAAGCTCAAACGATACCGTCCGGGGTGGTCAGGGGCAGCAGCAGGGCCAGCAGGTTGTTTTGGGTATTTATACTCATAACTTGTGGGAAATATACATGGAAAAACGCTTCCTGGCAATTTACCAAGAAGCGTTCGTCCGTACATGCGGGGATGAGGCTTGCACGATTGGGTCACGCCGAGTGAGAGGTTACACTCATCGCATAGTCGCTTAGCTCCAATCGGTTGTCGATCTCGAGATGTAGTCCAGCCTCGGTGAGACCATACGTCGGCCCGAGGATGCACCAGAGGTTGTGGGCGAATGGCCGATGATCTACGAGATCGAAGTAGCGAAGGCTCTCAAGGACTCCTTTCCAATCTGCGCGCGAGAGGCCGAATTTGCCATCAAGAACGTGCAGATAAGTCCGCCGGTCGGGGTAAGTGCCGATTGCCAGCAATCCCATCGCTGCGGCTTGGACGGGCGATAGGCAGCATGGCCCAAAATCTCGTGAGGTTGACATGATTTCCTAAGGTCGGGGGTTGTTGTACGGACGACCCCAACTATACACCACTCCCTATCTGGATGCTGCTAGTGCCGTAAGCTTATCGCCAAATCGCCCAGATGGCCGCCAGAGGCAAGAATGCCAGCACGACCGCCAGAGCGCCGGTCCGATCGTGCTTGGTGGTGGGATGACGACGGACCAGGTCGGCAAACACGAGGCGTAGGCTAGGATCGGTAATAAAAATTATGCTTAGGGCAAACAGATACACCGGCAAGAAGGTGATGAGACTAAAAATGAGCACTACCGACGTGCCGCTAATATATGTGGTTAAGAACAACCGGATAATGATGGCGCCCAAGGCTAACGGAGTGGTAAAGCGCAGCATTTCCCAGGCCGAACGTCTGGCCCATGCTGCTCGATCGCGGTCAACCTGATCGGCCCTAGTATCGGTGTATATCGGTTGCTCACGAGGCCGTTGCGGCTGGGATCGGGATGGCTCGTGAGCGGCTGCCGACGATGCCGAAGGTTGATTATGATGGCGTACAGCGGCCGCTTGATCGGCGTCGTAGTCGCGGCGGGTAATGGGATCGCTGAGAATCTTGTAGGCAACGTTAACGCGAGACATAGCAGCCACGTTGCCGCCGGCATCAGGGTGGGCCGACTTGGCCTTAGCATGGTAGGCACGCTTGATGTCACCGATAGAAGCACCTCTGGAAACGCCCAAAATGGCGTAGTGACTGGTGGCAGTGTCGTTGACTGGGCGGGATGCCACTATCGGCTACTTTACGACGAAATTTACGAGCTTGCGCGGAACGACGATGGTCTTGAGCAGTTGGCCGTCTTGAAGGTATTTGGCCACATTGGGGTCGGCCTTGGCGGCCTCAGCTAACTCGGACTGGGTAGCGTCGGGTGTCATAGCTAAATTGGCCCGCACCTTGCCGTTCACCTGCACCACAATCACCACCACGTCGTCCTTGATGAGCTCGGGGTCATACTCGGGCCAGCCGGCCACGTGCACACTGCCCGGGTAGCCAAGTTGGTGCCAGAGCTCTTCGGACATATGCGGGGTAATAGGGGCGAGGAGTTGGACGAGGGTATTGAGGGCGCGCCAAGCTAGGGCGGCCGATGCCGGCTCGAGCAAACGAGCCTTGGTTTTGGCATCTGAGAGGAAATTCACGTATTCCATGAGGGCGCTGACGGCGGTATTGAAGCGCATGCCGCCCAGCTCATCGTGGACCTTTTTGATGGCTTTGTGGGTAGCACGGTCGACTTCGGTTTCGAAGGCGTCGCCGGGGCCGGGCTTCATGGCTCGAGTGAAGGCATGAGCCTCAATGAGCTCCTGGGCGAGCGCCCAAACGCGCCACACAAACCTCGAAGCACCAGCCAGGCGCTCTTCGCTCCAAGGGGTGGTTTCGTCGTAGGGGGCCATAAACAGGATGTAGAGGCGCAGCGTGTCGGCGCCATAGCTGGCAATGATATCGGTGGGATTCACTACGTTGCCGATGGATTTACTCATTTTACGGCCGTCGGCGGCCAGCACGATGCCTTGGCCGCGGCGGGCGGCGTAGGGCTCGGGGGTGGGCACTAGGCCCTGGTCGTAAAAGAATTGGTGCCAGAAGCGCGAGTAGAGCAAGTGGAGCGTGGTGTGCTCCATGCCGCCGAGATACAAATCGACCTCACCCCAGTATTTGAGGGCTTCAGGACTCGCAAAGGCTTGGTCATTATGGGCATCCATATAGCGCAGATAATACCAGCTCGAACCCGCCCAGTTGGGCATTGTGTCGGTCTCGCGCTTGGCGGGTTTATCGCACTTCGGGCAGGCAGTATTGACCCAGTCGGTGATGGCGGCGAGCGGGGACTCCCCCGTTTCGGTAGGTTCATAGTGCTCCACGTCGGGCAAAGTTATAGGCAGCTGATCCTCGGGCACTGGCACGGCGCCGCAGTGTTCGCAGTGGACGATCGGAATGGGCTCGCCCCAGTAATGCTGGCGGGAGAAGATCCAGTCGCGGAGTTTGTATTTGACGGCCGTCTTGGCGCTGCCTTTGTCCTCGAGATATTTGACGATAGCCCGCTTGGCCTCGGCACCCTCGAGCCCGTCGAACTGTCCGGAATTGATGAGCTTGCCAGTGGCCACCGCGGGCAAATCATCGCCCGAGACTACTTGCTGAATATCCAGCTTAAAGGCTTTGGCAAAGGCAAAATCGCGCTCGTCGTGGGCAGGGACAGCCATGATGGCGCCGGTGCCGTAGCTGGCGAGGACGTAGTCGGCAATCCAGACTGGTACTTTGGCGCCGGTAATGGGGTTCGCGGAGTAGGCTCCGGTGAAAACGCCCGTTTTGGTGCGGTCGGTGTTTTGACGGTCGATTTCGGATTCACCCTGAGCCTTTTTAACGTAGGCTTCGACCTGGGAACGCTGGTCGGGAGTAGTGATTTGGGCAACCGCAGCATGCTCAGGAGCGAGCACCAAGAAAGTTGCGCCGGCGAGGGTGTCGGGGCGGGTGGTGTAGACGGTGACGGTGGGCTGGACCGAGTCAAAATAGTAGATCGTGAACTCGGTATCGAATCCAACCGTGTCGCCGTAATAGCCGCGATAGGCGGCCAGCTGCTCGTCGGTAGAAGCGAACGGTTCGTGCCCGTCGAGGTCGAGCGGAATTTGACCGAGCGGCATTGTTTCAATTTTGGTCACTTTGGCCTGGGCAAAAACCTGAGTGTCGGTGGGGCTCAATCGCGTAATGAGGCTGGCAATGTCGCCCACTTGGAGGTTTTTGGGCTCAAGGCGGACGGTGTTGGTTTTGCTGCCGTCAAGGACGAGTTTGGTAAGCTCGGGGGTGAATTTGAGGCTGTCTTTGGGTGCCACACCCGACTCCCCCACCAAGAAATCAATCTCGGCGCCTTCGGAGCGGCCGATCCAGTTGACTTGCTGGTCGGCGATGCGGCTGGGGTAATCGACGGTCTTGAGACCCTCGATGAGGCGGTCGGCGTAGGCAGTGATTTTGAGCATCCATTGCTTGATGAGCTTTTTTTCGACCGGGGTGCCGCAGCGCTCGTGCTTGCCGTCGACCACTTCTTCGTTGGAGAGACCGGTTTTTTCTTTCGGGCACCAGTTGATGGGCATTTCAGCTTGATAGGCGAGGCCGGCGGCGTGGAATTTAAGGAATAGCCACTGCGTCCAGCGGTAGTAATCGGGGTGGGTAGTGTTGACCTCGCGATCCCAGTCGAAGCTAAGGCCGAGGGAATCGAATTGCTGGCGGAAGACCTCGACATTTTGGCTAGTGGCGTCTTGGGGGCGGATTTTGTGCTTGATGGCGAAATTTTCTGTGGGCAAACCGAAAGCGTCGTAACCCATAGGATAGAGCACGTTGAAGCCCTGCATGCGTTTGTGGCGGGCTATTACATCGCCGAGGGTATATTCGCGGGTATGCCCAGCGTGAAGACCGGCGCCGGAAGGATACGGAAATTCGGTGAGCATATAGTATTTTTCGCGAGCGGTATCGCCCGTGACGGCAGCATATAGCTTAGTGTCGGCCCAGGTTTGCTGCCAGTTGGGTTCAATAGTCTTGGGATCGTATTTTTTCATATATGGACTTTATTATAGAGGGATTTCAATTTGTGGCTAGTTCTAGGGCTTTTGGCAATTTGATTATTTAATGGTAATGCTCAATAATGTGCAAGTTCGAACGTCCTTCTCTCGATAGGAAATTCTGTGACCTCACCGACGATATACTCAACCGATCCCGTTCTCCCTGGATTTGTCTCACCGGCCTTGGAGGGAAGTAACCTCCGCGCAATTGCCTGGCATCTCGAGCTGGGCGACATACTGGACGAGAACCCCGATGCCTGCGATGGCTTCTTCGATCTCACCCCGGCTGAGCGAGGAACCGTCGTTCGATTGCTCCAGGACTATGCGCAGAGGGGCAGGCTCGACTACGTCGAGATCGTGTTCGGAGATGTTCTGAGCATGCTGCCCAAGCACTACCGCGTGAACCCGAACACCACGCTGGCGATCTCTATCGACGGCAAGCCCTCCCACGCAGTGTCCTCTGGACCTGGCAACTGTTGGTCGTGCAACTGCATAGAGTCGCGCTTCGGCGCCGGCGCCTGCAAGTACATCATGCTGGCCCAGATCTACTGGACCGAGCACGAGGCACCTCCTATGGAACATAGGCTTCTCGACTTTGAGGCTCGACTCGAGTGAAACCCTGAGTCATCGCTTTCGCATTACGCCCGCTCTGTCTGCCAGATTTATTCGGCAGACGGAGCGGGCCGCTTTATTTGGCTGGAATTTGCAGGGGTTTTGTCATGGTGTCCTCATTTTACTCTTCTGAAAAGAGTAAAACTGACCTAGGTAGGTCGGCATTTTCTACGTAATTTCACGAAGGGCTAGGGAGCATCCGGGAATTGCTTGGCCTTAACATGAAGCCAGGCAGGTGATTGGCGTACGAGTTTGCCGGCGTCGGATGGATCGGCCAACAATATTTTTACCGCCTCTTCGGCGAAGACACCATTCTGAGAACCTTTCACGAGGACGATGTCGCCGGGCGAGAGGAGGAGCTTCACGTGCTCGCCGGCGGCATAGGGCGAAATAGCGGGCATGAAACGGGTTGGGTCGAGGCCCGCCCGAACGGCGGCCGGCCCCAGGTGCTGGGTAGCGACCGCACCGATAGTTATCAGCAGGTCCACTCCGGCGGCCGCCTCGCCCACTTGCTCGTGGTAGCCGGGAGAATCCGACCCGAGCTCATTCATGGAACCGAGAATGGCGATACGGCGGCCAGAGACAGCGGCATCTGAGATTGAGGCCAGAGCGGCAATGGCGGCATCGGGACTGGAATTGTAGGTGTCATCGATAATAGTTGCGCCATTTAGGCCGGCCAGCGGGTTCATGCGTCCAGCTACCGGCTGGAGCTTGGCCAAGCCTGCTTCAATCTGATGTTTGGAAAGGCCGAGTAAATCCCCTACCGCGTAGGCGGCCACGGCAGCTTTCATACTATGGGCGCCAAAGAGGCCGATTTTAAGGTCCTCGATCACCTTATGGCCCGCGTGGATGAGCTGGCCGCTAGTTCCGGTCTGAGGGTCGGTGCTGATCATCTCGAAGCCATACTCGGCGGTTTTATCGAGGCCGTAGTAATGATGGTGCGGATGAGCGTCGATGTATTTGCGGCGGTATTTGGCCGGAATTTCGTCAAGGTTGGCCAAGAAAATTTTGGAGGCAGAAGCAAGAGTGAGCTCTTCGACGGCGACCTGATCTAGCCCATCCGGAAAATTCTCCATATGCTCGGGAGTGAGGGCAGTCAGCACGCCGATGTCAGGACTGAGATAGCGCAAATACAGCGGAATTTCGCCGGGGTGATCGGTACCGAGTTCGAGCACGATGACATCATAGGGATAGCTGTAGATCTGCCACTCCGATTGGATTAGGCGCCAGGCCCAGGCGAAGAGGTTGAGTAAGTTTCCGGGCACGGAAAGCTCAAACACCGACAGCGGCAGCCCGAGCTCGGAATTGTAGTTTCCGGGATGAACCAAGGTGCGGTACTTTTCACTCAAGACGGTAGCAATGGCAGTTTTGGTGGAAGTTTTACCCACACTTCCGCCAACGGCGACCACTTTGAGATGGTGACGAATAACGAGGCGGTGGACTTGCTGCTCGAAAAGGCTGGCAATGAAACGGCGAACGTGTGATTTCATATTAGATATTCTACCCCAGCCAAGCACTATACGGTATGATTAGCATTGAAAGGTAATAATTCTCGTGACCAAAACACTTCATATCCGAGGGGGACGTCCGCTGTCGGGCCGCGTTCGAGTAGCCGGAGCAAAAAATGCAGCATCAAAGATGATGGTTGCCAGCCTCTTGACCGATGAAGAGGTTACTCTCGACAACTGTCCGCAAATTGAGGAGATATCGATTACGTCCGAGATTTGCGCTGCAATTGGTGCGCACGTGCGTCGGGAGGGCAGCCGAATTGTGATCCAGACCCCGAAAATCGTCAGCACTAAGGTGGCTAAAATGACCCGGGCCAACCGAATTTCGATCCTGGCGATTGCGCCCTTGCTGCATCGTTCGGGTGAGGCGGAGGTACCGCGAGTAGGCGGCGACGCAATCGGGCCCAGGCCGGTAGATTTCCACCTTCAGGCTCTGATACAAATGGGAGCCGTGATCGAGGAGGCGGAAGGCAGCTACAAGGCGCGTGCACCAAAGGGCGGGCTGCGCGGAGCCACCATTGTACTCCCCTATCCTAGCATCGGCGCGACCGAGACGATTATTTTGGCCGGCGTCTTAGCCTCGGGCCGCACCCGGATTGAGAATGCCGCCGTGGAGCCGGAAATTGTCGACATCGTGAAATTTTTGCAGCAGATGGGTGCAATTATTGAGTTTGGCGCCAACCGTACTCTCACGATCGACGGCGTAAAGCGTCTGCACGGAGTAAGCTACGAAGTCATACCCGACCGGCTGGAGGCGGCATCGTTTGCCAACCTGGCTATCGCGACCGGCGGTGAAATCATCGTGGAAGGCGCCCGCCAGAGCGAACTCGTGACATTCCTGAACACCATTAAGCGTATCGGGGGCGACTTCGAAGTAACCCCCGAATGGATACGTTTCCGGCGCGGGAATGGCGGACTGGTCGGTATCGAGCTCGAGACCGACACCTACCCGGGGTTCGCGACCGACTGGCAGCAGCCAACCGTGGTTACACTCACCCAAGCCAAGGGCATATCGGTGGTGCATGAGACGGTCTACGAAGACCGGTTCGGCTACACCGAAGATCTGCGCCGCATGGGAGCCGACATCGGTGTATTCGCCAAATGCCTCGGCGAGCTGCCCTGCCGGTTCCGCAACCGATCACAGCGGCACTCGGCCGTGATCATGGGGGCTACGCCGCTGCACGGTGCAGCTGTGGAGATCCCCGATATCCGAGCCGGCATGGCACAGGTGATTGCTGCTCTGGTAGCCGACGGCGAAACGACGCTCACCGGCATTCACCACCTCGAACGGGGTTACGAAAATCTGTGGGACAAGCTCAAAGCCTTGGGAGCAGATTTCGAGATTCGCTCGTAACAATCTGATTTTGTTAATTTAAAAACCTCCCGATCAAGCGGGAGGTTTTTTGATGAACGTAGCGGGTAGGCTACGGTGTGGAGACGGGCGATGAACTCGGCGAGGCCTCAGGTGAGTTGCTCGCGGTGACACCGAGAGCGGCCTTGAGCTTAGCGAGAGCAGCTTGAACGGCAGCCTTGAAGTCGGCGTTGGCCTTATCGACGGCGGCCTTGCGGGCGGCCTTGAGGGTGTCAAGGTTTGGTCCGACCTTCTCGACCGACTTGCGGGCGGTTTCCAGGTTGGCACGGGCGACGTCGAGGGCAGCCTTGAGGTTGGTGCGAACCGTTGCTGGAGCGGTACCGGCGGCGCAGCTGGATTTGGCGCTCGCCAGGGCGGCGGCTACAGCGGACTTATACGTAGTAGCGGCGGCCTTGAGCTTGGCTTGGCGGTCGGTCACGGCGAGGAGTAAACCGGCTTTGAAGGTATCATTAGCGGCATCCACGGCGGCGCGGCGCTTGGCCACGGCGGCAAGCACGCTCGCCTTGTACTGAGCTACGGCAGCTTTTTGGTCAGCGGTGGTGGCTTTGGCGTCGAGTTCGGCGAATTTGGTGGTGAGCTTGGAATTTGCCTCTGCTCGATTTTGCCCCTGCTTCTGAGAAAGTTCCGCGAAGTCAGAATCAATTTTCTGGCCACGGGTCGCAAAGTTATCGTTGAGCTTGTTGAAGCGATCGGAAGTCTCAGAGCTCACAGTGCCGGTGGCATCGGTGAAGCGCAGACAGAACTGTCCGCCTTCAACCTTGACCCTCGGGGTAGCATCGGGTAGACGCTCAACCTTACCGGAGCCGGAATCGCCGGACGTACTGTGAACCTCGGGACTCGTGGTTGGGGTGGCAGCCTGGGCATCATCGGCACCGTTTCTGGCGGCAGCGAGACTAGGTATGAGCATTGTACTGGCAACGGAAACAAGTAGGAGTCTAGAAAGAGTTCGCACTGGTGCTGCCTCCAAGGTTAGATACGTCAACATCGGACTCGGTGACCTGGCTGGCCGATGCATCGGCGGACGCACTCAATACAGAATCGGAATTTGATTCGGATTGCGTAATTGCGGCAGCTGAGTTGGCCAGACCAACGGTACTATTGGGAGCGGCTTGCTGACCAGCGACCGAAGCCGTGGGGTTGTTGCGATGGCTGGACTGATAGACCGCAACGCCAACTAGGCCAAGAACTGCGGCTACGAGAACCAACTCGAGTAGCATGGCGATGCCACGCTGATCGTGTAGATAATTTTGCTTCATAATAGTTACTACATATACCTTACTTATTGTAACTAATTATCGCACTTATGCTTATAAGGTCAAGCTGCCTGAGCCTCGGCGGTGTTAAGTATAATGTATTATTACGCTTACGGATGCGTGTAATTAGCAAGAATAGGATTCAAGATGAACCGATGGACACACATAACTAATCGCCGGCCGGGCTGGGTCCTAACCGCCGGGCTAATCCTGGCCGTGATAGCTGCCAGCTACGGGCTGACGGTATTCTCCCGGCTATCGAGCGGCGGCTATGGCGACCCGAACTCTTCATCCGAAAAAGCCCTGTCAACACTGTCGAGTGAGTTCAAGAATCAGCGGTCCGATCTGGTAATTTTGTTTTCCGCCAGCGACCGAAGCATCACTAGCGACCCAAGCACGGCTCAATTCGTGAGGCGTCAACTCGATACGGCCAAGTCTACGTCTGGAGTGGCGAACGTAACCAGCTATTTCTCAACTGGAGCACCGGATTTTGTATCGACTAGCGGCAGGCAGACCTTCGCGACGGTCGCCCTGAACGGCACACAGGCCGAAAAAGTGACCACCTTCCATAATCTCCAAAACCAGATCAAGAGCGGGACGGGAGTGGCGGTAGAGTATGGAGGATTCGTGGCGGTCAATGACCAGATCAGCGCCCAGGTTACCAAGGATTTGGCCAAAGCCGAAATGCTGTCGTTTCCGATCTTGGCGATTTTGTTGGTGCTGGTATTTCGGAGTGTCGTGGCCGCGTTGGTACCCCTGGGCCTGGGAGGGTTGAGTATTCTAGTGGCATTTTTGCTGGTAAGAATAATCACGAATTACACCACGGTGTCGGTGTATGCCATCAATATTATTACCCTCATGGGATTGGGACTGGCGATTGATTACAGCTTGTTTATTGTGAGCCGGTTCCGGGAAGAGCTGGCGGGCGGAGCCACTACCAATAAGGCAATTGCCACTACTTTGCGCACGGCGGGCCGGACGGTGTTCTTTAGCGCCCTCACCGTGGTCCTGTGTCTGCTGGGGCTCTTGGTGTTCCCACAAGGCTTCCTGCGCAGCATGGGCATGGGCGGCGCGGCAGCGGTGGCGGCCACGGCCATACTGGCGCTCACGGTACTGCCGGCGGCCTTGCGATTGATTGGCCATCATATTAACGACTTGGCGCTACCGGGGCTGCACAAAAGCCTGTCTCGCCCGGCCGAGCATGGATTCTGGTACCGCTACAGCCACTTCATCATGCGCCGCCCGCTCCTGATGTTTGGACTGGCGGTGGAGCTGCTGGTAGTGCTGGGTATCCCCTTTTACTCCGCCATATTTACCACCCCCGATGCCAAGACGGTGCCCGCCAGCTATTCGAGCCGACAGGTAAACGACCAGCTAGCGACCAACTTTGCCGGGGCCGGCGACACCAAATTGACTCTAGTAATTGAGGCAGATGGCCCGGCGAATTTGCCGGACAATCAACGTAAGTTATCCGAATATTTGGCTCGTTTCAGCAAAGTCGACGGATTAGACAAGCAGAAAATTCTCGGCGCCGAGGGCAACTTCTACAACGTGGCTTTTAGTGAGCAATATAAGAGTCAGTCGCCCGCAGCCCAGCAGGTAGTGCGCAATGCAAGGACCGTAGCTATACCTGAGGGTTGGACGGTGTATTCGGGAGGCACCAGCGCGGAGTTGGTTGACCTGCTGGACGGGCTGGGGTCCAAGCTGCCATTGGCGGGTCTGATAATTCTGGTAACCACCTCCACCCTGCTGTTCATCATGCTCGGGAGTGTGGTGATCCCATTCAAGGCTGTCATCTTAAACGTCCTGTCGCTGTCGGCCGCATTCGGCGTCTTGGTGTGGATCTTTCAGGACGGCCACCTCACGAGTCAGCTGGGTTTTGTGTCAAATGGCAGCATCGACGCCACGCAGCCGGTACTGATCTTCGCAATCGCATTTGGGCTGGCGATGGATTACGAATTATTCCTGCTATCGCGGGTCAAAGAAGAGTACGACCGCACGGGCAATAATGCCAACGCCGTGGCGGTAGGCGTGGAGCGAACGGCCAGCATCATCACCTCGGCGGCACTGATGCTGGTGGTAGTAATCGGCCTGTTTGCCACCGGCAAGATCGGGATTATCCAGCAAGTGGGCGTAGGCTTGGGCGTGGCGGTAGCCATCGATGCGACAATCGTGCGGCTGGTGCTAGTGCCCTCAGCTATGCGTCTGCTGGGTCACCTCAACTGGTGGGCGCCGGCGCCGTTGGCGCGATTATCGAAGCGGTTGGGTGTGCAAGAGGAAGCCTAGCCTGAAACTTCAACCGCAGTTGAAATGTCGGGGTAGGCCCGGTGCCGGCGTCCGAAGACACCAGTACCGGGGTGATCATTAGGGCAAAATGCGGAGGCCGTTGACACCGCAGAATTCAATGCCGTACTGACCACGGAGCTCTCGCTCGGCTTGCTCATATGCAGCCTCCCCTTGGAAGATGTCGGGCTGGTCCGGGAGAAGTTCTCTCAGCTGCCAGCACATCGACGTGACCTGCCGTAAGACGACAGGGTCTTTGATGATCAGACTGATATCCGCGTAGCGCAGGTCTCCGTCGTTGTCTCGAAAGACGATATACGGTTCCTGCTCGCCGGGGATAATACTGATGCCGCGGGCTTGGGGAATGATGGACATTTGCGTCCGAATTTGGTCGACTAGACTTCGCGCCTCCGGGTAGTTGGGTGGTTTGGCGGGCATTTCCCCTCCTTCGAAACTCGAGTCCGAGCAAGGCTGCGGACGATATTCATGTGCAATCGCTCCATTTGGAGTAATTGCACATATCTTAGAGCATCTATGGCTCACCTGCCGTTGGACAGATTGACGATTACTGCCTTGGCCAAATAAAAGCAGGCGGCCTATATCCCAAAAATTGTAGTCACTAGTCCGCCGCCCACAAGCAGGAGTAGCGGGTTAGAAAGTTTGCGGGTAAGGAGTATGTATGCCAAGAGCATGATGGCAAAATTGGCTGGATGGAGCCAGTTTGGGCCGGCAATATGCAGTGCAGTGGCTGCCAGCAATCCGGAGGCTGCCAGTCCGACGCCCCTTATGAACGCTTTGGCAGATGGTTTTTCCAGGATGGTCGTGAGATATTTGGCCGTAATTAATGACGCTAAGAGCGGGACCGTAAATATTCCTACGCTCCCAACAACCGCTCCGGGGAGTCCGGCTAGGCGGTATCCGATAAAGGCAGCTGTCCCAAATACGGCGGGGCCGGGGGTTGAATAGCCAAAGGCCAATACAGCTGCGAAGTCGGTTTGTGATAACCAGTGATTTTGCAAAACAGTGAACTGCTCGAAGAGCGGCTGCGCGCTACCGCCAAAAGCTATGAGGCTAATGTAGAGCATCGTGAGAAAGAAATGGACCAGGGTTGCAATCATCTCCATATGTGCGGCCTTTTTGCTAGCAGATACAGGCTCATTGCCGCAGTTCCAGAGCATAAGAGAATTAGGGTGGCGTTTATATGCAGGAGGAAGCTGGCTACGAAAGCGCATAAAACCGGCACCCACATCCAGCTACTGGTGGCGTTTGATTTGCCCACCCTTTGCGAGTTTGAGAGCATGATTCCCGCAAGCGCCGCAAGAACTCCACTTAGGTGAGTTGTAGTATGCGTTCCGCCGGTGAAGCCAAAGTAGACCACGGCAAAGGCTGTAATGAGGCTAAGCGAGGGCAGTAAGTAGCAGATGGTCGCAACCAGCGCTCCCCATCTACCCTTGAGCCGGTACCCTACGTTGGAGACAATGGCGACCTGCGAAGCCCCGGGCAGGATGAGAGCGTAGGCGTACGCCGCGTGGATTTGCTGCTTCGAAAGTCTATCCCCAATGAATTGCTCCATAAGTGAAGCCGTGGTCGCCGAGCCGCCAAAGGCCTGGAATCCGATCTTGATAAAGCTTGTGATAAACGACGGGTAGCTTAGATGATTTGGTTGTGGCGCCATTCGTAGATCATAACAAAAAAAGCCACACTGGCCCTTCTCGTAATACAAACCCAAATAAACAACACCCGACGCTAAAGTTCCGGGTGTTTTTATTGGTGGAGATTGGGGTTAGCTACACTTTTTCAGCGCCGACAAGTACTCTGCCTAAGCCCTCAAATATTTGAGACCTTGGGTTGAGACTCAGCCCCAGAGGTGCCCCTGGAACTGAGTACCCACCTACTGCTAGGTGTTCAGAGCAGCTTGATGAAGCCACCCGTGTAGTCAGGATGCTCGGCCTTGTATTTCATACCGTGACCGATGTCCTCGACGATTGGAACGCCGGTGGCGCAAAGATCGCATTCGAAAGGAACGGCAGCTGCGAAATTGACACTGGCGAGAGCTACCAGGCGGGATACACCTAGCTGCTCAGCGGCAATGCCGCCTCGGTTGCAGATGACGCTGACACCGATAATCTCGGCGCCATGCTGCTCGGCCTCGCGGCAGACCTTTATCACCGAGCCGCCGGTGGTGAGTAGATCCTCGACCACCAGAACCCGCTTTCCTCTCAGATGGGCGACGAAGCCTGCCCGCTCGAAGCGAAAGTCGTCACCGCTCTTGTCGGCCCAGACTGCGGCCGGTTTCTTGCCGGGGGTCTGGCTGGCACTGGCAAACGCAAGCACCACCCCGCCGGTTGCCGGACTCACCACCGTATCGAAGTCACCTTCGAACGGACGGACAAGCTGCGCGCAGATCGAGGCAACAAGCCCCGTATTGGGGAACAACGGATCCATGTTGATGTAGCCGGAGCCGTGCCTATTGCTGTTGTAGACGAAGTGTCGGTCGAGTAGGACGGCTCCCACCCGATCGAGTTCTTGAAGAACATTCAGCTCGGTTACGGGTCGGTCCAACGTTCGTACGACTCGCTTCCCTTTGCATGTGGGACAAATGGCGGAGCGCCCATCGTCCAGGTAAATACGACCAAGAACGCAATTTGGACAAACTATTTCTGTTCGTGCCATAACACTTCGCCTCCCGGCTAGTAGGTGCCTGATGCAGCCTGCGTCTTGTTGTTGTCGATCTGACTCAAGGTACTCACCACGGCCTCTCCATTTCTTGGTGCAGGCGATGGGGTGTGGATAGTTATAACATATTCAAGCGGTTTTGAGCGTAGGCACTGCCAAATAATACACTCAAATAAAAAGCACCCGGCGTTGGGTTCCGGGTACTTATTATGGTGGAGCTACAGGGAGTCGAACCCTGGACCTCTTGCATGCCATGCAAGCGCTCTACCAGCTGAGCTACAGCCCCACGTATGATCTAACAAGACAGAACATTACCAAAATATAGGGGTTTAAGCAAGTAAAGCAGGCAACTAATGAAGCTTAAATGCCGCTACAATGCCCCAGGCCAAGCCGCCCACGATGAGTACGACGAGCAGTTGGGCGGTGATGAGGCCGATGCCAAACCGAAAGCCGTCACCATATGAGACGTGCTTGGTGCGGGGGCGAACGATATCAGAAAGAAAATTGTCACTGAGGCGGGAGGTGGATGTGTCTTTGGATTTGGCTCGAACGTCCATGGCTGGCGGCTACCTGTTATCTTGCTTATGGTAGCATATTTTGCTGCTGACATTGAGGTTTTAGGCCTAGAGTTCCGGTCCGATGTATCTGAACCGCGGCATATGTTTGCCGCCCAGCTCAACGTCTTCCACGAACATCTCGAGTGGGCGCACCTGCAGGCGAAGTCCAGTATGCTCCGGGATAACATACAGCGGCACATAAACGGCTAGGATTTCTTCGGTCTCGGTATGCTTCGCAAAGCCAATTACTTGATAGTAGCGTCGGCTCTGGGCCGTGCTCTTGTAGTGTTCGTACACTCCGACTAGGGGATATGGTTTGATCATGCTAATTTATATCTCCCTTTATTTCAGGATAACGATCGGGGTTGGACTCAAGATACTTGATCCACTCATTGCCATCCGGTATCGCTACGGTGTCGATGAAGACTCTTTTACCAAACGAGCCGAGTTTTGAATTTTTCTTATCCTGAATCTCTTTGACTGCATGAGAGTTCTCGCCGATAGCATTGAGCATACAATCTATGACTTCCTGCAAGTCAGCTAGCTCCTCGAGCAGTTTATCGTGATCATCAAGCGTGATTTCGGAACCTTCTTCGAGAATTTTGTTCTTTAACTCAAGGAGATAATCTTGGTCATTCAAAATATGGTGCTCGGGCTGCTCGCCCTGGCCGAGCATGTGGTCGAGGATCTTATCCCGTATGAATTTCTGGTAGACAAACTTACGCATAGGGAAAGTATAACAAAAAAGTCTTATGCCTTATTTTGATATCTTGCCGCTGGCTCCTTGGGGATAACCATTATTCGTGCGACAATTCTGGGCAATGACTAGCCTCGCTCACACTTCAAAACTTCTGCGGCAAGGCTTATGGCTGGAATACATCACGCTATCTTGGAATGTCGTCGGCGTAATGATTCTCGTATATGCCGCGCTTAAATCGGGCTCCGTAGCGCTCGCCGGTTTCGGGCTTGATAGCCTGGTCGAGATTTTTGCATCCGTGGTTGTGGTTTGGGAACTTAAAAAGATCAAGGAACACTCCCAGCGACGTGCGATGAAAATGATCGGCATTGCCTTCATGCTGTTGGCGACATACATTGCGGCACAATCGATTACGGTATTGTTGAGCGGTTTCCGTCCGCAGCCATCAAGTATCGGGATTATTTGGACATTAGTGACATTTATTGCCATGCTGCTGCTCGCGTTTAGCAAAATGAGCGTGGGGAAGAAATTGGACAATGCCGTTCTCCAGACCGAAGGCAGGGTCACGCTCATTGATGCCTATCTGGCGGCGGCAGTTCTGATAGGAATTATCTTAAATCCCCTGTTGGGGTGGTGGTGGGCAGACCCGCTGGCTGGATTTGTGATCGTATTTTACGGCTATCGAGAGGGCTGGGCAGCTATACGAGGCTAGGCACTTCATCTCGGATCGGTGTTTACAGTACGAGGTATTTAAGGCTAGACTGGGGTATGTCACATGTACTTGATGGTTTTTCCCGAACGTTTTCTGAGTATCTTTTAATCCCCCGGCTCACAAAAAAGATTCATATGACCTCGAATGTCTCCCTCTTGGCGCCCGTTGCCAAATTTAAGAAGGGCGAGACGAGTCGGCTCCAGTTGAATCTTCCAGTGGTATCTGCCAGCATGCAGGCCGTCTCCGGGGTTGATATGGGCGTAGCCCTGGCCCGACAGGGCGGGGCGGCTTTTGTATTCTGTTCGCAGACAATCGAAGCCCAGGCCGCGATGATCTCCAAGATTAAATTGCACAAAGCCGGGTTCGTTAAGAGCACCTTAAACGTCAAACCAGGCGCAACCTTGCGTGAATTGCTGGATCTCATGCGCCGCGAAGGGCACTCAACGGTTGCGGTCACCAGCGACGGCTCGCCCACCGGCATGTTCGAGGGAATTATTACTGATAACGATTTCTGGGAGTTTGAAGACGATCTTAGCTCGATAGTCAGCTCGCACATGACGCCAAAAGAAAAGGTAATTTTCGGCGAAATAGGAATTGGGCTCAGATCGGCAAATGAATTGCTCCATAAACACAAAAAAGAAGCTCTGCCGATTTTGGAAAAAGACGGCAAGCTGAACTCGATTGTGTTCAAGAAAGATTATGTTGCCCACAAGAACAACCCGCTTGAGCTGCTCGACAACGAAAAGAGGTTAGTAGCGGCCGCAGGTATAAATACTCACGACTACGAAGTCCGACTGCCGGCGCTGATGGAGGCAGGAGTAGATATTGTTGCATTTGATTCCTCGGATGGTTTCTCTGAATACCAACGCGATGCCGCACTCTGGGCTCGGGAGAAGTACGGCGATTCGATTGTTATAGGCGCCGGCAACGTTGTCTCGGCAGAGGGTTTTCGATATCTGGCAGAAGAAGCCAAAGTCGACTTCGTCAAGGTTGGCATCGGCGGCGGATCCATCTGCATTACCCGCGAACAAAAAGGCATTGGCCGGGGCCAGGCCTCCGCGCTATTGGACGTTGTGGCTGAACGCAACCGATACCTCGAAGAGACAGGGATTTATATTCCAATCTGCTCGGATGGCGGGCTGGCTAATGACACGCAGATTATTATTGCTCTGGCGATGGGCGCTGACTTTGTGATGATGGGGCGATACTTCGCGATGAGCGACGAGAGCCCAACGCAGAAAGTGACCATCAAGAACAGCATCTTCAAGCCATATTGGGGCGAGGGATCGAACCGAGCTCGCAACTGGCAGCGCTACAGCGAAGGCAAGACCGTCGACGGCCTGCTGTTCGAAGAAGGAATTGATGGGTATGTACCCGTAATCGGGCCGGTGAAAGACATGCTGAGCGTAACTATCGGAAAACTGCGCTCCACTATGTGCAACCTAGGCTCATTGAATTTGAAAGAGTTTACCGAGAATGCAGTCCTGACGCTGGTTTCGGGGCAGTCAATCGTAGAAGGCGGTACGAGCAATATCGTCCAGGATGAGTCCGGATCTGGGGTTCGCACTTAGGCGGCCAGGCTTATTGAGCATTACTAACTGCGGTCTTAAATCCTGCGATTTAATAAAAAAGAGCCTCACGGCTCTTTTTTATTAATTAGTGCTGGTGGAGCATTATTAGCATTGTTCGAACCAAGATGCGCGCCGAAGCGGGGGTTGAGGTCGGCTATGCTTTGAATCCTCGGTCTGTGATTAATCGCTAACCAGTTTATGCTGCTGCGGCGTCCAGGCTGGGGCGCAGGGCATCATCATTACAAGCTCACCATCGAAGAAATACTTCTCGCCAGGCATAAGCAATGCCATGTCACCTTCACTTAAACGAGTACTAGTCTCACCAACGGTAAGCGTCCCTTGGCCTTTGACGACATACACCAGTTCTTTCGATACTTCATTAACAGCAAAACCTTGCTCTGGATAGCGCCCAGATAGTCGAATTACCGCTCCGTTGATATCGGCGTCATTTAGCTGATACTCTAATGCGACACAGGTATCACCGTTACGGAATTCGACTGCTTGGGATTGATTTACAAACTTCATGCATTTATTCTAGCAAAGTTATTTTTCGATTCTAAAATTGAGATATACCAAAAGAGCCTCACGGCTCTTGATGTAATGCTATATTGCGCTGAAACGCAGTAAATATGGCTATATGGTGGAGCATGGTTAACGTTGTTCGAACTACGATACGCTCAGATGCAGGGGTTGGGCTAGTTATGCCTAGGTTTCCGTAAAATGAGCAGATGCCTCTGCTCATTGGTTTTAATGCCCCGTTCAGTTTGGTTTTCAGCAATGAACTTTTTTATGATTTCAACGTGCTGTTCCGGTTCGAAAGGATACGGTATCTCGATCGCTTTCAGCCAAAAAATAAAACTCTCGTTGCCAAGGAAGTAATAATCTAAATTGTACTCGCCTTTCGCTACCACTTCGAAATCCGACTTTATCAGCCCTTCTACAATGCTCGACCAAGTCTCCGTCTCGACATCGCGTGAACGCCAATAGGCGGTGGCGTCCGAGTACCCAAAGGCGCCGTAAACGTTCAAGGTATTCTTTTCGCCAACTTGTTGAGTAATAAATATCCCACCTGGCTTGAGAACTCTATAAGCCTCAGCCAATGAGAATGCGCCGTGACGATTGATGACTTTATCGAAAGAGGCATCATCAAACGCAGTAAGTTTGCGGGCGTCGGACTGCACAAACTGAATATTATTCCGTAATGATACGGCTAGATTTTGATTGCAAACTTGAATCTGCTCGGCGGACGAGTCGGTTGCAAAGCCAGACTTGTAGCAGTCGGCTAAGGCAATAAATTTTTCACCCCCACCTGTATCTAAGTCTAGAACGTGGTCAGACTTAGATAACCAGGCTTTGACAATCGATAGATAATCCCATGGGCGAGGCTCAACGTCATCTTTTATACGACTAAAATCCCAGCCGATGCGCTCTGGTGCGGACTTCAGTAGTTGAAGGAGGTCTGAGTCGGGATTATTCATACTTTCGATTATACCAAGTGCTTATCGCCGGACGAAAAAATATACGAAACTAAACTGGTGGAGCATTGTGGGCGCTGTTAGCACTGCGATTCGCTTAGAGGTTCTATGAAGCTTTTATGTTAGACCTTAGCCAACCCTCTAGTTGCCTCCAGATGGCGGCTCTTTCGAGGTTGTTTTGGTCGACGCCTTGATTGTAAGCCTCGGCCTGACTCAGCCCATTATCGCCCTCCATCACAATAAATTGATGGCTCAGATGACTACTGTGGCCGCGGCTTGCTTTGAGCAGAATTCCCTCACGATGATTGTGAAAGAGTTTTATCTGATGACCATCATTGTAGGCGAGCCGGTTGGTCAGAAAGACTCGACGGTCTTCGAGCGGGCGAGTGAGGTGTTCGAAATCTTCCGCCTTGAACCACGCATTAATCGATTTCATGTAAGGTCCGGGGAAGCCGCCCAGGCCTGGGATTGACCACGAATCATCACTGACTACTACTGGCTGGCATAATAGGCTATAAGCCTTCGCAGACTTGTCTAGGATAATTGCATTGCCCTCCTCGGCCTGGATTTCGTCTATATCGAGTTTTTCTTGTGTAAGCGTTATGCCTGCTTCTTCAAGTACCCTATGTGCTGTATGGAATTTGTCCGAGTTACCGGTAGAGAAGATAAGATTCATGCCTGGCAGTATACCAAAAAGAGCATCACGACTCTAGATGAATAGCTAATGAAAACTCGGAGAAAGTAAAAAGAACTAAATGGTGGAACTGAGGGGTTGTCTATCGAACCCCCTCGCGGCCCAAATAGTCACGCTTGCGGACGAGGCAATGGCAGACCGGGCGAAGTTGCCGGGCCCGAGCAGCTCCGGAGCTGTCCGCCTGAACGTCACGCCACAGCGCCGACTGGCGTACGCCGATCAGACCGAGATTGTCCTGGCGTACGTAGCGGGCGCGAACATGAAGGATCTTGCCGCCGCCCACGGCATCCACCGAGTGACGGTCTCCGAGATCATCAGGCGAGCCGGAGTGCCGACTCGACAACGAGGCCTCGACCCAGGGCAGGTCGAACGGGCCGTCCGCCTCTACGGCGAGGGGTGGTCGCTGGCCCGGCTGGGCGAACGGTTCGAGGTCGCTGGCGCCACGGTCTGGAGGGCGTTACGTGGGCGGGGCGTGGTCATGCGTCAACCACACGATCAAAAAGGGACATGAAGATCAAGTAGACGCATGCCTTCGGCGCGTCAGATCTAGCTACATGTCTTCTTGATTGGGCATGGGGGTATCCGGTTAAGAATGCCAAGAGGTTACCCCCCCCCCGAAAATCAATCAGGTGTCTACTGGGACTGTTGTGCGAACGCGATCATCTTGCGTAGGGGGATGGGCAGCATCTGCGCTGTACTGGTCGCCGATGTCAGTGCTGCGAAGTTCTGCCAGAGTTGGAGTCGGACCTTCTCAACACTTAGGCCGTGGAGTTTTCCGAGAGCCCGCTCGACGTCCTGAACGCGGCCCGGCTGCCGCGGGCTGCTCGAGAACCGGTCTCCCGATGGATGGTCGGTCTCGACAAGTAAACGGTCGAGTGGAATTTGTCGCCATTGGCTCGTCGAGCGAATCATCGAGTAGTTGACCGAGAAGTAACAGCCGAGCTCGAGCGCCCACGTCGTCTCCTCCCTCGTGCCAAGCCACCAATGAAGGATGAGGGCCGACGTGCCATCCTGAACATCAAGGACCCTAAGTAGGTCCGTGGTCGCGCGGAAGCTGTGCAGTGAAACGACCCTGGGCATTTGTCGAACGCAATCAAGGATAGCTTTCAGCGTTTCGGTCTGATTTTCCAGCGGAACCCGAGAATCCCCATCAAGCCCAACTTCGGCGACGTATGGTGTGAATTCAAGTAAGGCGCGAAATTTTTCGCTATCGAACGATCGCTGGACACCAACCAGTGAAGGGTGGCACCCGAGCCCCCAAACACTCACCAGGTCATGCCGTGCTCTAACCCTCTCAAACTCGTCTGCGCTGCGCGTAGCGATCAACACCGCTGCGCCGAGGCTCTCGAGGTCCCGCGTCGGGACCTCGAGAGCCACGTGTGCATGCGTGTCGAGTGGTGGCAACTTCATGCCAGGTAGGACTCCATTTCATTCAAGCCGCGTACGCACAGCTCCTTTGCTCCGCCAGCTAGCAGGCCTGGAGGCAGGGGCATAGCAAGCACAGTGGCGTCGTCGATTCCACGGGTTACGAAGTCCCGGACCGCTTCCACGATGGAATGGCTCGCGGTATACGTGGCGTAGCGGCTCTCGGCACTCAAGTACCGGGTCTGGTCATGGAGCCCGGAGGCCTTGAAGGAAGCGCGCCTGACGATGCATCCGAAGCAGACACCACAGTGAGTTCCACTCGGCACGCCTTGGTAGTTCTGGTCGGTGTGAGAACACGAGTTTGTAGTGCTGAGAAACGCGGACGCGCCATCTTTCCCGAGGACACCCGAGGCGCGCGTAAACATCTCGCCTTTCGTCTCGAGTTGGAAGGGATTCTCGAGATCGGCGTGCGCGCCGACTTTCGAGAGGGCCTGTTGGAGCCTCCAAAGGAACCATGGGTGCGTTGTCCTAGTGGAGAGTGCACCCAGTCGCTCAGGACCGAGCGGAGGGTTTAGTGATGCAAACCCGTTCTCTGGGATCCAGAGGGTGGCTCCCGACCGGGCAGCGGCCGCCAGACCAAGCGTCAGAAATAAGAATGATCTCGATCGGCTGGATGGTTCGTCTGGATAGTTCGTACCATCGATTCGTTTCTTGGCCCGACCTATGAAGATTTGGCGATGGATAGGCTGCTTTCCCGGGAAGAGAGCTTCGAGGCGGTCATGGACGGCTCTCTGCGCACCGCTGGTTGCGCCCGAACTCGAATGAGATACGAGAATGTGCGACTCGTTGAGTGTAAGAGAACTCGCAGAGATGACCGCACCCGTTCCCGAATCGGCACCCCCGCTGAGTAAAACGACGCGGGCTGGTGCATCGGCGAGAAGCTGGTGCTGGTTGTCCTCAACTTCATGCTGGACGAATCTTAGGCTCCAATTGTCACCGGTGAGGAAATTGAGAGCATCGATGAGCTCCGTGGCCGCACCTGCCCAGACGTCGGGATCACTGACCGGTACCAGCAGATCCAAAGTCCGACGATTCCAGTTGGAACCGCCACGTTCCCGCTTCACGCTGTGGTCGGCCGCGTAGGCTGTAAGCGCGATCCTCACAGCGTCCGCATTGAGCGGGGGTACGTCGCCTAGTTCTGCAAGTGTGGGAGTGAGCCCAGTCTTGAAGCTTTGGTCGGCTCCCCCATCCCAAAGGAAGACCTCGTCCGTGTCGGCCGGTATCCGCGTTCGATCCATGACGAGAGCAAGTCGGGTCATGTCGGGTCCCCGTGAATATCGACCAGCTGCTGCACACTTGTCTCGATACTACGAGCGATGTCCGATGCACTAGGTCCTACTCCATCAAGATCTAGCTTTCCTGCCAGGACCTTGGCTCCGCGGCGCACTTCTGCTTCAGCTTCTTGGCGCTTGACGGGGTCGGATTGCTTACGGATCGTATCGCCCACTTCGGTAAGGGCTGCTTTAGCAATCATAAGTTCGATTGAGTAGCGGACAATCTGGTCGGGACTGGGCCGCTCACCGTCAGGCGCATCCATGATCCACGAGACGAGCTCAGCTACGATTAAGCGTGCCTCGCCGTCTTCGATACTGCCGTCAGGTTGGCCTTCAAAAGCCACCTCGGTGATCTTGCGACCCACTTCAAGCGGATCATTGAGCGCGCGAAGTTCATCGTAGTTAAGGCCCGCTTCTTCTAGCGCCGGGCTGTCACCCGTCGCAAAGGCACGTGCCAGTGCGCCTGCACGCCCGGCAGGTCCGGAAACGCGTCCGACTGTCCGCTGGACACCACCAGATGACCTACCGCCACCCGCGGAGCCACCGCCCCCACTGGTTGCACCCCCGCCTCCGCTTCCCGAACCCTTGGAACCGCCCGATGGTCCTCGCAGCCAGAGTCGAGCCGCGGGGGCGAGGGCGTTGGGGTTCAAGTGGTCGGGTTCGGCCGGCTGGTCTGTTGTGGTCGTGTCGGCTTGACCCTGTTGAGCCTCGTCGGCACCTCCCAGCCAATCACTGATGGCGTCCCGGAGGCTGCCGGCATCCTTTCCGCCGCTTCCTTTGAAGGCTCCGCTGGTTCCCATCAGGCCTTCCTGCTGCGCACGGACAAGATCGCCCGCTTCGTCGTGGCGTCCGAGCTCTTCGACCAGCTCTCGAGCACATCATCGTAGTCGGCGGTCAGGTCTTTGAAGATAAGGACACTGGATGACCGAACATCGTTGCCAGGCAACATCAACAGTGCGCGCTGAGCTCGACCCAACTCGCTAGGGTGCAGGGTAGCGATCGATACGATCGCGTTCACCGTCGGGAGCTGGATCGAAGAGTCGTCGCGCATGCGTCTACCTAAGTGGGCGAGCAGCTCCGCGACGTCTCCGGGCGGGAGCGCCTTAATCTCACCGTCCTTCACTGAACTGCGTTCGACCTGCGAACTCGAGGTCAGTGCAGCGGCGAGGTCGCGCAGAGACTCTGACAGCGACTCATCTACTAGGAGACGGCCCTGGAACGCAGCCGCCAGTGTCAGATATCCCGAGACCATAGCCGTATCGAATTCGGGTGGGAGCTTGGCCCAGCGCAACATCGTGCCGGAAAATTCGGTTTCTTCGGCTTTTCCCTTCTCGCGCTGCTCCCCCTTCGTGAATAATTGCAGCGCATCTAGTTTGCCGCGCAGATTGCCGGACGCGAGCCAGTCCATTAGGACGCCGAAGTCAGCCGGGAATAGCCGCTCGATCACCATCAACTTGGCGATGGCGTCGGGCTCTAGCTTGTGACCCCGTCTCGCGGCCACGGACTGTCGAACATATAGGTCGTTCATGAAGCGCTTGATGCGTCGAGGATTGCCCTGGAACTTTTCGTAGAGAATAGGCGTGAGTCTTGAGGCTGTGGCCATAGGAGACGAGAGATCAATACCCTCTGGTAGCGCGAGGTCGTCAAGGCTTCCGGCGTCGATACGAAGAACGTCGCACGAGGTAACCAGCGCGCCAAACACATCCGTTTCAACCTGCATTCGGGCGAGCAGCAAGAAAAGGTAGGCGCGAGTATCGAAGTAGCTGAGGGCTGGCAACGGCACCGTCGTCTGCACAATCTTGTGCAAGTAAAGGCTGGCAATGCTCTCCGTGCCGTCGCTCGGGTCGGGCATCTGCAGCTTTTGCTGGATCGCCTCTGCAACTCGGGCCTCATCCGCGGCGATGACGAATGACATGTTCTCCGCCGACAAGAACAACCGGATGGCTTCTAGCGTCTCGACGACGGTTTCTGGCAAGCAGCGGTCTAGATCGTCCACCAGGACGACCACTTGCATGACGTGGGCGAGCGCCTCTTCTTTTAGGAGCGCCTCGAACTCCTCGCGGAACTGGTCCATGCCCTTCTCGGAACCGAGCGTTTCTGGCTCGTCACTGACCAAGCCCATAACTGCATCCAGCGAAGGAAGTTGCGCGGTTAGGGCCGTGGTCGCTGCCATCTTGATGGCTTTCGACCAGTTGACCCGCTTCGCAAGCCTCTTGAGCGCCTCACCGGCGGACTTCTGGGCCGCATCTGAGCCCTTAAATTCGCCCTGCAGTGCCGTCAGTACGGCAACAATCAGGCTCTCCTTCGGGCCCTTGGTCGGGTCATAGCGCCACGGGTCGGCGCGGACCACAACGATTGTCTGCTGATCTGTAGATCGAGCGTTGATGCGCTGGTCGATCAGGTTGAGTACGGTGGTCTTGCCACTGCCCCAGGCGCCAGAAATGCCAAGCGCCACAGGATTGAGGTTCTCGTCGAAGAGGGCGTCAACGACCGTGTCAGCGATCGCGCTGAAGGAAAGTAAATCTGTTACTGCCGGTTCATCGGACCAGAGGTGAAGGTCCGGAGTTCTCGTCTCGCCGGTCATGTGTGCGCCCTTACGATTAGCTCGGTGATAAAGTGTTGCGAGTAGTTCCGGCTGACAATGTCGCTAGCGCTTATTCTTTCAAAGGCCTGTGGATAAGTCAAGATTGTGCTATTGGATACAAATCCGCACAATTAGTGACTCTATTCCGCGTCGGCCGCGCTGGCCATCAAATCGCCGACACTGCCGATGAGGCCCTGCTGCCAATGCTCCCCGAGTAGGCGCAGGCCCTTATTCATGAGCGTCTCAACGGCGCGGTAGGGCTCGGCGGCGACGTCCGGGTCCGGATAGTAGATCTTTACGGTCTCGGCCATCAGGCCGTCCTGGTCGAGGCCGCCGGTGTCGTAGTTACTACCGCCCCGGGTGCCGAAAGTGTCATCGCGCGTGAGGTCCAGGCTGTTCCTGACCGCGTAAGCGAAGCCTAGCCGGATGCGGTCCATCTGCTCGACGATGCCGAGCCAATGCTTGAGGTCGGTGGCAGTCTGGGTTGCCTCGATGGTCAGAGCGATGTTCTTGAGATCGGCCATCAGATGGTCCTCCGAGGCTGGATGCGAGTGTGCTTCGAGGTGACGCGCTCTAGCTCATACTCGGCCACCAGATTGCTGCCGAGCGCAGTCAGAGCCGCGTGGCGATCGAACTCTCCATCGAACGACAGCAGAATGACCTGGCGGGCCATACGCGGCAGGGCTGCCACGACATGCGCCGTGTTGTCGGTGTCAAGCCGTCCAAACGGGTAGTCCATGATCACCGGGCCGCGCACCGCCGCACTGTCCTGCAGGGCCGCGATCAGGGACAGGGCAACCAGGTGCTCGTAGCCGGCTGATCGCCTGACCACTTCGCCGTCGGAGTCAATGATCTCCAACCCATACCGATCAGTGATGCGCAGCCCCACGTAGTCCGGCTCGGAAGCGAGCTGGCGGAAGATTTCCGATGCCCGCTCTTCGACCCGGCGACGCAGCTTGACGCGGTAGGCGTCAATCGCCCCGCCAAAGAGACCCATCAAGGCCTGACTCACTTGGTCCTTCACCTCGATTGTGTGGTCGGGCCGCACGGGCTGCTTGCGCAAGCGGCGCTTCAGATCCTCTATCACCAGCTCCTGCTCACGGAGCTTGACGCCACTGTCCTCAAGCCGTTCCTTGTCGCGCAGAATCTGCGCCTGCCGCTGATCTCGCTCACCGGTAAGGGCGCGCAACTCGTCCTCGCCGATCTCGGACAACTGCTGCTCGAGACCTGCGATGTCCTCCCGCACTTCCTGCCGCTCCAACCGCAGCGAGCGGAGGTTCCGATCCCGCTCTACGACGAGGCGCGCGTCCTCAGAAGCGAGGACCTGCAGCGTCCGGCGCTTACTACGTGCCCGATCAAGGCGAGCGTCAACGGCCTCGTGATGGGCGTCCGAGGCAGTTGCCTCCAAGCTTGCGATCAGCGAATTGCGTAGGTCCTCGGGTACATCACGGCGACAGACGGGGCAGTCATGCTCGGCTTGCAGATGTGCCAGGTCTCTGACCGCAGCTGCAACGGACCGCAGGTCAGTCTCTGCTATCTGCACCTCGGCGTCGACCGACACCAACCGATCGGCTGCCGACTGCGCCAGCACCGCCTTCCACAGATCGCCGGACAGCTCGTTCAGAGCATCGACGCCCTCCTTTTCACGAAGTTCTAAGTCCGCTTGCTGGGTACGGAGCCGATCGAGATTGCCTAGCAAACGCTCGGCCTTCTGCTGCTCGCGCAGCATGCCTTCTAGCTCGGCAACACGCTCCTTCGCTGTATCGATCCGCAAGGCAATCTCGTCGTGACCCTCCTGCAGCCGAGCGCGTACTTCCTGGGCCTCATTGAGCGATAGGCCCATGCGCCGGGTCTCATCGTGGGCGGCGTACTGCTCGGCCATCTGTTTCTCGGCGAGCCGCCACACTCCGGTGACGTCAGCCTTGGCATTGCCAACGATCGGGATACCGAGGACGCGCTCGATCGATTGCTCCAGAGCAGCCCCTTCTTCACTGTCCCGGTCAAGCAGGTTTTCGTACTGACGGAGCAACTCGCCGTCGAAAAGGAAGAACTGGCTTACCGAGTGTGGCGCAATGACCTGGAGCGCTTTCTCGGAGTCATCCTGAGACATAGGCACGCCATCGCGTTCCAGGAGCGTCAACTCGTGGGGTTTCTCGCGCTCGTCGTACCGCCGGGTCAGTCGGTAGCGGGCGCCCTGGTGCCCAAAGTCCAACGTCGTCTCAAACGAGCCGAAGCCCGCCTGCTTGCGAGCCTCAGAGTTGGCCAACTCGCGGGCCTGCTCGGCTCGGCGGCGACCAAGAATCTCGCCATACAGCGCGTACCGAAAGGCGTTATGCAGCGTCGTCTTTCCGCGACCATTCGGCCCGTACAAGATGTATACCCCGCGGTCACGAGTGAATTTAATTTCTTGCCGTCCGCGATACGGACCGAAGTCCTGGATCGTCAGGCCATCAAGGGTGAGCATCAGTCGGTCGCCCTTGGATCGGGTTGGCTGGCGGCCCAGCGGTTAATGAGCTGCTCGGTGCGTTTGCGGGCCTCTGCCCGGTCCTCAGCGAACTGGTGCTGCACGCTCAAGATCTCACCCACCAGATCCGGATCGAGATCGGGGTAGTCCCGCACTCGGATGTCCTCGACGGTAGCCAGCAGGTCAGCCGTCTCCTCCCTCACCTCAGGCATCTGCGTCTCCTTCGTCGTCATCCACATCAACTTCCACGCCTGCCGGTCGAATACCGTCGATCTCTGCGAGCGGCAAGCCCATAGACACCCACTTATCTTCCAGTCGTGAGACAGCACCTTGCCCGATGCCCCAGGCGGCGAACTGCAGGGCACGCGCCAACTCCCCGACGACCAACGGCCACGATGGGTCATCCTGGTCAATCGAGTCAGGCAGCACCAAGACATCGAGGAGTGTGGCCACGGTCTTGTGGGGTGAGCGTCGGAGTACCCGACCACGCCGCTGGATGAACTCACGCGGGTTGCGCGAGCTGGCCAAAATGAGTGCGTGGGTGGCGGCCGGGATGTCGACCCCCTCGTCCAAGCATTTGATCGCCACCACGATGCCACCGCTAACGTCGAACAGCTTGAGCGTCGCCTCAGGATCGCCCCGCATCTGCCGGTGGTACTCCCAGGAACGGATGCCCTGGGTTCCGAGTGCCTGGCGGACCGCAGCAAGCTGAGTCTGGTTGTCGCAA
Organism: Patescibacteria group bacterium UBA6017; assembly: GCA_002429485.1. Classification (GTDB taxonomy): domain Bacteria; phylum Patescibacteriota; class Saccharimonadia; order UBA4664; family UBA4664; genus UBA5169. Next base: position 14,321 of record DIZX01000016.1, on the reverse strand, counting down.
TAGACGAGCCACTTCTGGCCGTCCTCCGGACGATAGTGCTGGGCGATCAGCTCGGCCGATTTCGGGATCTTACGGGCGGCGCCCTTGGCGATGCGGGCCCGTTCGATGAGCTTGTAGCGGAGCTGGTCCTGGGTGTGCGGTTTGGCTCCGGGTGCTTGGGCTATCGCGTACCGGCGGCGAATCTCACTGGTCAGCCGGTCCCAGCGATCCTGTTCGTCGTCAGTCAGGCCGACCCATGAGGGGTAGTAGACGTACGGTGCCAGGACGCCGTCGTCGAGGGCGTCCTTGAGGCTGTAGCGGTGGATGATGCCGCCGGAGTAGTCGAAAACCGCACGTGTGCCGTCGGGGTCGTTGGCGCGTTCGGGGGTGGCGCTGAGGCCCAGTCGCCATGGCGCGTCCAGCCACTCCAAGATAGTCCGGAACTCGGTGCTGCCGAGCCGATGCACCTCGTCGGCAACAACGAAGACTTTCCCGACGACCGGTCGTATCTGAGCCCGAAAAGCCGGACTCGTCGCACTGTTCAATACGACGATCAGGGCGTACGGCCGCTCCGGCCGAGACGATTCAACCGCTGCTCGCAGGGCGCCGCCGCGATTCCAGCGATCATGACCGCCCCCCGCAAGCACCACCCGAGCACCAAGCAGCTCGCGGACTTGCAAGGCCCACTGCTCAAGAAGCAACTGTGACGGCACGAGAATCAGGGGTACGAGCCCGGATTGCAGGGCAACCTGCGCACAGTACAAGCCCGTGATCGTCTTACCGGCACCGGTCGCGTGGGCCAGGATCCCGCGGTGCTCGTGCGTCTCCCACTCTCGGACGGCGCAGCGCTGATGCTTGCGCAGTTCGATGCCACCGACGGCGAGAGTGTCCGGAGCCGCGGACGCAGGGCGACCGCTGGCCAGATCGCGGAGCAGTGCCTCGAGATCGACATTCTCCGCGACGCGCTCGAGCTCCCGACGAATCTCATCGGGCAGACCGGCGATGGTGACGCCGGGGACAGCACCCTCCCAGAGTCGGTTGAATCGAGCCACTGCATTCCGCACGCGCTCGGCGTCACGCCCGCCCTCCCAGGACGGCCACACATCGACCGACTCGATGTTGCCGTCCGGCGACAGACCGAGGTAGCTCTCGTTCAGCGAGCCGCGAAAGCCCACGATGTCACCAGCACCGTCGGTGAACAGCCCGACCTTGTCGTGGAACATGCGCTTGTTGGACATCGAGACGCTCGGCGCGACGCGTGCCAGCTTGACGTCTAACCGTCCGGAGGCGACCAGGGCCGCTAACAGCCGAGCGGTGGCGGCATGCGGTGAGGCCAACATCTGGGACAACTCACTCCGCAGCGCAGTGACCAGTTCGGCGTCATCACGGGCGGCGTAGCCGTACAGCAGGCTGTCTGCGTCGGGATCGCTCAAGCGCGGTGAGCAGAGCAGCCGCATCTTGCCGTCGTTACGGGTAATAAAGGTGCTCAGGGCAGGATGGATGAGGTGGAAGACCGTCGAACTGAAGAAGCCGGTGATTCGGTCGTAGCGCGAGGCTTCCCGCAAACAAGGGTCATAGAAGTCACGGGCGATGTCATCGGCGTCGCTCGTGTACTCCGTCCGCAGGCTACCGAGATCTCTGAGCATCAGAAGACCCCCTGGCACAGCGTCTGGTTGCTCATGCGGATGCGTAGCTCCAGCGCTTCAGCCAGGTGCAGCGGACGGGCGGCAACGATCGTCTCCGTGATCGCCGGCTTCTTGAGCCGCCGGGAGCCCTGGGCCAGGCCACGGGCCAGCGCACCCCACACGATGTCGGGCGGCGCCTGGACGTTCTTGGAGTACGGGAAGCCGTCACCGAGGTCGTGTAGGTCAGCATCCCAGAGGATGAACAGGCGCCAATCTGGATGGTAGCCCGCGAGTACCGGTCGAATGTTGTCGGTGCGGTCGAAGTACAGCCGAGTCGAGTCCACGCCTGACCGAGCGATGCCGCAAGTCAACTGCACCTTGAAGGTCCCTTGTTGCCGCTCTGAGGCGTGTTGAGTGGCCCCGTAGACATAGAAGCGCAGTCGCGACGGCAGAGGACTCGCTAGATCGATAACCAACGGTTTCTGTTGGAGTTCATCGTCGGTCGGAAGTTGCTCAACCGCCGCGCCGAGCGCGCGCAGCAAGGTGCGGTGGAGATAGCTGCGGGTGGCGTTGTGGGCGGGCCGGTACTGATCTTGGAACTCGTCCTCGGGCAGCGTCAGCCAGGCAGGTGGTGCTGCAGCCATGCTGGCGCTCCCCCCCTCTCGCGTGGCCAGGCGACTCTCTGTTGGTTGCGGTTGTAGCACAGCCTCTCAGCTGCCTGCGACAGTTCTCGGGATGTCGGTGGCATGCGGCAGGATTTGGTGTACCGGCGAGCCCTTGTGATCTTGGTCAGAATTGTTCGAGGACCTGCCGCTGGAGGGTCCTCCACCGGGCGAGCTTGGCCCGGTAGGCTGACCGGCATGACCGCCGCGGAGGACGCCCATGCAGGACGTGATTGATAACCTGAGCTCGGGTCGTATCTGCTACACCACGCCGCTGGGCACCCAGCTCAGCGGTGACAGTCTGAACCTTCTGGCCGAGCTGCCCGCGAACAGCGTCGATCTCTTCGTCACGAGTCCGCCGTTCCCGCTACTCCGGAAGAAGGCCTACGGCAACGAAGATCAACAGGGCTACGTCGCCTGGTTGACGGACTTCGCCAAGCTGGCGAAGGATGCTCTCAAGCCGACCGGCAGCCTGGTGATCGATATCGGCGGGGCGTACCAGCGCGGCGTTCCAGTGCGCTCGCTCCACCAGTTCCGGGCGCTCCTGGCATTCGTTGACGACCTCGGCTACCACTTGGCTGAGGAGTTCTACTGGTACAACCCCTCGAAGCTGCCGTCGCCCATTGAGTGGGTGAACAAGCGCAAGATCCGCGCCAAGGACGCCGTCAACACCGTCTGGTGGCTCTGCAAGACCAAGCAGCCGAAGGCAGACGTCAGCCGGGTGCGTGTGCCGTACTCCAAATCGATGGAGCGGCTGCTGCGAGATCCGGTGCGGTACTACACGCCGAAGCAACGACCGTCAGAGCACACCATCGGCGAAGCCTTTGGTCGAGACAACGGCGGTGCGCTGCCCTCGAACTTGCTGGCTATCCCCAACAGCCAGTCCAACGATGCCTATCTTCGGGCCTGTAAGACACTGGGTCTGGCCGGGCACCCGGCGCGGTTCCCGGTCAAGTTGCCGGCCTTCTTCATCGAGATGTGCACCGATCCCGGAGACCTTGTGGTCGACTTCTTCGGCGGCTCGAACACCACCGGGCGGGCTGCCGAAGATCTAGGACGGCGTTGGCTGTCGTTCGAGCTCGACCGGGACTACGCCGCGCTCTCCGCCGTGCGATTTCTTGACGGCGGTGAGCCGAAGGCAATCAAGCGCACCGTGGAACAGATCGCAAAAGGTAAGTCGCTGGCACTGTAGGCGGCGCGTCAAAGCATGGCGGACATCTACTACGACGTCGCGGCGTTTACAGCTCCGTTACCAAACGGTCTCACCAGCCCGGCGAGCGAGGTGACTCCTACCAGCGCGGCGGGCGGCCTCAAGGCGACGGGCACCCCGCTCTACGAACTCGTCTTGTCCCTCGACGCCGCAGCGGCAGATACACCGTGGCCCGAATCTCCGGACGCTGAATACTTCATCTTGGGCGGCGATGGGGTGGCGGTCGAGCTCGGCTCGACCTGGGCAGCGTGGGCTGAGGCCGGGAGTCAGTGACCAGTCTGGGAGCACTGCTGCTCAACCCACCGATCGCCGGCGGCGCGCAAACCATCCGCCATCTTCGCGTCGTCGCGGGCTTGCTCGAATGTGATGACTTGGAGATCGCCAACCTGTTCGCAATCCCGACCCGCGACGTCACGGCGATCAACAGGGCTGGAAGAGCAAGCGATGGGTGGGAGGCAGCGCGCTCGCGGCTGAGACAGGTCATCACTGAAGCTGATCACCTTCTCGCCGGATGGGGTGTGAGCGGACTTACTGGTCAGGCGGCAGCGAATCAACGGGCTCAGCTGTGTTATGTCGGAGAGTGTGCCCGGGAATCTGGCAAGGACTACATTTGGACCCTCAACGGTGAGGCTCGGCATCCCTCGCGATGGCACCAGTACGTCAGCGATCGGCACGGCCGAGCGAGCGGGGCATCGATGAACGAGCGGATGGCCATGGTGCTCACGTCACTACCTTTGACGACGCTCTGCCCCGAGAGTCGCCCACGAGACGAGGTGATTCCATGTCCGACACCTGTGCCTTCTGCAGAACGACGAGGAAGCTGACCGGCGAGCATGTTCATGAGGGGAGCCAGCGATTCAAAAGGCTGCTTTGCAGTACAGCCCCCACTACTCCTGTCGGATCGCTAGGGGTCATCAGGGGCAGAGAACTGGCGTGTCAATAGCTTTTCCGTGAGCTCGGAGTACCGGTTGCATTCTTGGATCATGGCGTGGACGCGACACTCTTCAGACGGGCGCGCGTCGTCCTCGCAGTTGCACATTGACAGAAACTGCTCCCACTCGAGGTAAACATGAGGTCCGCCCGGCATGGCCTCGCTTCCTCGTACTGTCATCGGGTAGAACCGAGCGAGACCCGCTTGACCCAGTCCGAGGCCGCTCGTCGACGACTCTAGGCGAGACGCCCGACAACCCGGACGGCAGACCCTTCGCGGCATGGAGGCATAAGGCTCGACACGAGCATCCACCGACGCAAGCGACGATGTCGCCTCAATGACAGAATAGTTAATAATATCTAACACGTTATGAGATATCGAGCCCCTTGGCAAGGTCTACTCATTAGATACTAAAGAAGGTTACTCTTTGCCCTCCGGTCTTATGATGGCAGTCAATCATCTCTTCCGCTCGCCGCATAATCGCATATTAGCGTGGCAGGAAGTTCAGCAACACTGAGCCGCGACAGTTATCGTTGCTTGCCGAACAAGTTGTACTAATTGAGGTTAGGGCCAAACCAGCGTTGCCGTAAGCCGTACCACTAACAGTGGCACTGGTAGTGGTATACCCCGCCGTGCTACTCGCGATTACATACTGGTTGAACGTACCGGTAGTTAACACCTTCACCGAAGCCGGACCGCTCGTAGCGATTATCGCGTTCATGGCGTTGGCAGTCGTCGTATTAGCAGATGCTACCACTACGCCTTGGATTTGATCGTTAGCAGCTGTCGTGGGCGTATACTGGCCCACCGCACCCGCAATCTTGACCATCATCCCAAGCGACGGTGCCGTAGTGACCACGTTAACAATCTGCTTTGTTGAAGTAGTAAACGTGCGGGTATCAAATATTGCCCCAATCGCTGTACCGCCGGCGTTGTTTTTTACATCTGCCAGACACAATATCGGTGCTGTGGCCGACCAAGTTGGCAATGTAGATGTTTCGGATGCGTTAACAGCTGTTAATGAGGCTTGGTTACTGGTGCCGTTCAGACATAGATGTGACCAGTTATTGGCAGTATTCGCAGACGTAGCGACGTTCGACCCAGCAGCCACAACCACTCGTCGACCACCGGAGTAGGCCACACAGCCTGTCCAGCTAATCTTGTTGGTCGCATTACCCATGTATACGCGACACGGACCAGAGCCCGTAGCCACGATACCCGCCAAGTCGCCTGGGTTAGTCGCGCCGCTGTCCGGCACGACTCCGAACATTATCAGTCCGGTGTCCTTCGTGGTCACGACGTCACTCCATGAGCCATCCTCACAAACCCGAACTGACGGAGCGCTAGTGTTGGTGTTGTAATACAACGCGCCCTGGTTGGTAGACGAGCTACAGGTCGCCGTGTCGGCAAAAGTGTTGAAGGAGTCAAGTTGCAATAAATTCAGAGCGGCATCAGTAGTAGATGAACCTACCACCAGCCCATTAGCCGCTTGAGTTAATCCGGTGCTCGTCACTTGCAATCCAGCAAGATGGAAACGGTAATACACCGTGCCGGCGTCGGTCGTACCGCCGAAAGTAGTGCCCATGGTGATATGCGTAGCATCCGTCCAAGACAAAACCGTGTTGGTAGTACCGTCCGCAAAGACGATAACATCGCCAATCATTGCAGACGTCCAAGTAGTAGCAGTTCCCGCCAAGATAGCCGAGGAGTTCGTGCGGGTCGCAGTACCCGCCTGGTAATCGAGCGGACTAACACTGAGGAAATTGGTCGGTACGGTAGTGCCGATACCCACGCTAGTCAGCGTATCTACCGAACCCAGCACGATGCTATTGCTCGCCTGGACCTGAGCGTTGGCACCGATGGCGGTGGCATTTGAGAGCGCGGCGCCGGTGTAGAACTGAGTGCCGGTATCCCGATAGCCGGCATAACTACCGATGGCGGTGTTACTAGAGCCGGTGGTATTAGACTTAAGCCCACTGGCTCCGAAGGCCGTATTGCTCCAGCCATTAGTGTTTCCTACGAGAGCAGAATCGCCAAAGGCAGTGTTACCGCCGCCCGAGGTGTTGCCCTGGAGCGCAGCTCCGCCGAAGGCATTGTTCCAGGATCCAGACGTATTGTGAAGAAGGGCAGTGCTGCCGAGAGCATCGTTGTATTGTCCGGTGGTGTTATAGGAGAGGCTATAACTACCGGTGGCGGTATTATCGGTACCGGTGGTATTCGACTGGAGAGCGGAGTCGCCGGTGGCGGTATTATCGATACCGGTGGTGTTATAGAAGAGGGTAGAGGCACCGTTAGCGGTATTGTGGCTGCCGGTGGAGTTGTTATAGAGAGACCAGGCACCGCTGGCGACGTTATAGGAGCCGGTAGTGTTGCCCTGTAGGGCACCGGCGCCAGTGGCAACATTGTCCACACCAGTGGTGTTGGACCATAAGGCATAATTGCCAAGAGCAGTGTTTTCAATACCGCTGCTGGTGTCATTCGTGCCTGAGGCTAAACCAATGAAAACGTTGTTTACGTTACTGCTGGCTCGGACTTCGAGGACAGAGGTACCACTAGTGTTCTTAACCGTTAGCGCCGAATTGATTGTCCCGGTGATCTGCTTAATAGTGACAGCGCTAATGGTGCCCAGCCAGGTAGACGTCGGGGTGAAGGCCAGGCTGTTAGTGTTGTTAATGTAAACGATGTAGCTATAATTTCCGCTACAATTCTTATTCCCAGTTAAGGCTCCCCCACTGAGGGTCTGGCCACCAATGGTAGCCGTGATGGTGTCGGTCGAGATACCGCAAGTACCGCCCAAAGTGAAGCCAACTTGGTAGGTGGCGCCGGCGGTGATGGCAACTGTGGTGTTGGTCAGGGCGTTGGTATTACCTGTGTTATGCGTCGCCTGAGTGGTGGTGCCGACATTCCAGCCCGTGTTGGTCCAGTCGGTAGCGAAGTTGTTGGTTGGATATAGTTCTGAGCCGAGCGTAGCCGTATCACTCCCCGCTCTAACGGTCAGGGTTTGATTGGTGGTGTCGACGCTTACGACGGGTACGGCGGCAGCATTCTGGACCTGGAAGGCTGTGGTGCTTGTGTTCTGCACGAAGGTATTACCGGCACTAGTAACGTTGAAGCCAGTGTTGTGAATGCGGTAGGCAGTACCGGGTGTCGAGGAGACGGTTTGGCTGGTCGACAAGGTTATGCTGGTATCACTGTTGACGGCGGTAATAGTACCGGTTTGTCCGGTGGAGTAGATAAATTGCATACCGACCTTGACCAGACCGGAAGATTGCCAGCTGGTGCCGACACCAGTTACGGCGGTAGTTGTTTGGTAGGCCGTACCAGTGCTGTAGGCTACCGGGGAAACACTGAAGGTGTTTAGCGGGATGGTGGTGCCGATGCCGACTTTGGTGGGGGTATCGATTGACCCCAGCACAATGCTATTGTTCGCCTGCACCTGAGCGTAGGCCCCGATGGCGGTGGAACCCGAGAGCGCGGCACCGGTGGCGAACTGATTGCCGGAGTCCTGGTAGCCAGCCCGGTTGCCAATGCCGGTATTGAAGGAACCGGTAATATTCGCATTGAGAGCCTGATAACCATTACCCGTGTTATTAGTACCCGTAGTGTTGTTCTGAAGGGTACCAAGACCAAGGGCGGAATTATACGAGCCGGTTGTGTTGAGATTGAGCGCCTGCTGACCAATGGCCGTGTTCTGAGTGCCGGTGGTGTTGGTGGAGATAGCACCCCAGCCATTAGCGGTGTTGTTGGAACCCGTAGTGTTAGAAGTAAGGGCGTAGGTGCCGATACCAGTATTCCCAGCGCCATTGGTGTTGGATTGGAGAGCCGTCGCACCAAGGGCGACATTATCCGTTCCTGTTAAGTTGCGACGAAGAGCGTAAGCGCCATTGGCGGTATTTTGGCTACCGGTAGTGTTACTACAGAGAGCACAATAGCCATTGGCGGTATTGCTTGATCCGGTCGTATTGACGTCGAGAGTCCAGCTGCCAAGGGCGGTGTTGGCGGTACCGCTGCTGGTATTATTAATACCAGAACTAATGCCAATAAACAGGTTGCTGTTATCCCCACTGGCCCGAACTTCGAGGTCGGCATTACCGCTGGCGTTTCTAACTACCAAGGCCGGGTTAATCAAGCCCGTTATTTGCTTAATTGTGACCGCAGATATGGTACCCAACCAGGTTGACGTTGGCGTAAAAGCAAGATTTGTGGCACTGGTAGCGGTTACATTGTAACTATACGTCCCACTGCAGTTCTTACTCCCGCTTAATACTCCCTGGGCCGGGGTTACGCCTCCGATAGAGACGGTAATTGTATCGGATGAAGAACCGCAAGCACCGCTGAGCGTGAAACCAACTTGGTAGGTGGCGCCATTTGTAATAGCTACCGTGGTGTTGGTCAGGGCGGCGGTATTGGTGCTGGTATTAGTCGCCTGAGTAGTAGTCCCCACGTTCCAACCCGTGTTGGTCCAGTCGGTAGCGAAGTTGTTAGTCGGGTACAGTTCCGCACCCAGGGTAGCGGTATCACTCCCCGCCCTGACGGTGAGAGTTTGGTTGGTGGTGTCGACGTTTACTACTGGAAGGGCGGTGGCGTTTTGGACCTGGAAAGCGGTGGTGGAGTTGGTATTAGTCTTAGCAATAATCGAAGCGCTGGCGCTATTGGTACTTAAGTTTAAGTTGCCGGTGCCAGCGTTAACGTTAACGGCCGTTGCGCCAGTGGTGTTGCCGACGGTGATAGTCCCGACATTAGCCGTTCCGATACTTATAGAGCCATTTGCGGTCGCTCCAGTGCCGGCATCAATCACTACGTTGCCACCCGTCTTGGTGCCGCTACCCGTGCCATTACCGCCCTTCAGCGTCAGAGTCCCACCGGTCGAAGCCGTGGCTCCTGTGTCATTGCCGGCTTGGAGCGTAAGACCCGCCCCAGCCGAACTCGCCGAGGTGTTATTGCCGGGCTGGAATACCAGCGCCGTCGGGGCCGTCCCCGCCAAGGTGGTAATGTCGGCCGCTTGAGCCCCTGCCAAGGTGACGGCTCCCAAGTTATCAACCTTAAATTTCGACACCCCGTTGGCCTGCAGATCCAGGAACGCTCCCGAGGCAAACGACCCGGAACCATTCGCTACGTTCACCAGCAAGGCCGTCCCCGTGTAGGCCGAACTGGATTGACTAACGCTCAGCAAGCTGGCGCTAGTGGCCCCGGTATTTTCGGTCGTGATGTTGCCGGCGTTCTGGGTCTGCTGGATATCTACCGTTTGAGCCGCCGTTCCCGTGGTCGCCTTCACCGTCAGAGCCACCACGCTGTTGACCAAGGGAGCAATCGTGTTCTGGGCCGTACTGGTTGGCGCCTGCAAAATACACGTCAGGCAGGTATTAGCCGTACCTGCGTTCACCGCGTAGACCGCGCTCCCCATTCGCCGCATCGGCAACATTTCCCCGTCACCCGTACAGGCCGAGAAGGGCGTACAGGTTACCGAGGTCGAGTTCGGACTGCCGGCGATGTTGGTCGAGAGCCACAGTACCGGTTGGTTGAGGTCGATTCCCACCAGTGAAGTGATGGAGCCCAAGTTGACCGAGAAGTAGCCGTTCTTGACTGTCACCCCGTTACCCGCCTGGTTAAGCCATTCCTCACTCCACAGGGAAGTACCAGCCGTACTCTGACAATCCGGCAGGCTGGTGCAGGCGGTATCTCCAGGAGTTGTGCCATCTGTAGATCCAGCTACCAGGCCGTCACCATTCTTGTAGATTCTAAACTTCATGTTGTAATTGCCGTCGGCAATCACCGCTCCGGCCGCGTTGAGTAGCCGACCTTGGTAGTTGACCTTGTTGTTGATTCCTGGGCTCGGCGGCGAGGCCTGCGCCGGACTCGCCGGCACAATCGCGCTCAAGCCAAATAGCCCGACCAAGGTCAGGAGCGGTGCTGTACGGGAGATAATGGTTCGGATTCTTCGCCTCAAGATTGGCCTCGAAATACTCACTTCTCACATACAGCTTATGCCTATAATTTTATATGGAATATATATTAGGCGCAAGTTTGTAATGCCCTTTGCGTGAAGCCTAGCTGATACCCCTGCGCATTGCCTGATAGATACCGGCGCGTGAGTCGCAACAATTTACACCCACACCAATAAATATCGTGGCTATGCCATGGGGCAAGTGATTTGCCCCCACTACTCCTGTTGGATCGCTAGGGGGTCATCAGGGGCAGAAAACTGGCGCGTCAATAGCTTTTCCGTGAGATCGGAGTACCGGTTGCATTCTTGGATCATGGCGTGGACGCGACACTCTTCAGACGGGCGCGCGTCATCCTCGCAGTTGCACATTGACAGAAACTGCTCCCACTCGAGGTAAACATGAGGTCCGCCGGGCATGTTGGGTATGGTGTGTGCTCGCTCGACAGGACTGAGAGTCTTTCCGCCTTGCTCATGTGCTAGAAGGAGTCGTAGCCACCCATCGTCGCTGATGTCGAACGGCGAATAGAGATACAGTCTGTGAATAGACTCACAAATTTCTTGTTCGACTTCGGTATCACCTAGCACCCAGAGCCCACCGTGGCGCAAAACAAAAATATTAATCTCCGCGTGAACCATCAGGAAGCAAGAATAGCTCGTCAGAGCGTAATGGGATTTGTTCGAATCCCAGCGGAGGGGCTGCTCCCGCCTCGCCTGCGCGGCGGTTAGCAGACGAGCGCCCAATTCTTTAACTCGCCCCCGCAAATTGTAATGACTCTCGAAGCGGCTGCGCCACTGCTTTGCCAACGTTGGGTTGGTTCCGTGGCGCGCGGTCATCGCTATTCGATCGAATATGGCTCTCGCTACTGGATCTTGAGGGGCTGACTTAAGGAGTCCACCCACGACGTCTATCATCTCATTGGAAGAAACGCGTCCACGGGGCTTGTCTTCAGACGAGACCCGTCTTCGGGACTTGTCTTCAGTCTGAGAAGCGTCAATCCGAGTTGGGTCACGCGACTCAAGCCACAGTTGATTCGTTCGCACGAATTTGTCGACAGATTCGGTATCCCTCAAGAAGTCGATGACAGCAGTTACGAGTTCTGCGATAAGTTCAGCTTCTTTCGCTGGGCGACGAATGGTCCGTGACTCACGGCCCAATATTGCACCTGCATCTTCTTGGCGAAACTCTTTGCGTCTGCCCGGACGTGAAGCCACACCGATTAACGCACCGGCGGCCTTCAGTGTCACATCGTCCTCGTCTGCGCGAGCGACAACGGCCCTCATGAACTCCCGAAGAACATATGCTCGTATGGACTTGTCCTTACCCCGCAGTACCGATTGCAGAGGCGGGAGCTCCAAGAGAGTTGCGCATTCGGACAGGACATCGACTTTGCATGACCTGTCCGCAAGCATCTTTACGTCCCGTCCTATGCCTTCGTAGGTCCACACCAAGCCTCAACTCCGTCAGCAACCAGTTCCCGGGAATACTGCTTGAGCAGAAGCATAGCAGTCCCCGGAGTCGACATATCGTTTTGGCTTGCAATCTTCTATCATTAGGCGCATTCATGAGGAGTGAGTAACAATCTTTCTTCACTCCGAGAGTAGTTGATGAAAATGAGTGCAGCCCAAGCATTGTTTGACGACTTTCGAGACTTCATTCAACGCCACGACCAGCCGGAAGATACGGCTCCACTTCAGGAGTACATCCTGGAGTGGCTCGAACATGGCGACGCTGTCGTCGAGTCTGGTGGCGACTTTGGAACCTATCTAGGAGGGGTAATTTTCATTGTTGCTAAGTGGTTAGAGGACCCTTCGATTCTCCACTACAAGGGCGCACCAGGTGGGGGGTCATATGAACGGCGCGCGATCGGCGTCCTCGACCTCGACCATGGTGATGCCCTCTGTCTCGATCGGGACTACTTCCGGGCAGTATTGTTTCGCCGTTTTGCACGACAACCCGAGTAGGAGCTCAGGAGATCCTCCGCCTGCCACTACCCCCAAGGCCCGCTCCGTCAGGAGCGGGCCTCTTCTCGCCCGACCGGTTCCCAGTTGTGGCCGCTTAATGGCCGCAGATTGGACGCTCACTGGCCGCGCGGCTTGAAAGCGCGGTCTTAGCGTTGTTCCTAACAACGACAGAAAGCGAGGAAACCATATGGAGAACGGAGGGGATCTCGTGCCGCCCGGCATTGGTGCTGTCAAGCGTGCTGGTGCGCTGTACGCATTGTGTTTAGCAAGGTAAATGAACGATCAGCCCTGACGGATGAGGAGACGAAATGAACGAGACGAGGAAGGCGGCCGATCGACGTGTCAGCCGGCGGTCGTGGCAGAGGGTGGCGGATCGCGGCTTGTGCTGCACCCGGTGCGGCGGCAGCGAGGGCGTGTGGGCACCGAAGGTGATGTGCCCCGGGTGCAAGCGCTCAGCCTGGCCGAGCAGCAACGCGAGCGAGGCAGCGCGATGAGCCGGGATATTCAGGGCTACGCCCCGGCGTCCGGCGGTGCCGGGCTGGCACGCTACGACCGCACGGGTCGGGAGATCGACTGGCGGACGCGGCAGCAGCTGGCACGGATCGAGGCAGAACGCTCGGTGACGCGGGCGGTGGTGGACGCGGCCGAGCGGGAAGAGGCGCACGTCGTCGAGCAAGTCATCACGAATGGTGAGCGGCTGACCCACGACGCGCTGAGCGGGCTGCAGCGGATCAATCGGCGGATCGAAGAGACGACCCGGCAGAGCCCGAGCCTGGAGTACAGCTGCCGGGAGATCGAGCAAGTCTTCGCGATGGCAGCGGCACAGCACATCGCCCGGTACATGACACGGGAGCGCTGAGCCATGGACACAGTGACGCAGGTACTCGGCTGGGTGTTCGGCGTGGGAGGGGCTTTGGTGCTCGCCCTGATGGCGCTGGGGTCCTCGCTGAAAGCCACTGGCCAAGCAACCAGCCGACCGCGGCGCGTCGAGCAGATCCTGCCCCCGTATGAGCCGGACTTGGCGTCCGAGGACTACGAGCAGACCGTCGAACGACTCCGGGTGCTGGAAGTGAACGCGGCGCGCCGGCTGCGTGACCTGCGAGGCGGCAACCGTTGAAAGACCTCGTCGGTCTCGGGCGCGTCCTGCTCCTGCTGGTCGCCCTCTGGCTCGTGTTGCCGGCGATATGGAAGGTGCTTCAGACGCTGCTCCCCCTGATCTTCATGCTGCTGGGCGTCGTGATCGTGGCAAAGATCATCCTAGGCAAGGTTGGCAAGTGGTAGCAGGTGTTTGCTACCGCAGCCCTCGAGCTGGAATGCGAGGGGCAATCAGGGGGCATTGAGATATCAGCATGGGCGGCCTCGGATGAGCCTGTGCAATCGTCCAGGTAATTAAGAGTGGGCGCGGTGGGCCGACCTGCACTTTGCCTGATGATCGTTGCCTTCATGCAACGTATAAATACCTGCACGTGGAGCCCGGCGTCCTCAATGCCTTGAGAGACAAGCCCAAAGAGCGTTGCCGGGTTTCCACGCCTTTAGTCAGCTTGTTGGAAGGAGGGGTGTCATGGCGAGACGAATCAAGGTTCATGCCGTAGCGCGCAAAGAGCCTGATGTGCGGCTATACGTGTTGGCGCTCATCGAGTTGGCGCGGCAGCTGCAGGCGGAGGAGCGGGAGGCAGCAGAGCTTAGGAATGCCACCGCGCCGCGTACCCGAGGGGAGGTCGACCTGTGAGCGAGGCAATCATCTTCGTGACGCTCGCATGCGGACTGGCTCTGTGCTTGACCCTCGCTCTGCGGTGGAATAGCCGGAGCGCCTGGACCGAGCAGCTTGCGAGTTACGCAGTGACCTTTCCCCGGGGCGTCACGCCCACCCAGGTGGCCGACTTCCTGGCGGGAGTGTCCGGGCTCGTGGCGCGACGCTACCAGCGGCCTTTCGTGGTGCGGGCCGCCTGCTGGGAGGTCACGGCCACCAGCGAGGGCATCATCCACCACCTGCTCGTGACGCCCGGGC